>NZ_DATCWX010000326.1:0-40033 GCF_036566125.1 Intrasporangium sp.
GGGATCTCGATCGATACGCGCCCCGTGTCCGCCACGAGGGCTCGCAGCCCTTTGGCGAAGTCGACGATGTCTGGCACGTGGGCAAATACGTTGTTGGCGACAACGAGGTCGGCCGGGCCGTGGACAGACGCGATCTTCGACCCTGACTCCTCGCCCAGGAAGACGACCTCGGTCGGGATCCCCTTGTCCACAGCCGCCTCGGCGACGTTCTCGGCCGGCTCGATGCCAAGGCAGCGGACCCCTCGGGCCACGACATGCTGGAGCAGGTAGCCGTCGTTGCTCGCCACTTCGACGACGAACGAGCTCGCGCCCAATCCGAGTCGGTCCACCGCGTCGTCGACGAACCGCTTCGCGTGGGCCACCCACGAGTCGCTGTACGACGAGAAGTAGGCGTAGTGGCTGAAGATCTCCTCACCGGAGATGTAGGCGGGGAGCTGGACGAGCAGACAGGACGAGCAGATACGCACGTGCAGCGGGTAGAACGTCTCCCCCGAGTCGAGCTGGGATGCATCCAGGTAGCTCTCGCAGGGCGGGGACATCCCGAGGTCGACGAAGGTACGGGTGAGCTCTGCGCCGCATAGCCGGCATTGTCGCTTGCTCATCGCACCGGCTCACTCGTCCGCAGGCGCAGGCTGTCGTCGAGCGCACCCGCTGCGACAAGCTCACGGACGCGTGCCAGCCGGACATAGCGCGGGCCCTCGAAGTCCTCCGAGCTCAGTCCGTAGCGCCGCATGTCGGACGCCAGCTCCTCGATCCCCTTCGCCACGGTCCATCGGGGCTTGAACTCGGGGAGGAGCTCGTTGATCTTGGCGAAGCTCACACGGTAGTCACGCGCGTCCGGTCCCGCCCCGGCTGCGAACGTCACGGGAGCGTGCATGTGCTCGGCGACCTGCATGGCGATGTCGCGGATCTGCACCACGTCCTCGTCCCGTCCCACGTTGAAGGCCTGGTCGTGGACGACCTCACGGGGAGCATGCAGGGCGGCAAGAAAGGCGCCCGCAATGTCGGCGGCGTGCACGAGCGGGCGCCACGGAGTGCCGTCCGACTGCAACCTGACCTCTCCGCGCGTGAACGCGGTGCCCGTGAGGTTGTTGACCACGATGTCGGCCCGTAGCCGCGGCGACGAGCCGTATGCCGTCGCATTGCGCAGGTACGTAGGGCTGAAGGACTCGTCGGCCAGTGCCGAAAGGGCGTTCTCCGCCCTGACCTTGCTCTCCCCGTAGGGAGTCACCGGGTTGAACGGCGAGCTCTCCTCGACCGGAGCGTCGCCGGCGGCACCGTAGAGCGAGCATGAGGACGAGAAGAGGAACCGGGGCACCCCAGCCAGCTTGGCGGCGCGGGCCATGACCTCGGCACCGTGAGCATTGACCGAGTAGGTCGCGTCGGGGTTCAGATGGCCCACCGGGTCGTTCGAGATGGCAGCCAGGTGCACGATCGCATCGAAGCCCTCCAATGACGCAGGATCGACGTCCCGTACGTCGCCTACGCGCTGCTCGTAACCGGAGGCCTGGGGGCCGAAGTCGCACCCGGCGTACCAGTTGGCGTCGAGTCCGACGACCTCGTGGCCTGCAGTCCTGAACACCGGGACGAGGACCTGGCCGATGTAGCCGCGATCGCCGGTGACGAGTACTCGCATCTCTTCCTCCCTCAAGCCCATGCGCACACTCATGGTGCATCGAGGATGCCTAGGCGCGTTGGGTTTTCCAGAAAGTTGGGAAGTCGCACCACGCAGCTCTCGTGTGTGTCCCGCGACGATGTCCCACCCACCCAGAGCGAGGTGGGTCAAAACGCTCCCTGGCCTTCGATCGCTCCTTATGCTGGCAAAGCAGGAGGGGCCGGGCCACCCCCGGCGGCGAGGGCGCGTGTGGAGGTGCTGTGACGACTGGCGACCGCTTGCTCTCGTCGGTGAGCGGGCTGTTTCACTCCGTGCGGTCCGTCGGTGGTCGGATGAGCTGGGGCCTGATCGACCAGGGACTCTCCAGCCTCACCAACTTCGCCGTCGGAATCGTGGTCGCGCACAGCGTCGGGCTCGAGGAGTTCGGCGCGTTCACCTTGGCGTGGTTCACGTACGGCCTCATCCTCAACGTCTCCCGTGGACTGGCCACCGACCCCTTGGTTGTCCGGTTCAGCGGTGTCCCGGTGGCGGATTGGCGCACCGCGGTCTCCCGCACCTCTGGCACCGCCATCCTGGTCGGCGTCGTCCTGGGGGCGGCGTGCCTGCTACTCGGCGCCGTCGTGCCCGGCCCGATCGGGGATGCTCTGGTCGGGCTGGGGCTCGTGCTGCCACTGCTTGTGCTTCAGGACAGCTGGCGGTTCGCCTTCTTCGCTGCCGGACAGGGCCACAAGGCGTGCGTGAACGACCTCGTGTGGGGGCTCGCGCTGGTGCCGACGATGGCCGTGGCGGTGCAACACGAGAGCCTGTTGGGTGTCGTGCTCGCCTGGGGTGTGGCTGGCGGTGTGGCGGCGCTGTTCGGGTTTCGGCAGGCTCGGGTGGTGCCTGCCCTTGGGGGCGCTTGGACCTGGTTCCGGGAGCAGAGGGACCTTGGACTGCGGTACATGGTCGAGAACGTCACGCAGAGCGGGGGCACGCAGCTGCGCATGTACGCGCTGGGCGTCATCGCTGGTCTTGCCGAGGTAGCTGCCCTGCGCGGCGCGCAGCTCCTCCTTGGGCCGTTGCTCACCGTGCTCATGGGCATCGGCACGGTCGCCGTCCCGGAGGCGGTGCGGTGGTTGCGCCGCTCACGGGGGCACCTCCTCCGCTTCTGCCTCGCGCTCGGATCGGTAGAAGCGGTGGCGGCGCTGGCCTGGGCTCTGGCCCTGTGGGTCCTTCTTCCAAGGGGTGTCGGGGAAGTCGTCCTGGGACAGGTCTGGGAGCCTTCGTCCGTCCTCATCCTCCCGCTGTGCCTCAGTGTCATCGTGAGCAGCTTCTGCACGGGCGCGACGACCGGTCTGCGCGCCTTGGGGACGGCGCGCCGGAGTCTTCGGTCGCAGATCGTCGAGAGCACCTTGTTCGTCCTCGCCACCGTCATCGGGGCGACGATCGCGGGAGCGCTCGGTGCCACGTGGGCCAGCCTGGGCGCAGCCGTCGCCTCGGGGATCTTCTGGTGGGCGCAGTTCCGCCGTGCGATGCATGGAGCCGAAGGAAACGGCCCAGTCCCCGGCATGGAGGACGCGGGGTCGATCACGGCACGGTGAGCTGCGGCATCTCTCACTGACTGGGTGACGGCGACCGAGGCGCATCGGGGCGGAAGATGCTGCCGACATCCTGCCCGAACGGTCCTAGACAGCTCCCCGACCTGCGTTGCGCCCCTGAAGTGCACGGGATCTGGTCGGACAGGGGGGCCGTCCACTGGGCCCAGCTCACCGGGTTCTCCGGGTTGCCCTGGTTCCACGCGAAGAACGTCGATGGTCCGTTGTAGACGTTGCCTGTCCAGCGGTTGTTCTGGAAGAACGTGATCTGGGTGGGCACGTCTGCCCCTTCGGCGTTTTCGTTGGGCCCGCCGTACTGGCTGAAGATCCCGTTGGCGCCGCACGCGGGCCACGCCTCCTCGGTGCAGCCGAAGATGTTCGCCGGGTTGAAGTCGATCCGGTTACCGGAGACGGTGACGTTCTGCGTCGCCCACATGCATCCGTCCCAGTAATTGTGTGGTGGCGAGCCCGTGACCTCACCCACGTACGTGCTGCGGTCGAGGGTGGCATCGGGAAGGTTCGCCGCACAGCCCTCCATGCTGAACGGCCCCTTGGCGCCGCCACGCGTCAGGGTGCAGACCTCGTCGAACCCGTCGTTGCAGTGGCGATCGGAGTTCTGCCACAGGAAGATCCCGCCGCCGTTGTCGACCAGGGTGTTGCCCTCGATGACGGACCCGTCCGGGTAGCTCGGCATGCCGGACGCGATGCAGGACGGCATGGAGCATGCCGGGACGCCGCCGTTCTTGGTGTCGCTCCCCGACTCGGAGACATAGATGGCCGGCATGGGGAACTCCGGGTTGTCCGGTCCGTCGATGAGGTTGTTGCGCGCGAGGTAGTTGTCCCTGACCGAGAAGTTGTAGGAGATCTCCTCCCAGATCCCGCCGTTCTCATTGTCCGTGATGGTGTTTCCGGTCCAGGTGGTGTTGGCGTTGTTGGTGTCGGCCCAACCGCCAACTCCCCAGTTGTGGTGAATCCAGTTGCCACGGATCATGACGCCGTTGGTGGCCCAGAGCTTGAAGCCGCCCTGGTTGCCGCTGCCCTCGACGTCCCCGCAGTGGGGGTTCCGGTACTTCTCTGGAACCGGGTCGTGGTCGTGCCAGCCCAACGCCTCGTTCTGGAGGAGGCCGGACAGCCCGCACGTGTCGTTGTAGCTGATCTCGTTGTTCTCGACCCACACGTTGTAGGGGCCGCCGGTGAGCGAGTCCCCCCGGATGGTCTCGGAGGCTTGGAAGCCGTACTGACCATTCATGGTGAGGCAGTTGTCGCGGAGGACCGCATCCGTCGCGGCGAACATGCCGCCACCGGGGACGTTCAGGGTCACCGTGCTGTTGAGGAGCCGCCACCCGCCAGCTCCGGTCTGGTTGATGGCCGTCTGGTCGACGTAGGGCGTGAACTTCTGGATGGTGAGGTACTGGATGGTGACATTCGCCTGTTCGCCCGTCGTGATGTTGCTGTCGATGGCTGTGAACCGGCGGTACTCGCCGTCAAGGACGGCGCCCCGGCCGTCGGCGTACCCACCCACGAACACGTCACCGGAGTTGGCGCTGAAGCTGCCGTAGTGGATTCCGGGAGCGAGGTAGTAGACGGTGTCCGGCTCGAGCTGCCAGTTCTCGTAGTCAGCGGTCTCCGGCGGCAGTACCCGGCCAGCCTTGGCGTGGGGGAAGTCGGTGTCGGGCTCACCGAAGGTTGGCAGGCCTAGGGTGCCGGATCGGTAGGGACCCGCGGGTCCCGTGTAGTCGTACGGCGAGCGGAGGATGGCGGTCGCGCACACCGGTCGGCCCACCGGGGCCGCCGTGGTGGCACCGGCTCGCGACGCCGCTTCGCCATCGAGGGGCACGGCCGTCGGGCTGCCAGTGGACGCCACGACACGGGGCGTCGGGCGGTCCAGTCCGTCCCCGGCCCGCACGCCGGTGACGATCAGGGCCGCGAGCAGGAGTGCGCCCAAGGACAGGATGAGGACGACGCGGCGCGTCATTGTGGCGAGCACCCCGGCTCCGGGCTGCCGATCATGCGAGGCCAGCGGCAGATGGTCACACGTGCAACCCGAATCGCCGAGTGAGGTAGCCGGTCAACGCCCGAGCGCTGGCGACCGGGGAGACCATGTCGGCCCGCTGCGTACCCAGCGCGGAATACCGTGCGTGCTCCTCGCCATCCAGCATGGTTCGCATCGCTTCCGCGAGCCCGTCCACGTCCCCCCGAGGGACGAGGGGACCGTAGGTGCCATTGTCCGTCACGAAGCGAGGGCCACCCCCTTGGGAGTCGGCGGCGATGACGGGACATCCGACGCTCATCGCCTCGGTGAGCACCTGCGCGAAGCCATCTTCGTCTGAGGGATGCACGAGAGCCCAGGAGCGGGCGACGTACTGGAGGGGATCATCGATCCATCCGAGGGTCGCCGCGTCGTCGCTGAGCCGGAGCCGCCGGATCTGCTCGTCCGCGGGCCGCCGAGCTGGCCCCTCGCCAAGGATGAGCAGCCGCACGTCGTGGTTCGCGCGGACGCGGGAGAAGGCCTCTATCAACAGGTCCACCCGTTTGAAGGGGAGCAGGTTGGTCACATTGACGAACACCGGAGGCTCACCATCGCGTAGCCACGGATGGGGAGGGGGACCGAGCGGTGCCGTGTACTTCGGGATCGGATTGGGCACCAGCGCCCCCGAGGAAGGGTCCAGCCCGCACCACTCGATCGTGTTCGCCAGCACGGTCGGAGAGGGAGCGATGAGTCCGTCGGCGAACCGGTACGTGGCCTTCGCGACCCACTTGTTGTCACGTCGGTTGCTCGCATGCGTGAGCTCGGGCAAGTGGTCCTGCACGAGGAGCAGCTTCCCCTGCCACCGCGGTGGCGGAGTGCGGGCGATCCACGCCGCCGCCAAGCCTACGAAGTTCGCGTGCACCTGGCGGGTGATCAGCACGTCTGGGCGCTGCGTGCGCAGGTAGTGGACGAGCGCGGGCACCGATCGCGAGGCTCGGTCGACGCCCAGGCGGTGGATGCGGGCTTCCGCCGGAAGCCACGACGGCGCTGGGTCGTCGCTGTAGCAGACGAGGTCGACCTGCACCCCTCCACTCTCGACGAGGCCAACCGCCAGCCGGCTTGCGGCGTTGCCGTGGGCCCGCTTGCTCGGACTGTCGACGAGGAGGCTAACCCGAGTCATCTCGCTCAGCTCCAGATGTTGCGGTGGACGTTGAGGATCACTCGGGACCCGTACGGGTCGACCGAGATCGGAAGGTCCTTCATGGGCGAAAGGGCTGTGCGCACGGACTCCTGATGCTCCACGGGGCACATGACCAGGATGAAGCCACCGCCCCCCGCGCCCGTGACCTTGGCACCGGTCGCTCCGGAGCTCATCGCGGACTCCACGGCCTCGTCGAGGGCGCCGTTCGAAACCCCCTGTGCCAGTTGCCGCTTGGCTTCCCAGCTCTTTCCGAGAGCCATGCCGACCACCTCCGGCCGACCGGCGCGCGCGCCCGCGACGGCCTCCGCTGCGAGGTCCTTGAGCTGCTGCAGCTGCGCGAGCCTGTCCGGAATGTTCGCCTTCTGCTCCCCGAGGATCGTGTCGGCGGTGCGCGTGATCCCCGTGTAGAAGAGCATGAGCTGGTCTTGGAAGGAGCGGTGTTGAGCCGGGAGCAGGCGGATCTGCTCCGCGTGGACGGCGTCACCGGGGCCGAAGCTGAGGTCGCAGATCCCCCCGTAGGCCGCGACGTACTGGTCCTGCTTGCCGATGGGCTTCCCGCACCTGTCGATCTCGATGGTGCAAGCCCGCTCGGCGAGTTCATGGGCTGACAGTTGACATCCCTGGTAGGTGAACAGGGCCTGCAGCAGTCCGACAGTGACCGAGGAGGACGAACCGAGACCCGACCCGGCCGACGGGATGTCTGCGAGGGTCGTGATCTCGACGCCACCCCGCACTCCGGCCATATGCATGGCCTCGCGCACCAGGTCGTGTTCGACGTCCTCGACCTGCGACACGATCTCCTTGCGGGAGTAGTTGAGGTAGATGTCGTCGTCGAAGCGCTGCTTCACGACGACGTAGACGTACTTGTCGATGGCGGCATTCAGGACACGACCACCGTGCTGCCGGTAGTAGGACGGAAGGTCGGTTCCCCCGCCGACGAGCCCGACGCGCAACGGTGTCTGGGTGATGATCACGCGATGCCTCGCAGGGGCCACTCGGCCTGGGCGCGCGCCAGGGCCTCGGGCGTGCCGATGTCGATGAGGAAGGCGTCTCCCACCGGCACGGCCACCGAGCGCCCCACGAGCCGAGGGAGCAAATGCGTGCCGATGTCGACCGGGCCGCCATGCGGCACGACGTCAAGGACCGATCGTCGGAAGGCGTACATGCCGGCGTTCGCCAGGTCGCTGCGTGGCGCGGCGGGCTTCTCCTCGAACGAGGTCACCAGCCCCCCCTGGACCTCGAGGATGCCGCAGGCCTCGGGTCTGGGCGCGTGGAACACCGCGATCGCGGCCTGCGCCGAGGGTGCCGCCTCCAGTGCTGCCAAGAGCAGGCGCAGGTCGAAGTCGGTGAGGTTGTCCGCGTTGACCGCGAAGAACACGTCGTCGGAGCCGATGAACCGTCGGCCGGCGAGGAGGGTGCCCGCACTTCCGAGGAGGGTGGGCTCGTAGCTCGTGCGCACCTGCGGCTTGCCCCGGTGCGCTGCCAGGTGCGACCGAACCTGCTCCGGCATGTGGTGCAGGTTGACGAGCACCTCGTCGACCCCTGCCGCCCGGAAGGTGTCGAGCCATAGCTCGAGGAGGGGGTGGCCCCCCACCCGGACGAGGCACTTCGGCACGCTGTCGGTGAGGGGGCGGAGCCGGGTGCCGAGTCCCGCCGCGAGGAGGAAGGCCTTCATCCGTCCGACTCCCGTACCACGCCGAGGGACTTCATCGTCGCGTCCGCGTCGGCGAGGACGGCGTCGAGCCCCGGCATGCCCCTGAGCCAGTCGGCGTATTCGGCCACCGATTCGGCGGGTGTCCGTTGCGGGTTCCACCCCAGGGCCTCGAGCGCGGAGACGTCAGAGAAGATGTGGCGGGTGTCGCCGAAGCGGTACTCGCCAGTGACCCGGGCCCGCTGGTCGGACCCGTACTGAGTCCGCACAATCTCCGCGAACTCCCTTGTGGTGTAAGGAGTGCCACCGCCGACGTTGAAGGCTCCGCCGACGGCTCGCTTGTCCTCAAGCGCGAGCAGGTTGGCGTCGACGACGTCGTGGATGTTGACGTAGTCGCGCACCATCTCGCCGTCCTCGTAGAGCGTGGGCGTGCTGCCGAGAAGGTAGTGCAGCGAGAAGATTCGGCAGGCGCCCGAGTACGCGTTGTAGACGGACTGCCGCGGACCCTGGACGATGCTGTACCGCAGAGCCACCGTCGGGATTCCGTACCGGCGGCCGAGGTTGAGCGCAACCATCTCTTCGCCGTACTTCGACATCCCGTACGCATTCTGCGGGTTCGACACCCTCTCGGGTGTGCGCATCATCTCGAGCGGCCCGCCGCAGACCGGGCAAGGGATCTCCCATACCCCGCCGCGCAGCGCCTCCTCCGGGCGCATGCCTGGCAACTGCTCCCCGTCGCGAAGGCACCGGTATAGGCCCTCCCCCATCGCGCTCTGGGAGGAGGCGACGACCACGCGCTGGAGATCCAGTCTCTCGGCCACCGCGATCTCGTAGATGAGCGAGGTGCTCACGACGTTGACGTCGGTGAAGCGCGAGAAATCCGGAAGATAGTCCTGGTACGCCGCGAAGTGGTAGACCGCATCCGTGCGACGGAGCAGGTTGGCGAGGAGGTCGCGGTTGCGGACGTCGCCGACGAACAGGTCGGCGCCGGGGGTGAGGTAGTTGGGGACGCCATCACGGTGCACAGGCGCGGCGAGTGCATCGAGCACCGTCACCTGGTGCCCCTCCCGCACGAGGCGGTCGGTCGTGTGCGAGCCGATGAACCCGGCTCCGCCGGTCACGAGCACCCTCATCGTCGGTCTCCCTGTGCAGCGTGAACCTCGCGGTAGACCTCGAGGGTCGATTTGGCGGTGGCAGCCCACGTGAACTGCGCCGCGCGGGTCGGGCCGAGCTCGCCCAGTTTCGCGCCATGGTCGCCGCAAGCGGACACGATGGCTGCTGCGATCGATGCGGGGTCCTCGGGGTCCGCCAGCACGGCGGCGCCGCCGGCCGTTTCCGGCATGGCGCTGCGGTCGGACGTGACGACGGGGCACCCGCACGCCATCGCCTCCAAGATCGGCAGCCCGAAGGTCTCGTTGTGCGAGGGGTACACGAACGCGGCTGCGGCGCGGTAGAACGGCAGCGTCTCATGGTGAGGGATACCACCCACCCACACGACGTGGTCCTCGATGCCCAGCTCAGCCGCAAGGGCGTGCAGTTCCGCCGAGTACCCAGCGTCCGCGGCGCTGCCCACGACGACCAGCCTGTGCTCCGGGAGGTCGCGTCGAGCGATGGCGAACGCACGCAGCAGTCCGTCGCAGTTCTTGTAAGCCCACAACGAGGAGACGAAGAGGACGAATGGGCCCTCGATGCCACGCTCGCGCTGCAGGCGCACCGAAGCCTCCTCCGGGTCACCCGGCCGGAAGACCTGGTGGTCGACCGCCTCGGGGATGAGCCGGAGCTTGGCCGGGTCGACGTCCAAGTACGTCTCGACCTCCTGGCGCAAGCTCTCGGAGTTGATGATGATGGCGTCCGCCACCTTCGCGGTGTGTGGGTACCCGGTTCGCCTGTAGAGCCGGACCATGGGGTTGAGGGCTCCGGGATTCGTGAACGCGTGCAGCGTCTTGAAGTGGGCGACGAGGCCGGGAGCGGGCTTGATCATCGGGGCAATGAGCGTGTTGAAGACGTCAATCCTCGATCGTGGCAAGCGCAGTGGCGCGTAGGCCTGCTCGGTCAGCGTGCGCAGCACGCGACGCTCGTTGGACCACGGGAAGGTGATGTAGCGGATGTTAGGGCCGTAACCCGAGTGCTCCCTGCGGATTCGTGGGCTGACGACCAGGTGCAGTTCCTCACCCTCCGCCAGCAGGGGCACCATCTCGCTGATGGTCTGCTTCCAGAACCAGTGCGCGCCCGACGGTTGGTCGGGATCGTCGGTGAGCAGGTTGATCGCGACGCGCATGGAGTCAGAAGACCTGCGTCGAGACGTCGTCATCGGACATCCTGGCCTGACGGACGTACTGGGCCAAGAGGTGCATGCACGCCTGGTGCGCGTCCTCGATCACTCCGTAGTTGCCCGAGTCCACGTGGATCGAGACGGTCGCGAGCTCGCGGGCCGGCCCTCCCGTGAAGCCCGTGAGCGCCACGGTCTCGACGGCGTTCTCGCGGCACCATTCCAGCGCCCGGACGATGTTGGGTGAACGCCCGGACGACGAGACGGCGACGAGCACGTCGCCCGGTCGAGCGTGCGACTGGAGCTGGTAGTCAAAGACGTTCTCATAGCCGTTGTCGTTGGCGATCGCGGTGAGGATCTCCACGTTGGTGCTGAGGCTCTGCACGCGGGTGAGCAGGCCGGTCCCGTTCCGCACCCCCTTGACGTGGTCGCACTGGAAGTGGTTGGCGATGGATGCGGATCCGCCGTTCCCGCACGAGAACACGGTTGCCCCCCGCTGGTAGGCGCGATCGAGGATCCGCGCCGCCGACTCGAAACGACCAGCTGGGACGGTGCCCATCGCCCGGGCCAGCTCCGACGAGTACTCGGCGGCGAAGCACCCGGCGTCGCGGTACTTGTGTGCCGGGAAGGCGGCGACGGCCCACGGGACTGACCCGGCAGTGTTTTCGGCGAGAATGAGATCCACGGCAGCTGCCAGGTCTGCGACGGTGTCGGCGTCCCGTCCGCGGTCGGCGCGACCGTCCCCGACCCGAATGGCACGGGCTCCCACCGCCCGGGCCAGGTCTACGTCGCAGTCGCTATCGCCCACGACCCACGAAGCAGTGAGGTCCAGGTCCAGCGCGCCCGCGGCGGCGACGGCCATGCCAGGTGCCGGCTTGCGGTCGGCGCTGGTTCGCGCGAACGCCGCGACGACGCCGTCCGGGTGATATGGGCAGTAGAACCAGGCGTCGACGTGCGCGCCCAGCCGAGCCAGCTCGGCGACCATGTGCTTGTGGACGAGCTCGACGTCCGCCAGCTCGTACATGCCACGCGCGACTCCCGCCTGATTGGTCACGACGGCGACCGGGAGGCCGACCGCATTGAGTCGGGCGATGGCTTCGATCGCTCCGTCGATGAACACGACGTCCTGGACGGCACCGACGTAGCCTGTGTCGACGATGATCGTGCCGTCCCTGTCGAGCAGGACGCCGCGGCGGGTCATCACCGTCGGCCCTTCGCTCGTGTCACGACCCATCCGACGCGGTCCGACCTCCGGTGCGCCTGCCCCCGGGCCGTCGACGGCCACCCGTCATCACTCATTCCTTGCACCACGACACGCCCTCCCTGATCGCGGTTTCCCCGCCGGGTAACACGGACCTCCGGCCTCCCGCGGGATGTCACCGCCATGCTAGATAGTCCCGGTTCCGCGGGAGGCCGGTTCCGCCAAATTGCCCTGTGTCGCAGGATCCGGCGAGCCCCAGGCTCAGGTCCTTACTGGCTCAACCCCGGCCTCGGGACGACGAGATCAGGTCGTCCACAGTGGAGAGCCGATCGACGAGCACTTGCCGCTCCGCAGCCGCCAGGTCGAGCAGCTGGGGCGAGAGCCGGTCGCCCTCGGCGAGGAGCGCCTCCAGCGACCGCTCCAGGTCATCAACGTCCAGCGAGCGGATCTCGTGACTGAAGCGACTGACTCCGAAGCGCTCCATCAGCACCCGGTGCTTGGCCCCGTAGCCGACGGCGATCGTCGGCACTCCGCACATCAATGCGCACAGAACGTTGTGGAATCGCGACGCGACGACGGCGTCCAGCGCCACCACCTGTGACATGTACTCCCCGAGGGTGGACACGGGGTCGAACACGATGGCGTCCGCGGCGAGCCATGGGCGCTCGGCCAGCACGGCGTCGCGCAAATCAATCGCGACGGGGACGTCGATGTCGTCGCCTACCAGTAGCCGGACGTTGTGCCCGGAGTCGACGACCCGCCCGAGGAAGTCCTGCAGCACAGCGCGATAGCGAACGTTGATGGCATCGGCACCGGCCCGTTCGTACTCGGCCCCGTACCACGCGATGACGCCGATACCGATGGTGCCTGAGGTCGAGCCCAAACGCGGTGGAGTCGGGAGTGCGAACGCCAGGTCGGGAAGCACGACATCGTGCGAAGTGTCGACGCCCATCTCGGATGCTGCGGTGCGCGATTGCTCGTCCCGGAAGGACCGTTGGCTCGCAAGCCGGAGTGCCCGGGCGAGCAGGATGCGGGTGATCGGGTCCGGGGGGTTGCTGGCGCCAACGCTGACGACAGCCAGGCTGGTGCCGAACGCCCGCGCGGACATTGCCAGGGCGAACAGCGACCAGGGCGTCTGCCACGGGCGGACCTGCATCGTGGACTCGAAGGTACCCATCCCCGGCACGATGGCCACGGAATGGCGACGCGTCCAGCGGGCGATCCGCCACGCGTCGACGCCCACGCCCAACCCCACGCGCAGCGCAGTCAGGCCCCGATCGAGGAGCCGAGAGCCGGAACGCAGGCCCCCCCGGTCCCAGCTCAGGTCGACAGCGGGGATGCCATAGCGCTGCTCCACGACTTTGGGCCCTGCGGCCATGCAGTCGACCGGAATCGTGGGGTGATGATTCCGGAGGTGGGCGAGCAACGCCTCGAGGGAACCGTCATTGCCGTAGTTCCCCGCACCGAGCTTGCCGAAGAAGCCGACCCGCCTGGAGGGCACGGGCTCTTGCCCAGCGGTCACAGGGCGCCCCGCTGACGGGCGACGACCTCCCGCACGTCGACGACGGGGTTCTCGAGCACCGCCTGAGGACTGGCGAACTCGTCACGGTGGGCGCCACGCAGGCGACGGGTGACACGGGTGCCCATCCAGCGAGCGGTGACCGCGTAGCACGCTCGTCGGTCGGCGGCGCTGATCGGGCTGCGGTGGATGAGCGCGAATCTCTCCCAGCCGTATTCCGCAACCAGGCGAACCGTTGGGTGTCGCAGCCGGTTCGAGCGCCCGGGGTCGAGGTTGGCACACCACGAGCGAACCGAGGGATTGGCCTTGAATGCCCTGCCGGAGTGGTGTCGACGGAAGTAGAGCCAGTCGGGGACGATCGCGAACGGCCCGAGCAGCGCCAGCTCCGACATGAAGGTCTGGTCGGCGTGGTAAAAGCTGCCGTGAGGACGTACACGCCGTAGCACGTCGGAGCGGATGATCCCGTAGAAGTCGTCGGCGGCCACCGCCCCGGGCGCGGCATCACCACCGAAGAGCAGGCTCTCCAGCCGTCGTGCCGGTCGCGGGTCATCGGTGGCCAGCGGGTACTCGAGCGCCTGTATGAGGTTGTTGTCCTCGTCGATCGCTGCAGTCAGCGAGTGTGCGAGCACGACCTCCGGTCGGTCCTCGAGCACTTGCACGCAGCGTTCGAGGAGGTCACGCGCATAGAGATCATCACCTGAGGCCCACTTGAACAGCGGGGCTCGCGCCTGATGGAAGACGTCGGTGTGGTTCGGGGCGGCGCCGACGTTGACGGGTTGGCGGATGAACCTCACCCGCTCGTCCTCGCGCTCGTAGTGCCTGCAGATGTCGTCGGTTGCATCGGTCGACGCGTTGCTGAGCAGAATCAGCTCGAAGTCGCCGAAGGTCTGGCCCAGAAGGGCATCGACCGACTGCTCCAGGTAGTCCTCGCCGTTGTACACCGGCAGCCCGATGCTCAGCGGGGGTGTGGCACTCATGGTCCCTCCTACGCCTGGCGCTTGTGCGTGGATCCGTGGACCCAGACTAGGTGCGCGCCTGTGGCAGTAGCAGAGGAATCGGACTTCCCGCCATGCCCGCTCACACCGAGGGCAGTGACATGTGGCGACCCTCGTGAGCCCCATTTCGGGGACAACCGCCTCGTCGAGGTGTTTCATAGGAGTGCGGGGCAGGGCCCCAGAGGACGGTTCGACTGCGCACCGTCCACGCTTCGACTCCGGGGGACGGGGCTGCCAAGGGGAGACGACCGAGCACGCGCTCGGTCATCGACGTTAGAGCGGGGAAGCCATGACGGAGATGCTCGTTGCCGGTCGGTACAGGTCGCTGAGACGACCCCTGGCGGCACTCGTGGCCGCGGTGATGCTCGTCAGTCTGGGCATCGGGTTGGCCGCCTCCCCGTCCCAGGCGGCCGACGAGAAGGTGATCGTGACGTTCACGTTCGACGACGCCAGGGTCAGCCAGTACCCGATGCTCCCCATCTTCGCCGCGCACGGCGCCAAGGCCACCTTCTACGTCAACACCGGACTGATGGGCACGAACGGGGTCATGACGTGGGCCCAGCTGCGGGACATCTACGGCGCCGGCCACGAGATCGGAGGCCACACGGCCCATCACACGCCGCTGACCGACGTGGATGAAGCAACCGCGCGAGCCGAGATCCAGGCTGACATCACGGCGCTTCAGGCACAGGGGTTCCCGCGCCCGGTGTCCTTCGCATATCCCGTTGGCTACTACGGTCCGGCCGAGGAAGACATGGTCGAGCAGGCGGGCTATGCCTCCGCCCGCACCATCGACACCGACAGGCGCGAGACGGCGCCCCCCGCCAACCCATACGCCCTGCGCATTGAACGGGACAGCCTCGACGGCTCGGAGGGCTTGCAGGCGCTCAAGAACGACGTCCTGGCCGCTGAGGCCTCCTCGGGCAAGACGTGGATCGTCTACCTCATGCACGAGTTCTATTCACCGATTGACGAGGAGATCGACGATTTCCTCACTTGGCTTGGGCCGCGCGCGGCGTCAGGCACTGTGGTGAAGACCGTCCGGGACGTCATGCTCCCCGCCGGCAACCAGCCCCCCGTGGCGGAGGCCGGACCGGCGCAGACGGTGGCCTTGGGCTCGAGCGTGACACTGGACGGATCGGGCAGCCGTGACCCCAATGGGGACTCGCTGACGTATCAGTGGACCCAGACAGCCGGGACGCCAGTGAGCCTGTCGAGCGCGACGACGGCAAGGCCGACGTTCACCGCGCCGTCCACGGCGTCAACGCTGACCTTCCGGCTCACTGTCGGCGACGGCGAGTTCACGGCGAGTGACACCGTCGACATCACCGCAGCCGCGGAGTCCCAAGGCGGTACACCCACCTACCGTTCCAGCTCGACCACGGGCAACGACGCCTGGTCCACGGCGGCGACGCTGGCGGTCCCTGCCGGGGCCACAACCGGCGACGTCGTCGTCGCCACGGTTGCGACGTGGGGCAGTCCGGCTCCCGCCGTCACCGCCCCAGCCGGATTCACCCTCAAGGCGAGTTACACCGCCGGTGACGACACCGTCCGGGTCTACTGGAAGCGACTGACGGCTCCCGACACCGGCACGTACCGGTTCTCCTGGAGCGGCGGCCGGTGGTCCTCGGCCCACGCCCTGGCGGTCTCCGGGGCGGCCACCATCGGTGATCCCGTTGAGGCCATCAACCACGCTGGCAGCGCATCGGGCACCACGTACGCCACCACGACGGTGTCAACGCTCAGCACTCCGCTGTTGGCGTGGTTCGGCCGCAACGACGAACCCGCGTCGGGGCACACGCCACCGGCGGGTTTCACGGAGGTGCAAGACCGGGACTGCACCACCGTTGCGTACCGTCAGGCAACCTCCGGTGGCACACAGGTTGCGAGCGGAGGCAGCTACTCCGGATCCGCGGGACCCCTCCACTCCGTCCTCGTCGCCGTCAAGGGCGGCACGTCAGCCCCGCCGACGAACCGGGCGCCGGTCGCCGAGGCGGGCCCGGCGCAGAACGTCTCGACCGGGGCCACGGTGACGCTGGACGGCTCCGGCAGCAGCGACCCCGACGGCGACCCGTTGACCTACGCGTGGGCGCAGACGGCCGGCCCGTCGGTCACCCTGTCCAGCGCCTCTGCGGTCAGGCCGACGTTCACCGCGCCGGCCACCGCCTCCACGCTGACCTTCGCGCTGACCGTCAGTGACGGGCAGGCCACGGCCACCGACTCGGTCACTGTGACGGTCACCGCCCCACCATCGACGAGCCCACCGACCTACCGCTCGAGTTCCTCGACCGGAAACGACGCGTTCGGCAGCTCGGCCAACGTTCCGGTCCCATCCGGCGCGACCACCGGTGACATCGTCATCGCCGCCGTGGCGACGTGGGGCGGCAGCGCTCCGGCGGTCGCGGCGCCCACGGGATTCACCCTCCAGGCGACCTACACGGGCGCCAATAACGGCGGAGCCGACACCGTGCGGGTCTATTGGAAGCGACTCACAGCGCCCGACACCGGCAACTACGCCTTCACCTGGAGCGGTGGCCGGTGGTCCTCTGGCCACGCCATCGTGGTTTCCGGTGCTGCACCGAGCGGCAATCCGATCGAGGCCATCAACCGAGCCGCCAGCACGTCCTCCAATACCTTCCCGAGCACCACGGTGACCACTGTCGCAAGCCCGTTGTTGGTGTGGATCGGCCGCAACGACGAGCCCGCGTCTCAGCACACTCCTCCCGCGGGGTTCACCGAGGTGCAGGACAAGGACTGCACCACGCTCGCCGTCCGTAGTCCCAGCGCAGCCGGTACGCACCTTGCGAGCGGAGCCAGCTACACCGGCACAGCAAGCCCTCTCCAGGCCGTCCTCCTCGCCATCAGGTAGAGGAAATCCGTCCGCACCTTGGCTCCCAGGCATTCGAAAAGCCTGCGGGGCCAAGGCAAGCACGGCCCGCGAGGCACGCAATGGCCAACTGGCGTAACGAGGCTGGGCCGAGAAGGCGCTGAACGGCACGCAGTTCCCGGGTTCGCCAGTGAGGGCCCGGTCGCAACCAACCATTCGCCGTCGCGATGCGGTTTCTCCACCTGGCCGGCCAACCGGACGTGCCCGGGCTACGGGTGGGCAACGCTTGGCCGACGTTCGATCCGCCAGATCCTCGGTTCGGCGCGATTATCGGCTCGGTTGCGTCGGACGCGAGCTGAGGAGGGAAGCTGCGACGACAAGATCGAGGATGTAGGGCGAGGCGTCGCCGATTCCGGTTTCGGTGATCGAAGAGATCACGCCGTAAACAACGAGGAAGAGCGCGACCGCGCGGCGGGGACCCCGCACGTGCGTTGCGGCCATCGCGAGCAGAAGGAGCAACATGGCGGCTTGGAGGACGACCCCGAACCAACCTTGGTCCAGGTAGCTCGCGACCCAGTTGCTGTCGATCGCGAGGCCGTCGAAGGACTTGTTTGACAAGCCCGATCCGAACAGGGCATCCATGGTGGGACGGGGTGTGGCGAACACGTCGGACCAGACCTTGGTGCGCCCGGTCAGCTGTGCCGCGTCCTCGACCGTCTGACCGCGCGAGAGCCAGGAGACGATCTGGGGCGCGAAGGCCGCGGTGGCGACGATGATGCCCACCACCGTGGAGACCGAGACCCTGCGCACGCGTGCGTGGCCGAGGAACAAGCTGGCCGAGGCGAGCGCGACGCCGATAGCGGCCCCGAGCAGGGCCGTCCGGGTGTGCGTGCCGATGAGCGCAATCGTGCTTGCGGCCACGGCGACGAGAGCGTGGCGACCGGTGATGACTCGGCACATCCACAAGATGGCTGAAGTCCCGAACAACACGGCGGCGTAGTGGGCCACCTGGGTCGGGGGAACCGGCCAGATCGTCCCCGAGAGTCGGCCCTCGAAGGCGAACGCCTTGCCGGGAGCAATTGCCGTACCAACCAGGACGAGGGCGAGAATTGCCCACATCGCCACCCGGTGCGCGCGGAGGAGGACGAGGTCACGACGCCCCCACCACGGGGTCAGCAGCCAGAGGCAGGCCACAAAGGCCAGGAGGCGGACACCACGGTAGACCGATCCCACAACGAACTGGTTGTGGAGCGAGATGGCGAGCGAGCTCAGCGCCAGGGCGGTGAGCAGCGTCATGAAAAGGTTCGGGCGCACGACGAGGCGGCGGTTGGCGAGAAGCGCAAACGCCAGGGCGAGGACGAGGGACCCCTGGGCGACCGCCTGGAAGAGCGGTCGCGGGATGGGGATGACCGTCGGGTTCCCTCCCGGCGCGAGGACGTTGACGAAGAGCGCCAGCCAGGCCGCCAGCACGAGCCGCGGTATCTTCCTGGCGTCCGTGCGAAGTGCGCGGGGCCTGACCCCGACAGGAGGCGCGAGTGGCGCCGGCGGCGGCACCGTCATGACGGCTGCACCGCCACTGCGTCGCGATCCTCGGCCATTGGCGCGGGCTGGCCGAGCGTCTGGTCGCTGCGGTCGGCGCCGTCGAGGAGCGCGAACGGCATCTCCAGACCGGCCTGCGTGACAAGGCCGGCGATGGTGGACAGCAGCTCGCTGTTGGCCCTTCCTGCGGTGACGAGCGGGATGATCCGGTTGACCCACGTCCGCAAGATCTCGAGGTGGATACCTGGGTCGACCTCGACGAGAACGAGGACGAGATCCGCCTCATACCAGGCAGCGCCCAGCTCGCCAATATCCTCGAGGCCCCGGTCGGGGTACCCCCTGGTGCGTCGGGGACCGTAGCTCAGAGCTGGATCGCCCTCTGGACGGTAGATGCGCGGCCCGGCTTTGGCTGCATCGGAGGGCTCCGAGAGACCGCGGCCGGAGGCGAGCGCGCCCGTGGAGGAGAGGTCGACGAGAAGGACTGGGACGCCTCGCTCGGCCATCCGCTCTCCGGCCGCGCGAAGGACGACCGCGGCTGTATCGGCGCGGTCCACCGCTGCGAGGCCCAGCGTGGCCGGTGCTGAGCGCCTGCCGGAGTGGCCGTGGTCATCCCCGCCGCTTCTCGTCCGCGATCCGTTCATGAGACGCGGCGGCAGAGCTGACTCGAAGCCTTGGACGAGCGCCTCGAGGTTCCTGCGCCGACGACGATCGAGCCCACGCGGTGGGTTCTGCTGGGCGGCGGTCATGGGACTGGTCCCGGATGTGGAGCGTCCCCATGGGCGGGCTACCCAGGAGAGAACGGCTCCCTCAGTCCGTCCCAAGAACCCGCGTGAGGAGATCGGGCCGACGCCCACACGAATGGGGACCCCCAGTGCCGTCGCCACCTCGCGGCGCTGGCGAAGCCGGTCAGAGGTCAGGGCTCGGAAGAGGATGATCCCGACACTCAGGGCGCCGCCGAGGAGGGCTCCCGAGGCCGCGAAGAGCACCAGTTGCCGTTTGAGCCCAGGGGATTGAGCCCGCGGGGCATCGATGACGTGGGTGGCCGTGATCGCCGCGTCGGTCTGCAGGCTGGCCTCCTCGACGTCACTCTGTCTGAGCGTGATCTGGTTCGCCAAAGTGGCACGAGCAGCAAGGATGTCGCTCGCGCGTACGTCGTCCAACTTCGTCGCGCTGGAGAGACGGTCGTACTCACGGGTGAGTGCGTCCACCTGGGACTTGAGGTCGGCGATTCTGTTCTCGAGGCCGTCAATGAGCCCATCCGAGACTTTCCGCATCTGCGTGGCACGGAACTCGAGAAAGTGGTTCACGAGCGAGGTCGCCCGCGCGACCGCTGAGGCCTGGTCTGGACCACTCACTGTCAGGGACAGGATCTGGTCGGTCACTGGCGTGACCGTTACCGTCGACAGGAGCGCCTCCGGCGACTCCTGGAGATCGAGGTCGGAGAGGACCCGCGAAGCCACGGCTCGAGTCTGGAGCAGGCTCAGGTCGGTCTTCATCGCCGAGTCACCGGGGACGGGGTGCACCATGAGCAAGGTGGTCGACGCGGACGCAGAGCTGGGCAGTCCAAGCACTGCCATGACGCCCACGACCCCACCGATGATCGTCGCGCTGACCCAGATACGCCACGTGCGTGCCAATGCGTCCCGTAGGGCCCGCCCCGTGACCAGGAGTGGTCGCGGGGTACCGGTGATCTCCGGGCTGCCGTCCTCGTCGTCGATCCGCCACGTCGGACCGTTCACCGTGGACTCCTGCCCTCGATCGGACGATGTTGGCCGCCGGCGCCCGGGGCGCTGGCCTCGCCTTCCGCTCCCGCGCGGCCCCGCGCGGTGATCAGGATCGGGCGTGTGACCGTCGAACTGACCCACTCGACCCCGCCCAGCCGGCCGGTGGTGCGGTCGAGAGGCTCGGGGTTGGCCACAATGATTCCCTGCACAGTCAGTCCCACCCGGTCCGCGGCTACGACCGCGTCGGCGAGGTTCCGTCGGGTCGCCGAGCCCGAGCCCACCGCGATGACTGCCGTTCCGCCCGCGACGAAGTCTGGGTCTGGTTCCGGAGTGTCGCGATCAAGCACGATGAGGCGCACGGTGAGGTCGGCTCGGATGCGGGAGTCGAAGACGGTGGTGACCGAGAGGGCGCCAGGCAGGTCGTGGCGCTCCGGGTGCTGGCTGCATGCGGCCCACAGCGTCGTGGCGGACTCGTGATGCTGGGCTGCGAACAGGTGGGTCGCAATCCCGTTAGACGCGGCGAAGGACGCGATCTGCGGCCCAACCGCCAAGCCAGCGGTGTCCCCGGACACCGTGAGGACGACGAGCACAAAACCCTGCGTCTTGGGGCTGTCCTTCCCAGCGTCGGGTACCAGACCATGGAGGAACTGCCGTAACGCCCACGCGTCGGGGCTGTCCGGAGTGTACGCGCGCAGCAGCTCCCTCCACGCGTGCGTCGAACGGGGCGTCCGGACCCGCATCGAGGCGACGACGGGGATGCCGACTGCATCCGCGATCTCATCACGAGATCGCAGCTTGGGATCACGTTGGTTCGTGATGAGGATGTAGAGGGCTACGAGCAGGGCGCACGCGGCCGCGCCTCCCATGACGTATGTGAGCGCATCCGTCACGAAATCCGACTGCTTGCCCGGGGAGGCCGGCTGGATGACGCTCGCGCCGGCGGAGACCTGCCCGGAAGTCAGGTCTTCGCCGCTGAGTTGCTTCTTCAGAGCATCGATGTCGAGAACCGTCGAGGCCTGCACCGCGGTGAGGTCGGAAAGGGCTGCGGCGTCGGCTCGTCCGGATGCGGAGGTCCGGCCCTTAGCGGCGAGCCGACCCGTGACCTTCTTGATCTCCTTGTTCACATTGGCCAGGCTCGCATTGAGCGTGTCCAGACGCTCTTTCAGCGTTGCCTGCTGCGTCTTCGACAGAGCGTGCTTGGTGTCCGCCAGGTAGTCAACGAGCGACTGGGCAACAGCGGATGCGAGGTCCTCCGCCTGCACGGCCGTTGGCCCAGCGGCCTTGATGCTCAGCACCGCCGCCGACGGCGCCTCAGCGGAGACCCGGTCGGTGATCTCAGCCTGCGTCAGCTCCGGGTGGACCTGCTGCGCAGCCCGCAAGAGGATCTCGGCGCTCGTCGCGATGAGCACCTGCGTGTCGGCGTCGTAGTCACCGGTCTTTCCGGAGCCAGCCTGGGTGGCCCCCGGGAGCAGCACGACGCTGGTGCTCAGGTATGCCGGCGGCGAGAGCACAAGCAGGCCGGCGCCCGCGAGGGCACCGAGCAAGGCGGCCAGCAGGATCACTCCGCGACGGCGCCGCAGGACCGCCCATGTCGACCCGAGATCGACGACTTGTTCGGTCATGGCATCCCCCCAACGGGCTTGTGCCCGACGGCCACGGAACGGCCGGTCGCGGCGGCCGTTGCCGCCGTGGTGGAGCAGGGCAGTCGCAGGGCGGTCCGGAGGTCGAGGATGCCGGACCACTCACCCACGCCGACAAGCGTCGTTGTGGGGACCCGTGCCCCGAATCGGCTTGAGTACCAGCCGAGCGGGGGCCGGGTCTCCCCGCGGTGGGCCGACCAGGTTAGCGCAATCGGCAATTCGAGGTGCCCTTGGCCGAGCTGGCCGTCCCGGCCGGCCCACCTCAAGTCGGCGACGACGCCGCCCACGAGCTCGGCCGTGACCTCGGGACCGAGATGCCAGAACATCCTGAGCCGGTGCACTCGGCTGCTGGTGAGCGTGTCGGTGACGGTGATCCGCGCTCCCGTGCTGTCGAGGACTACCTCGCGTGCGTGGCGCAGCGCCGCGTCCAACCGCGAGTAGGACGTGTGGTGGGCCGTCCACTTCTGCCGGCCTGCGGGGTCAGCGTCGTATCCATCGACGACGGCGTCCGCGTGCCCGGTCCACATGAAGGGGCCGGCCTCGTGCACCTGGTCCTCGCCGTCGACCTCGACGGTGTTGTGCGCACGGGTCGACCGGAAGTAGCTCCGCCACTCAGGCTGCCCGTGGTAGCAGTACGTGCCGGGGTCGACGAGCAGCTCGACGCCGTCGTGGCGGACCTCAACCGACAGCGCATCGGCGTGGCCGTGCGCCGCGATGGACAGGAATCCGTGCGGGCCGCCGTCGCAGCGGCACCAGATCTCGGGCCCCTCGCCCTTCGGCGTGCGCAGGATGTGGATCCCGGCATCCGCGAACGCCTGGGGTATTACCGAGGGCCGGTCGACAACCGCCCTCGTCGGGACGACCTCAGCCAGGAGCGTGCTCATCACGCCCGGGGAGACGGGAGGCCACCAGTCGCAGGCTCCGAGGGTGGCCGCACCGCAAGCCAACAGGACCAGCCACGGATCGGCGTGAGGGTCATCGAGGACGAGCGCCCTGCCCTCGTCTCCGTCTCCCTGCCGCGGCGGACGGCCCGCCACGTCGAGCATGGCGGCGGCGGCGTCGAGAGATCGCGCGAGCAGAATGCGGGTCTCTTCGCCCAGCGGGTGCCCCGCGGCCTCCGCCTCCAGGACGGCAACCAGCCCAAGCTCGGTGACGAACCGGTGGTAGTCGGTGGCGAGCTCTTGGTTGACGCCACTGGGGAAAGTGTTGGCCGCCAGCTCTCGCTCCAGTTCCCGGGAGGCGTCTTGGCGCCACCCCTCGCTCTCGGCGAACCATGGAAAGGCACACGCCGCCGCCAGTCGCCCCACGGATTCCGCGATGGCGTGGTTGTTTGCTGACGAGCCCCGGCTCCGGAACGCCGCAAGGTGCTCCTGGTGCCAGTGCAGCTGCGCGAGGGCCTGGGGGTTGTCCTCGAAGAGGTCGCTGACGCCCGGCCAGTCGTCCAGCAACCGGCGCACCCATACCCAGCTCGTGAGCCGCACTCCGAGCTCGATCCCGCTCGTCCAGTGGATGCCGGACAGGAACGGGTTGCCCGTCCACCACGAGCGGAGCTGGGCCGCAACGAGCTCGGCGTACCTGGCGTCACTCGTGAGCCACCACGCGGCCGCGAGCACGGTGAGGTGGTGGTGACGGGAGAGTTCCCACACCGACTTGACGTTGCCCGTGACCAGCTCGTCCCGGTGGTCGATCCGGAACGCCAGCGCGGCGTCCGGGGCTCGCCTGCGGGTGACGGGGTCGAAGAACCAGTCGGGGTCCACGATGTCGCGCCGAGGCGTGCCGAGCACGTCCCAGTCACCCGAAAGCAGCCGGTCGGCGGCGGCAACGACAAGGCGCGCCGCCTCACGCGGGACCCGTGCCCGCGCGTCCGTCGGCAGCGTGGTCACGAACACGCGGGGACTGAGCAGTCCGGGGACCGGCGGAAACGCCTCTCCAGGATGCACCTGACGCTCGGCCCACCGAACCTGTCGCAGCCGGTCGCCGACCCGCCAGCCGACCTCTGCCGGAGACATCCGGCTGAGGCGGCGGGCGTACCAGTCCAGAGACCTGCTCATGGGGCCACCGACCTCCCCGAGGCGAGGCTCTCCCCGACTGCGATCGTGACTCGCGTCGTGGCGACGATGGATTCCAGGTCGATCGGCATCGGCGCCCCTTCTCGGACCGCCTGGAGGAACGACTGCAGCATGTGGCGCTGGCCCTTGTCCTGGCCGAGGGATCGTTTGACGTTCTTGCCCGAGCGATTCCACGCGGTCGCTCGGTTGAAGTTGTCGAGCCGCGCGTTCCGCCCGTTGCCGGAGACGTCGAGGGTCTCCTTTGGGAACCGGCCGTCGCCATCCGTTGCATAGGTGATCGTGGCCAACGAGCCGTCGGCGTACCGGAGGACGACATGGAGGTCAAGGGCGTTCGACGTCTGTTGCGCCGTCACTTCCACTGGCGCATGCCCGATCCACGCGCTCACGGTGTCGATGAAGTGCCCACCTTCACCGAGGAATCGAGAGCCTTCGAGCCCCTCGTCGAGATACCAGCTCGACGGGTCCAGCCGTCCCGCGTTGACCAGATAGCGCACGCTCATCGGGCCTGCTACCGAGCCGAATCGCTGGCGGAGGAGGGTGAACAGCGGGGCGAAGCGCCGGTTGAAGCCGACCATGAGCCGGTCGTTGCCCGTTCGTTCGACGACCGCGAGGACCCGGTCCACATCTGCGCGCGTCAGCGCCAAGGGCTTCTCGACAAAGACAGCCTTTCCGGCCTCGAGCGCTCGGCACACGAAGTCGGCGTGGGAATGATGGCGCGTGACGACGAAGACGGCGTCGATGCCCGGGTCGTCGAGTACGGTGCGGACGTCGGTCGTGGCCTCGTCGAAGCCGAACTTCCGCTGTGCATTGACAGCGGACAGGGAACGCGTGGTCGCCACCGTGGCCAACGTGGCCATGGGGTCGGCCGCCAAGTGCGGCAGAAGCATCGACGTGGCGTAGTTGCCCGCGCCGATGAAGCCGAGCTGCAGGGTGGACGAGTGCGCCCGGGCCGTCGGCGGCCCTGCTGACTGCGGCCGGACGTGCCCGTTGCGTTGCGGAGGGAGCGTCGCCGCGGAGGACTCGTGGGCACCCGGCGAGCTCAGCGGCATACGGCACTCGTCGTACTCGAAGAGATGTCCCACGCCATGGAGGCTTCCGTCGCGCAACCGAGCGTAGACGTCCTCGGCTTCGACGACGGGATGGGTTCCGGAGACGAGGGAGCCGACCTCCAACGAGCCCGTCGACAGCAGGTCGAGGAAGCACTGAAGATTGCGTCGCTCGGTCCAGCGCACGTAGCCCACCGGGTAGTCGATCCCCTGCAGCTCGTACCGGTCGTCGTAGCGCCCAGGACCGTAGGAGCGCGAGAAACGGACGTCGAGCTCCTTCTCGTAGTAGGCGTTCCACGGCAGGTCGAGACGCGTCTTGCCGATGTCCACGACCCGCGCACGATCCCTCGCGAGCCGGGCCGCAAGCTCGACTGGGCCGTTGCTGCCCCCGCCGGCAGCCAGGAAGATGTGATCGGCACCGATGCCGCCGGTCGTCGTATCGAGCACCTGCTCGATATATGCGGTCCCCTCGTCGTCGGGCCCTGCACAGGCCACCGCCCCGGCTGCCTCTGCCATGCGGCAGCGGTCGGGCACAGTGTCGACCCCAACGACGCGGACACCGGAGGCAACGAGCAGCCGTACCACCAACTGTCCGATCAGCCCGAGGCCGATGACGCACGCCGTCTCGCCGAGCTGCACCTCGGCCCGGCGCACGCCCTGCATGGCGATGGCTCCGACCGTCGCGAACGCGGCGTGTTGCGGCACGACACCGGTGGGAACGGGCACGCACAAGTTGGTCGGGATCCAGTTCAGCTCCGCGTGGAGGGCGAACTCGTTGCCGGCCGCCGCCACGACGTCCCCGACGGCGAACTCCTCGGCACCCGAACCGACCTCGACGACGACGCCGCACAGGGAATAGCCGAGCGGGGTGTAGCTGTCCAGCTTGCTCATGGCCTTGCGATAGGTCGCGACGGGACCCTGCTGGACGGCGGTGTCGAGAACCTTCCTGACCTGGTCGGGCCGGGCCCGGGCCTTGCCGAGGAGGGAGAGACGCGCCTCGCTCACCTTCATCAGCTCGGTGCCGGTTGAGATGAGCGAGTAGGTCGTCCGGACGAGCACTCCCCCGGGTTTGCAGGCAGGCGGGGGCACGTCGAGCACGACGAGCTCACCAGACCGGTAGTTCTGGGCCACCTGCCTCATGCGACTTCACCCTCCGCCTTCTGTCGTTGCATCGTCCGGCTCTCCTCGCTAGCCCACCGAGACACCGGCAGCGCGGGCGTTCCGGTACCAGAGCTCGAGGCTGAGCAGTTGCCACACCTGTTTCGCCTCGTCGCGGCGACCGGCGCGCTGGTCCTCGACGAGACGCCGGAGCGGCTCGCTCCGAAGGAAACCCGTCGCCACGAGCTGGCCACCGATCAGGACGTCGTCCACGAGCTCCCGCAGGTCACCGGACACCCAGGCCCGGAGCGGCGCACCGAAGCTCGCCTTGGGACGGTCGATGATCTCGTCGGGCAGCCACGCTCGCGCTGCATCCTTCAGCGCTGCCTTCTGCTGCCGACCACGGATCCGCTCGGAGGCGGGGAGCGAGAATGCCGCCCTGAAGACGGCCGGATCGACGAAAGGCACCCGGACCTCAGTGGAGGCGGCCATGCTCGCCCGGTCGGTGTACGCGAGGTTGAGGCCGGGAAGGAACATCCGGGTGTCGGCCAGGCACATGCGGGCGACCTCGTCCTCCAGGCTGTTGTCCTCGTAGATGCGGCGGTGGCTGTCGATCACCCCGTCGACATGCGCGGCGAGCGACGGGTCCAGCAGGTCCGCCAGCTCGTCCCGGTCGTAAAGGGTGTAGCTGCGGCGGAATGCCTCCTCCTCGGGCAGCTCTGCGAAGGTGAGGAACCGGTGGGCCCACCGCACGGTGCGCAGTCCGCGGCCGGCGAACGCGACCGGGAGTGCCCGCACCGTCGGTCCGACCAGCGAGCGGACCGGCCCGGGCACCCGGCGGTAGCGCGCGCTCATGAGCATCGCCAGGTGCTTGCGATAGCCACCGAAGAGCTCGTCAGCGCCCATGCCCGAGAGGAGCACTTTGACCCCGGCTTGCCGGGCCGCTTCGCACATGAGCAGCGTGTTGATCGCCGCCGGGTCGCCGATCGGCTCATCGAGGACATCGACCATGCGAGGCAGCATTTCGACGACGTCGGGCCGGATCACGATCTCGTGGAGGGGCATCCCGAGGTACGCGGCCATCTGGCGCGCGTAGCGGGCGTCGTCGGGCATCGCCTCGAGCCGGTTGTCCTCCGGGCGGAACGCGATGGTGTAGGCCTCAATGGAGGGGTCGCGATGATGGGCGAGGGCGGTGACGATGCTCGAGTCGAGCCCACCGCTGAGGAAGCACGCAGCGGGCACGTCAGAGACGAGGTGCGCCTCCACCGAGGAGGTGAGCACTTCGCGCAGGTCGACCGCTGGCCCTTGAGCCGCGCGTGCAGCCTCCGCAGCGGCATCCCAGTAGGTTCCGGACGTCACCCTCCCGTTGCGGTGGTACTCCGACCACGTCCCCGGAGGCAGCTTGTGCACGCCACGAACGGGGACGTACTCCTGTGGCACCCAGTAGTAGAGCGCCGAGGCGACCATCGCCGCCGGCTCGATGACCAGCTCGCTGCCCACCGCGGCCAGGAGCGCCTTGAGCTCGGAGGCGAACAGGATGCCCTCTCCCCTGGGCATGACGTAGAGGGGCTTGATCCCGAACGGGTCTCGGGCGAGCGCCAGGCTCCCGGACCTCTCGTCGTGGATGGCGAACGCGAACATCCCGCGAAGGCGCCTCAGTGAGTCAGCGCCCCAGCGCCGCCAGGCCTCGAGCACGACCTCCGTGTCCGAGCGCGTGGTGAATCGGACACCGGCGGCCTCCAGCTCGCGCCGGATCTCGCGGTGGTTGTAGATCTCGCCGTTGTAGGTGAGCGTCAACCCATCCTTGGCGAGCGGCTGGTCGGCGGCGGAGGACAGGTCGATGATGGAGAGGCGACGGTGGCCGAGGACCACCGCGCTGTCGGGGGACACCAGCTCGACGATGCCGCTCGCGTCCGGCCCCCGGTGACCGATGCGGTCGGTCATGGTGCTGACCGCAGTCTTGCCGTCCGGCTGCTGGAAGGCGCCGGCGATCCCGCACATGGTCACGCCTCCGTGGCTGCGAGGTGTCCGACCGACTCCCGCGCCGTGGACGTTTCCGGGGTTTCCGACGTCTTCGGCGTCCCCGTCGCTGACGTCTCCGGAGTGCCGGTCGACGTGCGGATGGGCAGGGTGCGTCCGCGCCTGCGGCTCGCTCGACCCACCAGCTCGTCGTAGATGGCTAGGTAGCCGACCTGCTGGTGCTGCCAGGCCAGCTGCTTCTCGACGAGCTCCCGTCCCCGGCGCCCCATCGCCGCGCGAGCCGGAGCGTCGTCCACCAGGTCGACGAGGGCACGCGCATAGGCGGTGACGTCGTTCGGCTCGACATAGCGGGCGGCGTCCTGCGCCGAGACTCGTGTCTCGGTGAGATCGAACGCCACGACCGGCAGCCCGAAGGACATGTACTCCATCGTCTTGTTCATCGTCGAGACGTCATTGAGCGGGTTGAGCGGGTCCGGGGAGACGCCGACATCCGCAGTCGACAGGACCTCGGCCACCGTCTCGTCCGGAACACGCCCGGGCATCTCCACGAAGTCCTGCAGTCCCAAGCGGTCTCGCTCCGCCACCAAGGCCGCGTGACAGTCGCCGGCACCCATGAAGGTGAAGGAGATGTCGCGTCGGCCCATTGAGTTGACGATGAGGTCAGCCGCGCGCAGCGCGATGTCGACCCCGTCCTGCGGACCCATCACGCCGAGGTAGGCGACGAGGTGCTCTCGGCCACGTCGCAGCTCGGGCATCGCCTCGCGGCGCCGGAGCCGGTTCGGGTCGGGTCCGGTGCGGACGACGGTGACGGACTCCGGCGGGACACCCCCACGGCCGGTTGCGACAGCGGCATACGACTCGTTGGTGGAGGCCACCCGGTCCGCTGCACGGAACGTCTCGCGCTCCAGCCGCAGCAACGCACGGTGCAGCACGCGAGGCCCGTCCGCGAACCGTGAGACGTAGAGCTCCGGGCACAGGTCGTGGTGGTCGAAGACGAACCGTGAGCCATCCCGACGACGCAGCCACCGGGCGAGCGGCCAGAAGATGTCGGGTGGGTTGCATGCCTGCACGACGTCGAAAGCTCCTGCACGCCGCTCCCTGAGCGCAATTCGTGCCGTTGCCAGGAAGGAGTACGCGTACTCGAGCGCGAAGCCGACCGCGGACCCGCCTGGTGCGTAGGCCCGGTAAGGGACGATGCGAACCCCGTCGACGACCCGCTCATCCCAGGTCCCCTCCCCTGCGGGGCAGATCACGGTGACGTCGTAGCCTTCACCGGTCAGCGTTTGGCACTCGAGCCAGACCCTCCGGTCAAACGGCACTGGCAGGTTCTGGACGATGATCAGGACGCGCGGACGGGTGCGCATAGGGCGAATCCTGCTCACCAGCTGACCCCTTCGTATCCCGGGAGGCGTTCGACGAGGTCGCCCAGACGACCATTGGTGTCGAGCACCACTTCTGCGTTCGAGCGCGCCAGCGCACCGAGCACCGCCGGGTGGGAGGACGCGACGATGACGACCTCGGCCCCTTCCAGCGCCTCTTCCGGGCTGTCAGCCAGCAGCCGGTTGACGTGGGCCAGTTTGCTCTGCAGATGGCGCAGGTTCCCGCCCACGAGGCGGTCCGGCCTCACTATCGGATCATAGATGCGCACCTCGAGGCCCTTGCCGACGAGTCGCTCGGCAAGCTCGAGACTGGGACTCTCACGGAGGTCGTCGGTGTTCATCTTGAAACTGAGGCCCAACAGGCACACGTGTCGGTGATCGGTCGCTAGGACCCGGTCCACGACATGGCGGACCACAAGCTCGTTGCTCACGGTGGTTGCACTGATGAGCGGAACGTCGACGGCCATGTGCCGGGCCAGGTGCTGCAGCGCCCGCAGGTCCTTTGGAAGGCAGGAGCCTCCGAAGGCGAACCCCGGGCGGAGGTAGGCCGGCGCGATGTTGAGCTTCCGGTCCTCGCAGAGAATTTCCATCACCCTGCGGGAGTCGACTGCGCACTGGGAGAACACGCGCCCCATCTCGTTGGCGAAGGTGATCTTCACGGCGTGAAAGGCGTTGCACGCGTACTTGAGCGCCTCCGCCGTCGGCACGTCCACGTGATGCACGCCGCAGTCGAGGAAGCCGAACAACTCTGCGAGCAGCTCTCTGGTGTATGGGTCCTCCGAGCCCACCACGACGAAGGGCGGGTTGAAGAAGTCCTCGACGCCGCAGCCTTCACGCAAGAACTCGGGGCACATGGCTGTCTCCACAGACCATCCCGGAGGGAGCCGATCCGGCGCAAAAGCGGGCGCAACGACTGACGCTCCAGTTCCCGGCGGGACCGTCGATCGGATGACCACGGAGTGCACGCCGGAACTCGGGGGCCGGACCCGTCCCATTGCGTCGCGCATCGCGTCGAGGACGCGCGAGACGTATGACAGGTCGGTCTCCCCCCGCATCAGGGAGGGAGTGCCTACGCAGATCAGCGAGACCTCAGCACCGTCCAGCGCGTCTGCCACGTCACTTGTCGCGCGGAGCAAGCCGGCTGCGACGGTTTCTGCCACCAACTCGTCGATCCCCGGCTCGACGACGGGACTGATGCCCCGACTGACGAGCTCCACCTTCGACGCGTCGACATCGACACCGACGACCTCGTGGCCTTGTGATGCCAGTCCGGCAGCGGTGATCGTGCCGACATAGCCAAGTCCGAAAATGGTCACCTTCACGGCAGTTCCCACCCCTCGACGCCCACGCCCCCGCGCTACGTGAGCAGTGTGACCCGCGACACTGACGGGATTCGGGCAAACCTCAGAAGTCGTCCGCCTTATTCAGAAATGTCCGAATTTCCCATCGAGGTCATCACTCTCCCCGAGGCCGTGAATCGTGCACCCGCGGCCGACGATCAGGGTGTCCTAGCCGCGATGCGGCGCAACTGGTCACCGAGTGCGGCCATTGGCGGGGCCGCCCGATCCGCCTCGGAGAGAATGGTGGCCGCCAAAGGCCACGGGATCGCGAGGTCCGGGTCATCGTGGGCGATGGTCAGGTTTTCCGCCGGGTCGTGCTCCCGATCGATCCGGTAGGCCACGTCGGCCGGGTCGGCGAGCGCCTGGAACCCGTGGGCGCAGCCAGCCGGGATGTACACCGAGACCTGGTTGTCCCCATCCAGGTCGAAGGAGAGCCATTGGCCGAAGGTCGGGGACCCTGGCCGCAGGTCCACCACCACGTCGAACACCGCGCCCGAGGAGCATCGGACGAGCTTCCCCTCACCGCGCCCCACCCGCGTGTGCAGCCCCCGGATGACGCCGAGCCGGGATCTGGAGATGCTGTCCTGGAGGAAGGAGTCCGGGTCAACACCTGCCTGCCGGGCCACGGCGGCATCGAAAGTCCTTGAGAAGAAGCCTCGCTCGTCGCGGTGAGGGGTGGGCGCGAAGACCACCACTCCCGGGATCGATGTCTCTCTGAAGTCCACCGCTTCGACCCTCCGCTGCTGGCTTCTGCCGTTCGGAGCCATGTAACACCACGCTGTGCCACCATGGGTCCCGTTCGCCACGAACCGTAGGGGTGTCTGCATGCAGCCTGACCTGGTCCTGATGCCATCGCGGCCAGGCGAGCACCATCTCGAGCACGTCAGCCCCCGCTGATGATCGGCCTCACCACACCGCCGGGACCGCTTCGCGTCCTTGCCCTGGGCGCCCATCCCGATGACATCGAGATCGGTTGCGGTGGAACGCTGCTCAAGATTGCGGGCCGACCGGACATCACCCTGCGCGGCGCGATCCTCACCGGGTCACCCGAGCGGGCGGCTGAGGCGGCGGCTGCCCTGCCCGCCTTCTGCCCGGGCGCGGAGCTCGAGTCGGGCACGCTTCCGGACGGCCGCCTTCCGGGACACTGGGTGGAGGTGAAGGAGTTCCTCCACGACCTCTCGGGTCGGTTCGAGCCGGATCTCGTGCTCTGCCCCAGTGTCGACGACGCCCACCAGGACCATCGCCTCGTCGGACGACTCGCAAGCACGGTGTGGCGCGACCAGCTGATCCTGCAGTACGAGATCCCGAAGTGGGACGCGGACCTGCGACCCCCGACGCACTACGTCGCCCTCTCGGAGGAAGAGGCCAGGCGCAAGGTCGACCTGCTCAACGCGCATTACGCGTCGCAGCTGGAGCGGGACTGGTGGGATGACGAGCTGTTCCTCGGCCTGATGAGACTGCGCGGGGTTGAGTGCAAGTCCCGCTACGCCGAGGCGTTCCACGCGGCAAAGGTCGTTCTCGAGCTCTGACGGCACCCCGGCGTCGCCCAGTACCTCCTAGTACCGCGACGCCGACCGCACGGTGACGTCGGGCACCTCGGTCCCCGGCGGGAGGTTGAGGAGACAGGCGACGACCCGAGCCAGGTCCTCCGACTGCAGCAGCCTCTCGGGGTCGTACGGCTCCCCGCGCTCTGCATAGATCGCCTGCTGCATGGGTGTCGCAGTCCGGCCCCCGTAGACGCTCGTCACACGTACCCCACGCTCGTTCGCATCGAAGCGAACCGAGTCGGCGAGCGCCTTGAGCGCGTGCTTCGACATGGCGTACTCCGCGACGCCCGGCCCGGCGTCGAGCCCGCGGGTCGAGTTGAGGAACACGACCGTCCCACCGGGAGCCATCAGCGGCAGCAGGGCCGCCGTCAACCGGTAGGGGGCGATCGTGTTGACTTCGAAGAGCCGCCTGGCCAGGAGTGCATCATCAGACTGCCGACATGCGGCCGTCGCGATCTGACCGGCACAGTGCACCAGGGCCACGAAGGCGGTCGTCTCTTGCCCGACTGCAGCCACGAGCGAACCCAGGTCCGTGGCGGTGACATCCATTGGCCACGCGCAAATTCGGCCGCGCGCCTCCGCGGCCAGGTCGTTCAGGAGCTCTGCGCGCCTGGCGATGGCCCACACGAGGTAGCCCTCGGCCGCCAGCACCAACGCAATCGCCCGCCCGATTCCGGTGGACGCCCCCGTGACAAGCGCTGCGCGCTGCACCCTTCGGGATGCAGACATCACGTCGCGATACTAGGGGTCAGGTGACGGGTCCGACACGGAATCAACCGTTCTCAGCAATTTCCTGCGGCGCGCATCATGGTCGGTTACCGTCGAAACCATCGCATACACGGCCGAAAGAGCGAAGCGCCGATGCAGTTCTCCAGGTCCAACGAGGCTCAACAGCGCCTGCACCGGATGGTGCCCGGCGGAGCCCATACCTATGCGCGCGGTTCCGACCAGTACCCGGACGACATGGCTCCCGTGCTCCTTCGCGGAGAGGGCGCACGCGTCCTTGATGTCGACGGCAACTGGTTCGTCGAATACGGGATGGGGCTGCGCTCGGTCACCCTCGGCCACGGCTACCAGCCCGTCGTCGACGCCGTGTGTCGCGCTGCCCAGCAGGGTGTCAGCTTCACGAGGCCGAGCCGGTGGGAGCTCGATGCAGCCGAGCGGTTCCTCGATCAGGTGCCGACCGCCGACATGGTCAAGTTCGCCAAGAACGGCTCGGACGCCACCACGGCAGCGCTACGACTGGCCCGGGCAGCGACGGGCCGCGACCTCGTGGCCGTCTGCCAGGACCATCCCTTCTTCTCGACCGACGACTGGTTCATCGGGACGACAGGCATGGCCGCCGGCATTCCGCAGGGGCATCGTGACCTCACGGTGGGCTTCCGGTACAACGACCTGAGCTCCGTCGAGGCCATCCTCGATCGCCATCCCGGCCAGATTGCCGCGGTCTTCCTCGAGCCGGCAACGGCGCTGACAGAACCAGCCGTGGGCTTCCTCCAGGGGCTGCGGGAGCTCGCCGACCGCGACGGCTTCGTCCTTGTCTTCGACGAGATGATCACCGGCATGCGCTGGTCCCTCGGCGGCGGCCAGGCGCTCTACGGCGTCACACCGGATCTATCCACGTGGGGCAAGGCCCTCGGCAACGGCTTCGCCATCTCGGCGTTGGCCGGGCGACGGGAACTCATGGAGCTCGGCGGGCTCAACACCGACCGCTCCCGCGCCTTCCTCCTGTCGACGACGCATGGCGCCGAGACCACCGGCCTGGCGGCCTACCTGGCTGTCAACGATGCCTACCGCGAGCGCGACATCGTGGCCATCATGGAGGCGCAGGGCGAGAAGCTTCGTGAGGGCTTCATGCAGGTCGCGCGGGCGCACGGCGTGGAGCAGCATGTCTTCGCCGCGGGACGCCCCTCGTGCATGGTGTTCGTGACAAAGGATGCTGCCGGGGAGCCGTCGCAGGCCTACCGTGCCCTCTTCCTGCAGGAGCTCCTCCGGCGGGGAGTGCTGGGTCAGTCGCTCGTCATCTCGGCGGCCCACACGGACGACGACATCCAGCAGACGGTCGAAGCCGTGGACGGCGCGCTCACCATGTATGCCAAGGCTCTCGGGGCGGGATCGACAATTGGCCTGCTCGAGGGCCGCCCCGTCGCGCCCGCGATCCGAGAGTTCGCCCGCCCCCGGGGGCTGGCTCGCGAGGGCGCCGTGCAGCAGCAGTGACGGGCCGCGGCGTCAGCGCGGCGCGTGGAACCGCTGCTGGGCGTCGACCAGGCCCACCTCGACGAGCGCCTCGATCGCGTCAGCGGCCTCGTCGAGCAGCAACGGCAGCTCCGCCTTCTCTGCCTTCGAAAAGTCCTTGAGGACATACTCTGCCGGGTCCTGGCGACCGGGCGGCCGACCGATGCCGACCCGCACGCGCAGGTAGTCCTTGGACCCGATCGACTGGCTGATCGAACGCAACCCGTTGTGGCCCCCTTCGCCACCACCGCGCTTGAGCCGCACGACACCGGCCTCGATGTCGAGCTCGTCGTGGACGACGATGAGGCGCTCGACCGGCACGTCGAAGTACTTCATCAGCCCGGCGACCGGGCCACCTGACACGTTCATGTAGGTCAGGGGGACGGCCAGGACGAGCTTCGGGCCCGGCACGCGCAGCCGCATCTCGACGACCCGCGCGCGGGCCTTGTGCACCTTGAACGCGGCCGCCCCGTCGGCGCCCCGACGCCGAGCGGCCAGTCGGTCGACCGCGTGCGAGCCGAGGTCGTGGCGCGACGCGAGCCCGTCGACGACCATGGCGCCCACGTTGTGGCGGTTACCGGCGTAGTTCGCGCCGGGGTTGCCCAGTCCGACGACGAGCCAGGTATCCATGGCCTCCCTCGCTCGATGGTGCGGCTGATCCGGCACCGACAATTGTCGGCGCCGGATCAGCAAACGACTCAGGACTCGCTGGACTCGGAAGCACCCTCGGCCGGCTCGCCCTCCGCAGCCGCCTCCCCTGCGGCAGCCTCCCCGGCCTCCTCGCCGGCAACCTCGTGCTCGATGCCGGCCTCGGCCTCCGCCTCGGCGAGCTCCGCCTCGAGGGCCTCCTCCGAGATGGCCTGCGTCACGTTGACGACGAGCGCCTCCGGGTCCGTGACGAGTGTCGACCCCTCTGGCAGCTGCACGGCTCCGGCGAGGATCTGCGTGCCGGCCTGGAGGCCCTCGACCGAGACGACGACGTTGTCGGGGATGTTCGTCGCGAGTGCCTCGAGCTGCAGGGTGTTGTGGTCGAGGGTGACGAGAGTCTCGGGGGCAGCCTCGCCCTCGAGGTGGACCGAGACGTCGACGGTGACCTTCTCGCCCTTACGGACGACGACGAGGTCGACGTGCTCGATGACCGGCTTGATCGGGTCCCGCTGCACGTCCTTGGCCAGGGCGAGCTGCTCGTCGCCGTCGATGACGATGGTGAGCAGCGCGTTCGTGTGCTTGAGCGCCTGGAACGTGTCGTGTCCCGGGAGCGAGATGTGGACCGGCGCGGTGCCGTGGCCGTACATGACGGCGGGGATGTTGCCGGCGCGCCGGATCTTGCGGGCGGCGCCCTTGCCGAACTCGGTGCGCTTCTCGGCAAGAAGCTTGGTGGCGTCAGACACGGGTACTCCTGAAGTCTCGGTGGTGAGCTGCGGTGTGGGCCTCGACGCGGGACGGTGCGCGGGTGGCTCGCGGTCCGCACGCACGCAGGCGGACCGGACCGGAGTCCAGGGTCCACCGCGTCGATCACGGACCCGCGGCCTTCCAGCCGTGCAACGTCCCTCGCCGAGGCAACCCGTCGATCTTACCGATGGCCGTGGCTGGCACGAAATCGATGATGCCGTATGCCGCTGAGCCCGCTCCCACACAGCCGCCCGCTCCCAGCCCTCCCGCACCCACAACTCCGCCCGGGCGAAGCTGGTGCGGGCGAAACCGGGCCGCACCCTCCGGAACTTCGCCGGGCGAGGATGAGGCGCGCGGGCTCAGCAGCTGTGGCGCTCGGGCTCAGGAGCCGTGGCGCACGGGGTCCTGTCCCAGCGCTCCGGTGGGCAGCAGCTCGGCGGCGTAGTCCTCCTCGTCGGTCGCACCCACGCCGACCCGTTCCGGACCGAGGTTGGCCTGCCCCCGCGCCTCGTCCGCACGGACCGCGACGAGACCGGCCACGATGAGCACGCCTCCGACGAGCTGGATGGGCGTCGGCAGCTCGGCGAGGACCAGCCAGGCGAAGAGCACGGCGAAGAGCACCTCGGAGAGGGCGACGAAGGACGCCACCTTCGCGCCCAGCATGCGGACCGCTGCGACACCGGCGACATAGGCGAACGCCGCCGCGACGATCGAGATGACGAGGATCGGCACCCACCAGGGCACCGACGCCGACCCGACGACCACCGTGGACGCACCACGGGTCGTGTCGAGCACCCCGACGAGCGCGGCGCCCCACAGCACGACGGCGCCGACGGTGAGCCCCGATCCGGCTAGAGCGATCGGCGGCAGCTCCTCGTCGACCTGGGCGGTGATGAGGAAGTAGAGGACGAGCGACACGGCAGCGGTGAGGCCCCAGAGAACGCCGGCGGTACTCAGGTGCATCCCGCCCAGGACGTCGAGCACGAGCATGAGGCCGGCCATGGCGAGGATGACGCCGATGACGGTGAGCCGACGAGGCGCGTGGCCGTGCCGCAGCCACAGCCAGCCGACGATGAGCACGGGGGCGAGGTACTCGAGCAGCAGCGCCACACCGACGGACAGGTGGCTCACCGCGTTGAAGTAGGCGAGCTGGCAGCCGGCGACCCCGGTCAGCCCGTAGCCGATCACGAGACGCGCACTGCGACGCAGCACCCCCCATCGACCGCGGAGCACCCAGAGGGTGGGCAGGAGAAGGACGACCGCTGCAATGGTGATGCGGAGCGTGACGACCGCGCCCGGCGACCAGCCCCCGATGAGCAGCGACTTGGCGAAGGCCCCTGACGTCGCGAAGGCCGCCGACGACGCTATCGCCGCGCCGAGGCCGAGGAGCGGATGGCGGTGTGCCACGGGAGATCCTCCCTGTCAGGAGCAAAACGGTTTAGACTCATGACGGTACCGATCGCCGATGTCAGGAGTCAAGAGTTGTTCACCCATGACGCCGAGGACGCCCTCCTATGGGGCGCCGAGCTGGTCAACACGATGCCCGGCTCGGTCCCGGGCGACTCGTCGCCCGACACCCTGACGACGATCGAGGACCTCGACGCGTTCTTCACGAGCCTGCCCTGGACGGGCCGCTTCGACCGCGACCCCGCTGAGCTCGAGGCGGTCCGCGACCTCCGGCCGCGGCTGCGCCGGTTCTGGGAGTCGAGCGAGGCGGAGGTCGTGACGATGGTCAACGACCTGCTTCGTGAGGCCGGCGCCGTCCCCCAGCTCGTCGACCACGATGGCGTCGGCTGGCACGTCCACGCGACGCCCCTCGAGGCCCCGCTCGCCGAGCGCATGGCCGTGGAGTTCGCCTTCGCGATGGTCGACGTCGTCCGAGCGGGCGGGCTCGACCGGCTCCGGGTCTGCGAGGGCGACGACTGCGACGACGTCGTCGTCGACCTGTCCAAGAACCGGTCTCGGCGCTACTGCGACGGCGGCTGCGCCGCCCGCGCGCACACCGCCGCCTACCGCGCCCGCAAGGCCCGTCGCGCCTGACGAGTCGTCAGGCCTTGCCGTCGAAGAGCTTGGTGACGGAGCCGTCCTCGAAGACCTCGCGGATCGCCTGCGAGACGAGCGGCGCGATGGACAGGACGGTGAGCTTGTCGAACCGCCTGTCGTCGGGGATCGGCAAGGTGTTGGTGAGGACGACCTCCTCGACCTTGCACGCCTTCAGGCGGTCGACGGCAGGGCCAGACAGGATCCCGTGAGTCGCGGCGATGATGACGCTCTGGGCACCCTCCTCCATCAGCGCGTCGGCGGCCTTGGTGATCGTGCCGGCGGTGTCGACCATGTCGTCGACGAGCACGCAGACGCGACCCTTGATCTCGCCGACGACGCGTTTGGCGACGACCTCGTTGGGCCGGTTGATGTCCCGGGTCTTGTGGATGAAGGCGAGAGGCACGCCGCCGAGCCGGTTCGACCAGTCCTCGGCGACCTTGATGCGGCCGGCGTCCGGGGAGACCACGGCGAGGTCGAGGTGGCCGTACTTGTCCTTGACGTGCTTCGTCAGGATGGGCAGCGCCATCAGGTGGTCGACCGGCCCGTCGAAGAAGCCCTGGATCTGTGCGGTGTGCAGATCGATGGCCATCAGGCGATCCGCCCCGGCAACCTTGAAGAGGTCGGCCATGAGGCGCGCGGAGATGGGCTCACGGCCGCGGTGCTTCTTGTCCTGGCGGGCGTAGCCGTAGAAGGGCAGCACGACGGTGATCCGCTTGGCCGAGGCGCGTTTCAACGCGTCGACCATGATGAGGTGCTCCATGATCCACTCGTTGATGGGTGCAGTGTGGCTCTGGATCACGAAGGCGTCGCAGCCTCGGACGGACTCCTCGTAGCGAACGTAGATCTCGCCGTTCGCGAAGTCGTAGGCGCTGGTCGGGACGAGCTCGGTGCCGAGCGCGTCGGCCACCTCCTGGGCGAGCTGCGGGTGGGCGCGACCGGAGAACACCATGAGGTGCTTCTCGGTCATCTTGTTGATCGAGCTCATCACTCGTCGCCCTTCGTCTCCGCCGCGGCGCGCGCAGCGTCGGCCATCTTGGTCCCGGCGAAGCGACGAGCGACCCAGCCGTCGATGTTGCGCTGGTGCGCCCGGGTCACGGCCAGCTGCCCGGGCTCGACGTCGTTGATGACCGCCGACCCCGCGGCGATGTACGCACCGTCCCCGATGCTGCGCGGCGCGACGATGACGGAGTTGCTCCCGACGAACGCCCCCGGACCGATGTTGGTGTGCCCCTTGGTGACGCCGTCGTAGTTGGCGAAGATCGTTCCGGCGCCGATGTTGGCACCCGCCCCGATCGTGGCGTCACCGCAGTAGGTCAGGTGCGGCACCTTCGCGCCGGTGCCAATAGTGGCGTTCTTGGTCTCGACGAAGGCGCCGATCTTCCCTTGGGCTCCGAGGTTGCTGCCGGGGCGCAGGTAGGAGAACGGGCCGACCTTGGCTCCCGCCCCGATGACGGCGAGCTCGGCATGCGCGCGCACGACACTCGCCTCGTCGCCGACCTCCACATCCTTGAGGGTGGTGTCGGGTCCGATGACGCACTCGGCCCCGATGGTCGAGGCGCCGTGGATCTGGGTGCCCGGGTGGATCACCGTGTCGGGTCCGATCGTGACGTCCGCGTCGATCCAGGTCGTGGCCGGGTCGATGACGATCGCGCCGTCGCGCATGGCCTGCTCGACCGTCCGCCGGTTCAGCTCGGCACCGAGGCGGGCCAGCTGGACCTTGTCGTTGACACCCTCGGTCTGCCAGAGGTCGTCGATGAGGTGGGCATGCACTCCGAGTCCCCGCCGCGTACAGATGCCGACGACGTCGGTGAGGTACTTCTCCCCCTGGGCGTTGTCCGTCCCGACCTCGCCGAGCGCCTCCCGCAGGAACTCCAGGTCGAACGCGTAGATCCCGGAGTTGACCTCGTGGATCGAGCGCTGCTCCTCGGTGGCGTCCTTCTGCTCGACGATCGCGGCCACGGCGCCATCCGGTCCGCGCACGATCCGGCCGTAGCCGGTCGGGTCGTCGAGCAAGGCCGTGATCATGGTGACCGCGTCGGCACCCGCGTCGTGCACGTCACTGAGCCGGTTCAGAGTCTCGGATGTGAGCAGCGGCACGTCGCCATAGGTCACGAGGACGGTGCCGGTCAGGTCACCGGGGAGCGACTCCAGGGCGCACTCGACGGCCCGGCCGGTCCCCT
>NZ_DATCWX010000332.1:0-6773 GCF_036566125.1 Intrasporangium sp.
GCGGCCCACGACGGCTGGACACGGTTCTACGACCGCATGGCCCGGCTCGCCGAGCGCGTCTTCCCAACCGTCCTCGAGCCGCTGCGGTCACGCTCCGAGGTGCGCGAGCTGATCAGCGACGACGCGCTCTTCGACGCCCTCACCGAGGAGCCGATCAGCCGGCTCATCGAGTCGGTCACCGACGACGACACCCTCCGCGGGATCATCGCGACGGACGCCCTGATCGGCACCTTCGCCTCCCTCGACGACCCGACGCTGCGCCAGAACATCTGCCTCCTCTACCACCTCATCGGCGGCGGGACCGGCGACTGGGACGTCCCGGTCGGCGGCATGGGTGCGTTGACCGAGGCGCTGGCCAGGGCCGCCACCGCTGCCGGCGCGACCATCGAGACGGGCGTCGACGTGTCCGCGGTGGACCCATCGACGGGTGGGGTGACGTGGGCGGGCGGCTCTGCCCGCGCGAACAACATCCTGGCGGCATGCGCACCCACCGTCCTGAACGACCTGCTCACCCGGGCCGGCGCAGCCCCGATCGCAACCGAGCGCGACGTCGAGGGCGCGCAGCTCAAGATCAACCTCCTCCTCACGCGCCTCCCCCGCCTCCGCGACGGGGCCACCGACCCGCGTGCCGCCTTCGCGGGGACGTTCCACGTCAACGAGGGATACCGACAACTGCATGAGGCGTATGCCGCTGTGCTCGCCGGGCGCGTCCCTGACCTCCCGCCGTGCGACGTCTACTGCCACACCCTGACCGATCGCTCGATCCTCGGCCCGTCCCTGCGTGACACCGACGCCCAGACGCTGACCGTCTTCGGGCTGCACTTCCCGGCACGGCTGTTCCGCGCCGACAACTCCACGGCGACGCGGGCGGCCGTGGCCGCGGTCCTCCGCTCGATCGACTCCGTCCTCGCCGAGCCGATCGCTGACCTGCTCGTCCGGGACGCGGCTGGCAACCCGTGCATCGAGGGGAAGAGCCCGATCGACCTCGAGGAGTCGCTCGGCCTGCCGGGTGGCAACATCTGGCACCGCTCACTCCAGTGGCCCTGGGCGGAGTCGGCAGACGGGGTCGGCACCTGGGGTGTCGAGACGCCGTACGAGCGACTCCTCATCGCCGGCGCCGGCGCGAGGCGCGGCGGTGGGGTGAGCGGTATCCCTGGACACAACGCCGCCCGAGCCGTTCTGGAGCGGTGAACCACGCCGAGCCGACCGCGGACACCCACGCCCGATGGGAATGTTCCTCGTTTCCGCACGGGTCCGGCTGAGCCGGAGGAGCATGAGAGACGGCCATCGCGCGCACCTGCAAAGGGGGTCGCCATGCGACTATCCAATCGGCCCACCGGATCTGCGGCTCGACCCTGGAGGCGCATGCTCATCGGGGTGACGGCAACAGCGGCGATCCTGACGCCGATGGTTCCGGCCGCCTTGGGGGCGTCTGCCGCTCCGCCCACGACGGCCAAAGTCGCCTGGTCGCCCTGCTACCAATGGCTCGCCGCCGAACTGGGAGCGGACACCCCTGTCCGCTACGAGTGCGCGCAGGTTCCCGTTCCCTTGGACCACGACGTCCCGAACGGCGCCTCTATCCAGATTGCGATGGTGCGCATCCCCGCGTCGGGCCCGGAGAGTCGGATCGGGTCGCTCTTCCTCAACCCCGGGGGCCCGGGCGGCAGCGGAATCGACTTCACGATCTTCGCCGGGCCGTTCCTGTACACCGACGAGGTGAGGGCGAGATTCGACATCGTGGGCTTCGACCCGCGGGGCATCGGCAGGAGCACCCAGCTGCGTTGCGCCGGCAGCAACCGGCAAATCGGCGCCTGGTTCACAGACGTGGTGTGGCCCGAGACGACCGAGGAAATAGCTGACTGGGCTGCGGCGGACGCGGCCATGCAGTCGGGTTGCGACCAGAAGGGTGGCCGCATCCTCGACCACATGTCGACTGCCGACGTGGCGAGGGACCTCGACCTCCTGCGCGCTGCCGTCGGCGACGAGCAGCTCACCTATGCCGGATACTCCTACGGCAGCTTCCTCGGCACGACTTACGCCAACCTCTTCCCGGACAGGGTGCGCGCCGTTGTCGTGGATGGCGTCCTCGACCCGATCGACTGGACGACCGGCGACCCCGGCCAGGAGGACGAGCCCTTCTCGACGAGGCTGCGCAGCGACATCGGCGCAAGGGACACCCTGAACGAGTTCTTCCGGCTGTGCGACGAGGCCGCCGACACCTGTGCGTTCTCGGCGCCGGGGGGCACGGCCGCCCGCTACGAAGCGCTCGAGGATCACCTCCGCGCCGACCCTATCGATTTCGACGGGTTCCTCTACGACCACCGGTTCCTGGTCGGCGACACGCTGGGCGCGCTGTACGACTCCCCGAGCTGGTCGTTCTTTGCGGAGTACCTCGCCTTCATCGAGTCGCAGGCGTTGAGTGCCGAGCCGGTCTCGGCCACGACGTTCCAGTCGAAGCGCCGTTCGGTCGGTTCCGGCCGCGGGGGTTTCCCCGTGTACTTCGGCGTCGAGGCGTTCGCGGGAGTGGCTTGCAGCGACAGTGACAACCCCGACTCGCTCGCAGCCTGGGCAGCGGCCGCGGACGAGCGCGAGCAGGTGTCGAGATTCGGACCGCTATGGACCTGGATCTCCTCGATCTGCAGCGCCTGGCCGGGTGCCAGCGATGACCGCTACACCGGACCGTTCACGGCCACGACCGCCAACCCGGTCCTCGTCGCCAGCACGCGCTTCGACCCGGCCACCCCACTCCACGGGGCCGACCGAGTGGCGGACCTGCTCCCGAACTCTCGCCAGCTCACCGTCGACGGCTGGGGCCACACGACGCTCTTCCTCTCAGCAGCTGCGGACGAGGCGGTGTCCGCCTACCTGCTCGACGGGACGCTCCCGCCCGAGGGCGCAGTCTTCGTGCAGGACGTCGACCCGATGGCCGGCTCCGCAGAGAGCCAGTCGAACGCCACGCTCCGGGCGAAGTACCTCGCCGCCCTGCTCGGACAGCGGTCGTCGCGCTGACAGACCGCCCACTCGACAGGCGAAAGGGGCTCCCGCGAGGACGCGGCGCTCGGTTAGCCTCGCGCTGATGGCACTCTCGCCACAATGCAGAAAGCCCTCTCGAGGAGGCGTCATGACCGAGGTCCGCTCCAGCCAGCCGCTCACCGAGCCGACGGGTGCCGTCGTGCCCTCGTCCGTGCCGACGCACTGGTACAACCTGGCATCCGACCTGCCCGAGCCCTGCCCTCCCCCGCTCCACCCCGGCACCCAGCAGCCGCTCGGTCCGGACGACCTCGCGCCTCTCTTCCCGATGGCCCTGATCCAGCAGGAGGTCAGCACCGAGCGTTGGGTCGAGATCCCGCAGACCGTCCGGGAGATCTATGCCCTGTGGCGGCCGTCCCCGCTCATCCGCGCACATCGCCTTGAGCGGGTCCTCGGCACGCCGGCCAAGATCTTCTACAAGTACGAAGGCGTGAGTCCAGCGGGGTCGCACAAGCCCAACACCGCAGTCGCGCAGGCCTATTACAACGCCGTCGAGGGCGCAACGAAGCTGACGACCGAGACCGGCGCCGGGCAGTGGGGCGCGTCGCTCGCCCTCGCCTGCTCGCTGCTCGGCCTCGAGTGTGAGATCTGGCAGGTTCGTGCGTCCTACGACCAGAAGCCCTACCGCCGGTACCAGATGGAGACCTACGGCGGCGTCTGTCACCCGTCACCGTCCGACCTCACCGAGGCCGGGCGGGCCATGCTCGCGAACGACCCCGACACGACCGGCTCGCTCGGCATGGCCATTTCGGAGGCGGTCGAAGTTGCGGCCAAGGACCCCAACGCCCACTACTCGCTAGGCAGCGTGCTCAACCACGTGCTGCTCCACCAGAGCGTCATCGGGATCGAGGCGCTCGACCAGCTCGACTCGATCGGCGAGACCGCCGATGTCATCTTCGGCTGCGCGGGCGGCGGGTCGAACCTCGCCGGGCTGTCCTTCCCCTTCATCGGGCGCAACCTGCGCGATGGCGCGACGACGAAGGTCGTCGCCTGCGAGCCCGCCGCCTGCCCATCGTTGACGCAGGGCGAGTACCGCTACGACCACGGTGACGTCGCCGGCCTCACGCCGCTGCTCAAGATGCACACCCTCGGCAAGGACTTCGTGCCACCGCCGATCCACGCCGGCGGCCTGCGCTACCACGGCATGGCCCCGATGGTCTCCCACGCACACGAGCTGGGCCTCCTGTCCGCGACCGCGGTCGAGCAGGAGGATGCCTTCCAGGCCGGCATCGAGTTCGCCCGGGCGGAGGGGATCATCCCCGCGCCCGAGTCGACGCATGCTGTGGCGGCGGCTCTGGCGCACGCGCGTGCCTCGACGACCGAGGAAACGATCGTCATCGGTCTGTCCGGCAACGGCGTGCTCGACCTGCCTGCCTACGAGGACTACCTCTGAGCTGACTTGGCCACCAGCCGACGCCCACGTCCCGCGTTGTCCCCCGTGGCGTCGAGTGTGCGCTTCGCGCCGTCTCGGCCCGCATACTGCTCCGCCTCGCGGAGCAGCATGTGAGTCCGACGCTCGCGAGTGGCCCCGAATCACCGGGGACCCGAGGCCTCGCGAGGGCCTGACACGTCATTTCAGAACAGTCACTCCGGCCAGACGCCCGATGATGCGCGTCGATGGCTGGCCAAGAGATGCGTGTCGATCATGCCAATGGCCTCCATCAGGGCGAACATCGTCGTCGGCCCGACGAACGCAAACCCCTTCTTGCGCAGTGCCTTCGACAGGGCCTTCGACTCGTCGGACGCGGTCGGCACCTCGGAGTAGTCACTCGGCCTCGGCGTCTCGCTCGGCTGGAAGCTCCACACCAGGTCGACGAGGCCACCGTCCTCGCGGAGCGCGATCGTCGCCCGGGCGTTCTGGATCGTCGCCCGGATCTTCATCCGGTTCCGGACGATGCCCGCGTCAGCCATGAGTCGCTCGACGTCGGCCTCAGCGAAGCCGGCGACGACGTCCGGGTCGAAGTCCGCGAACGCCGCTCGAAAGGCCGGCCGTTTGCGCAGAATCGTCGCCCATGACAGCCCCGACTGGAACCCTTCGAGGCAGATCCGCTCGTAGAGGCCCCGCTCGTCGCGGACCGGCATGCCCCACTCCGTGTCGTAGTACTCCTTGAGGAGCGGGTCGACCGAGGCCCAGGCGGGACGTGCCAGCCCGTCATCACCAACCACCGTCATGGACCCGACCCTAGTTCGCCGGACCGACACCGAACGCATGCACGGACGTGCCCTGCGCTCCTAGGATCGATGGGGTGATGCCCGCAATCATCCTCGTCGGGCCCGAGCACCTGGACACGCTCGTGGACCAGTTCGGCCGGTACGCCCGTGAGTACGACCTCCACACAGCGAGGTCCGCCATGGAGGCCAAGCTGACCGCGAAGCGGATCAGCGCCGAAGGCGGCCAGGTGGCGATGTTCGTCGCCGAGTCACGGCTGCCGGACGCCCATGTCCTCGAGGCCTTCGGCTGGTGGCGCGGGGTCGTGCCGACGGCGCGAAGGGTCATCGCGGCTCACTGGTCGGTGTTCCGGGACGACGCCACCCCGCTCAGACCGGGCTTGGCCAAGGGCAAGTACGACGCGTTCCTGCTCATGCCCCGAGGCGTGCGGGACGAGGAGTTCCACACCGCCATCAGCGAGCTGCTGTCGGACTGGGGCTCGACCGTTGCCGAGCCCGAGGTCGTCACCGTCAAGATCGTGTCGCCGACGCAGGACCCTCTGACGCTCAGCATCCGCGACTACCTGGACCGCATGGGGATGCCCAACCGGGTCTACGCCCCCGACTCCGAGGTCGGCAGGGCCGTGCTGTCCCGGCTCGACGGCGGACCGGACGGCGAACCGGAGTTCCCGGTCGTCATGGGGGCGGACCAGACCGTTGGCTCCCCGCGCAGCGTCCGCGACGTCGCGGTCCGCATCTACGGCCAGCCGGCCGACATCGAGGTCGACCAGGTGGTCGACGTCGCCATCGTCGGGGCCGGACCGGCGGGACTGGCAGCTGCCGTCTACGCCTCGTCGGAGGGGTTGTCGACGGTCGTCATCGAGGCCGAGGCGATCGGGGGTCAGGCCGGCACGTCGTCGATGATCCGCAACTACCTCGGCTTCCCCCGTGGCATCTCCGGGATGCGCCTGGCGCAGCGCGCCCGCAACCAGGCGATCCGCTTCGGGACCCGGTTCTTCAGCGGCTGGCCGGTCACGGAGCTCGTTCCCGGGGACCTCGCCGAGGACGGCAGGCGCGCCCCGCACACCCTGTGCACCGACGGCGGGGACGTGCACGCCCGCGGCGTCGTCATCGCGGCTGGAGTCAAGTACCGCCGTCTGCACGCGCCCGGCATCGATGACCTCGTCGGACTCGGCGTCAACTACGGCAGCGCGATGACGGCCGCCCGGGAGACCGAGGGGTACGACGTGGTCGTCGTTGGCGGCGGCAACTCGGCCGGGCAGGCCGCGATCCACCTCGCCCGGTTCGCCCGGTCGGTGACGATCCTCGTCCGTCGTCGCGGTTTGGAGGAGACGATGTCGCAGTACCTCATCGGCGAGATCGCCTACAACCCGCGGATCACCGTGCAGCCCTGCTCGGAGGTGATCGAAGGCGGCCCGGACGAGGACGGACGACTCGGTTGGGTCACCGTGCGCAGCACCGTCGACGGGACCGAGGCCCGTCGCCCCTGCCGTGGCCTGTTCCTGCTCCTCGGCGCCGAGCCGTACTGCGACTGGCTCCCACCTGGCATCGCCCGCGACACAGGTGGATTCGTC
>NZ_DATCWX010000353.1:0-35621 GCF_036566125.1 Intrasporangium sp.
GCCCCGAGGACCAGCCGCCGGTGCCGGTGCCGCGGTAGAGCCACAGCTTGCCGTCCGCGTCCCGTGCCAGGACGTCGACCCTGCCGTCGCCCGAGAAGTCCCCCGGCGTGACCAGAGCCGTGAACCCGCCCCAGCCGCTGCCGACCTGGACGCGTGGCCAGGAGAAGCCGCTCTGGCCGTTGCCACGGTAGAGCCACAGCCTGCCGTCCGCGTCCCGCGCCAGGACGTCGACCTTGCCGTCACCATTGAAGTCGCCCGGACCGAGGACTGCTGTGAACGAGCCCCAGCCGCCACCGAGATCCACGTAGGGGGTGCTCCAGCCGCCCGTGCCGTTGCCGCGGTAGAGGAACATCCTGCCGTCGGCGCTCGTCGCGAGGACGTCGACCCTGCCGTCGCCGGAGAAGTCGCCCGGTCCGATGATGTTGGTGAAGTTGCCCCAGCCGCTGCCGATCTGGGGATACGGCGAGAGCCAGCCCCCCTTGCCGTTGCCGCGGTAGAGATACAACTTGCCGTCGGCGTTCGTAGCGAGGACGTCGACCCTGCCGTCGCCGGAGAAGTCGCCCGGCCCGAGGATCTTCGTGAAGGCCCCCCAGCCGCTGCCGACCTGGAGGTAAGGCGTGATCCAGCCGCCCTTGCCGTTGCCGCGGTACAGGATCATCTGGCCCGCTTCGTTCCTCGCAAGGACATCGACCATCCGGGCCGTGGTGGTCGCGGCCACCGCGGTGGCGGCCGCCGGGGCGGTCGCGATGGGTGCGGCGGTCGGCTCCGGGGCCGCTTGCGAGGTGGCCCCGACGGACGCCGCCGGGAGGAGTCCACCGAGGGTCATGGCCCCAACGGCCAGCAGCGCCTTGGTTCTCATGATTCGACGGTAAGTCCGGGCGGCCCCGTCCCGCAGGGACTTAGGTCCTTCCAACCACACCTGCGCTGACGGGTGACATCGGTCGTTGGAGGGCGTCTACTGGAGCGACCGACGAAAGGTGATGACATGTTCCGTGACACCAAGGCCTTCAGCGGGTTCTCCGTCGATGACGTGGCCGCGGCCCGAGCCTTCTATGCCGACACCTTGGGGCTGGATGCCACCGAGGACAACGGCATGCTGACCCTCCGGATCGCCGGCGGTACCAACGTCCTCATCTACCCGAAGGACAACCACGAACCTGCGACGTACACCGTGCTCAACTTCCCGGTCGACGACATCGAGGCAGCCGTCGACCAGCTATCGGCGCGGGGCGTGACCTTCGAGCGATACGAGGGCACGCCGCTCGAGACCGATGCCAAGGGGATCTTCCGCGGTGGTGGCCCGCTCATCGCCTGGTTCACCGATCCCGCCGGCAACGTCCTGTCCGTCATCGAGGCGCCTGGGCCAGGCTGACCAGGTCGCGGCGTCGCAGCTTGCCGTTGCCGGTCCGCGGCAGGGCCTCGACGTAGACGATCTCGCGCGGCCGCTTGTACGCCGCGAGGTGCTCGGCCGCATGGGCCAGCAGGGCAGCCGGGTCCACGTCATCAGGGTCGTCGGCGTCGCGTGGCACGACGAACGCCGCGATGATCCGCACTCCCGGGCGCACCTCGACCTCCGTCACCCCGACCTCGGCGACGGAGGGATGCCGCGCGAGGCAGTCCTCGACCTCGAGCGGTGAAACCCGGTATCCCAGGGCGTTCATGACGTCATCCGCGCGCCCGTGGAAGGCCAGGTAGCCATCGGGGCCGATCTCGGCGAGGTCTCCCCCGACGAACCAGTCGCCGCGCAGTACCTGCGCCTCCTCGTCCGGACGTTGCCAGTAGCCGAGCATCAGCCCCGGATCCGTGCGGTGGACAGCGAGCAAGCCCGTCTGGCCGGGTCCGAGCGGCTCGTCACCGCCGTCGACCGGCAGGACGGCGACGCATCGACCCGGCTGCGGTCGCCCGGGACTGCCCGGCCGCACCGGCGTGCCGGGTCCCGACGAGACGAACGTCGAGATCTCGCTCATCCCGAGCGCCTCGTAGAGCTCGAGTCCCGTGCGCTCGCGCCACTCCTCCAGGAGCGCCGGGGCGAGCGCCTCGCCCGCAGTGACCCCGTGCCGCAGCGACGAGAGGTCCACCTTCTCCAGGTCCGGGCTGCGCAGGAGCTGTCGGTAGACACCCGGGACGGCCGCGAAGATCGTCGCGCGGTGTGCCTCGATGAGCCGCGCCCACACTCCGGTATCGCGAGCGCCGTTGTAGATCAAGGCGGTTGCCCGGTTGATCCACGGGTCGGTCAGGCCCACCCCCAGCGTGTACGTCCAGTTGAACGCGCCCGCATGCAGCAGGATGTCCCCCTCGCGCAGCCCGAGCCACGCGTCGTGCATGGGTCGCCGTCCCCACGCCGACCGGTGTGCGTGCAGGACTCCCTTGGGACGGCCGCTCGTACCCGACGTGTAGACGAGGAACGCCGGGTCGTCGGCACGAGTCGGGCCGTATGCCGCTGGGCTGGCTTCCGCGCGCCAGCGGGCGACGTCGGTGGGCGAGACCCGAGACACCGCAGGCGGCAGGTCCACGGCGAGGGCATCACTCATGGCGACGGTGCGAGCGCCCGAGTCCTCGATGAGGAAGCGGACCTCGTCTGCGGTCAGCTGCGGTGAGGTCGGCAGCGAGATGATCCCGGCGGCCATGGCCCCGAAGTGCAGCAGCGCATAGTCGCTCGTGTTCCCGAGGCGGATCAGGAGCCGGTCACCCGGCTCCAGTCCGCGATCGACCAACCCTGTGGCGACCGATCGGACGGCCTGGTCCAGCGCACGGAAGGTCCAACGTTCCACCGCTGCCCGTGGTGCGGCGGCGTCGGTGACGACGACCAGGGCAACGCGATCGGGTGCCGCCGCAGCGGCCCGGCCGATGGCCAGCTCGGCGAGGTTGAGCACTGTTGGCGCCGGCTCACCGGTGTAGCCGATCGGCGCGCCCGCGTCAGACATCGATGCTCAGGCGGAGCTCTACGACGTCACCGAGCTCGAGTGCCTCGGCCCGCCGGACGCGGTCCTTGAGTGGCACGAGGAACCGACCATCCTTGGGAAAGAGCGAGGTCGTGAACTCGGTCCGGCCCACTTGGGCCGTGACCGGGATGACACCCCAGCCGTAAGTGACCAGCTCCTTCGCCGCCTCGATCTGGGCCGACTCCTCGTCAGGCACGGGGACGAAGTGGAACGGCGAGGGACCCCGCCACCAGATGATCTCGCCGCTGAACTCCAGGTCCATCTCCGTGACGGTAGCCGACTGCTCAGCTGGCCAACGTCTGGCTCGGCGGCTCGCCGTACGCCTCGCGGTAGTACGACGAGAAGCGGCTCGACCCGCTGAAGCCCCACTTCGAGGCCACCGCGCTGACCGTCAGACCGTCGTGCGGACCGGCGAGCGCGAGCTCGTCATGTACCCGCGCCAGACGCACCCGGCGCAGGTAGGCCATCGGCGTCGTGTCGAGATGGCGCCGGAAGGCGAGCTGGAGCGCCCGTGGCGTCACCCCGGCCGCAGCGGCGATGTCACCGACGGTGAGGTCCTGGTCAGCGTGCTCCTCGATGAAGGAGATCGCGTCCCGGACCGTCTCGGCCGTGACCGGCAGGTCCTGCGGGGCTTCGACCTCCCTGCGCACCGCCTCCATCGTCGTGTTGGGGAACGTGGCGAGGGCAACCGCTGCCAGGAACCGCGCGGACTCCCCGACGACGAGCGGACTGACGGGGAACCCGGACCCGCCCGCCAAGGTCCTGGCGACGTGGTCGACGGTCTCCTGCCAGTGGCGCTCGGCCGCCTGGCTGACCGGGCGGGTGCCAGTGAACAGCAGATTCCCAACGCCGGTCGTCGCCGCCGCGACGTCTCGCAGCAGGGCGAGGTCGACGCGGACGCCACGCGCCCGCGGCTCGTCCCCGGCCCAGTCAATTCGACTGGGTCGGTTGTCCCACGCGATGCAGACGGATTCCCCGGGACCGACCTGCTCCCGGACCCCAGCTGCTTCGGCCTCGTAGGTGAGCAGCCCGCGCTCACCGGTGACGAAGAGGACGGACTCAGGAGGTTCGGCACGATCCGGTGCCCGTAGCTCCGCCGAGATCCCGGCGGTGGTGAGGACATCGATGGAGAACCGCCCGGCATCCGTGTGCGACAGGGAGAAGTAGTACCCGTCCGGGGAGCTGATCAGGCGGAGAGGGACGCTGAGCTCCTCTGCGCAGATCTGCTCGATCTGTGCGGGGTCGGTCGTCGTGAAGGCGACCTTGTGGATGGTGCTCATGATGGTGAGCGATGAGGACATGATCAACTCCGAGGCTGACGTGTCCGAGGGCCCTGGTTTGACCCATCAGGAGCCGTCTCCGGCTCACTGACTCTCCGACGATAACGCAACGTGGCGCCGAATGGGGAATTGGCTTGCTGTGCGTTGCTGTGCGTTGCTGTGGGTTGCTGTTGCTGCGGAGGATGAGGTAAACGCGCCGACACAGCGTCGGCGCGTTCACCTCAACCCGGGGAAGCTAGTGCGGTCAGGCGGCGCTCACGACCTCCCGGGTTTCGTCGACCGTGACACCCATCTGGGTGCGAAGCTTCTCCAGGACAGCGCGCACGAGGCGGGAGACCTGCATCTGGCTCACGCCGAGGGCGAGCCCGATCTCCTTCTGCGTCATCGCGTCGACGAAGCGCATCTGCAGCAGCTCACGGTCCTTCTGCGAGAGGCTGCCCAGTGCCTCAGAGAGCGAGACCCGGTCGGCGGCCGACTCGAGCTCATCCTGGGGCTCGGCGAGGCTCTCCGCGAGGGAGCGCGACTCGTCGTCGCCGAAGGTGAGGTCGAGCGACAGCGGGTGGTAGCTGTGCTCCGCCGAGAGGCACTCGACCACGTGATCAGGGTCGACGCCGACCTCGTCGGCGAGGTCCGCGGCGGTGGGCGTGGTGCCGTGCTCCTGCTCCCACTGCTCACGTGCGAGACGCAGCACGGGACCCAGTTCCTGGAGCCGGCGAGGCGGGCGCACCATCCAGCCGTGGTCCCGGAAGTGTCGCTTCAGCTCCCCCGAGATCGTCGGGAGGGCATAGCCGATGAACGACGTGCCGGGGCCTGGGTGGTAGCGCCGGATGGCGACGACGAGCGCGAGCCGCGCGACCTGGACGAGGTCCTCGGTCGGGATGCTGCGCCCGGCGTAGCGTGCTGCAACGCCATCACAGAGGTCGAGGTGGAGCCGGACGATCTCGTCGGTGAGCCTTTCGCGCTCCGCGCAGTTCTTTGTACGCGACAGCTCGAGGAGCAGCTCCTCCGCCTTCCGGTCCCTCTCGACGAATCGGCCACGTCGGCGGCTGATCGGGGTGGGGTGGGTGGTTGGGGAAACGGACTTCATGCGTGACATGACTCATCTCCTGCGTGTGCGGGTGACGGAATCAGCTCGTGTTTGAACCGCTCGTGAAGTCCCTTCCACTTTCGCGTCGAAGCGCGGCTCCCGACCACCACACAAACGAACACTTCTCCCCGTGGACCTGCTCAAAGCGAAGGCGGTTTGCTGCAGCGCCCGCCGGGTAAACGGCGCAGCATTGGGACATGACGCATCAAGCTGGACGAAAGGAGTCGTCGTGAGCGTGACGAGCTTTCAGGACCTGCCCCTGGCCGACCGCGACCGAGAATGGGACGGTGACGCCGCGGAGCGCCGGGTGAGGGACTGGGCCGGCGCTGAGGACGGCCCGAACGAGAAGTACCGCGACGCCCACGTCTGGTACGACGCCGACAACAAGGACAACTTCACCGCGTACAAGCTGCTCGTGGCTGACGTGGTCGATGGCCGGCTCAAGGCCGTGCCTCGGGGAGTCATGGCGGCGGCCGCGGTGATGCAGGGCTCGCGTGGCGGGGTCGACCTGCCGGAGAAGGACCGCGACCGGGTCCGCAGTCACCTGGCCAAGTACTACGCCAAGTGGGGAGAAGACGCGCCGTGGGAGCGTGACGAGTGACCGACGGATGAAGGGGTATGCCGCTGAGCTCGCTGGCACTCGACGCGGCGACCCAGCCCTCCCGCCTTCAATGACGGTGCAGCAGGTCCTTGGCCACGGCAAGGTCGCGCACGAGAGCGGCGCGGTCCACCTCACGCTGCCGCGAGCGCAGGACCGACGACGGATGCGCGGTCGCCACCGCCACGGGCGGCGGCTCGAGTGACACGGCGGCGAAGCCCGACGGCTCGCCGCTCTGGTCGGCCCTCGGCCACTCGAGGGGCCGTCCTCGTGCCTCACCGACGCGGAACCCAGGCCCGTAGATCGCCTGGCCTGCCGTGCTGCCGAGAATGACGACGACCTCCGGCTTGACGAGCCCGAGCTCGGAGAGCAGCCAGGGCTCGCACGCCGCGACCTGCCACCGCACCGGCGACTTGTGGATCCGCTTGCCGCCCTTGTCGACGTGGCGGAAGTGCTTGACGACGTTGGTGCGGAAGGCGTCGCCCGGCTCGATCCCCGCCTCCCCGAGCGCCCGGTCGAGCAGCCGTCCCGCCGGCCCGACGAAGGGCAGGCCGGCGAGGTCCTCCTTGTCTCCCGGCTGCTCGCCGACGAGCATGAGCCGTGCCGGCACCGGCCCGTCGCCCATGACTCCCTGCGTCGCGTCGCGATACAGGTCGCAGCCCCGACAGCCGTCGACTGCCTCGCGCAGGCGGGGCAGGGTCGGCCGGTCAGGAACGAAGGGCTCCGCGCCCGGGTACCCATCCGCCGTGCGCGGCATCGCTCAGTCCTCCTCGTGCCCGGCCGTGACCCGCACCGCGTGGGCGACGACGTCGATGAGCTGCCCAGTGCGCTCCATCATGCGCGTCTGCAGCTGCGCGCCGTTGCCGCGGGTGCGGACTCGTTCCAGTCCCTCCTTGACCACCTCGACGTCGCCGGCCTCACCCAAGGCCGGACGGATGTGCTCGACGAGCCGGTCGATGACGTCCCAGGCCCGCTGCGGGCGCAGGGTGAAGGGGTCGAGGAGCCGGCCGGAGACGCCCTCGCGGGCGGCCTGCCACATCGCGAACCGGACCAGCGTCGTCGGCACCGCGGGCGCCTCGACCGACCGCGACCACTCGCGCGCCGCCGTCTCCACGAGGCCGCGGCAGAGCGCTGCAATCAGGAGGGTGTCGCTCGCCCGCAGGCAGACGTCCGCCGCGCGGATCTCGACGGTCGGGTAGTGCTGCGACAGCCGCGCGTCGAAGTAGACCATGCCCTCGTCGAGGATGACGGACGACATCGTCAGGTCGCGCACCATCCGGTGGTACGCCGCCGCCGAGCCGAAGAGCTCCGTCGGCCCGTTGGAGGGCCATCGGCCGAAGGACTGCGAGCGCCAGCTCGCGAAGCCCGTGACCTCGCCGTTCCAGAAGGGCGAGTTCGCACTGAGGGCGAGAAGCACCGGGAGCCACACTCGGATGCGGTCGAGCACGCCGACCCCCTCCTCGTCCGAGTCGACGGCGACATGCACGTGCAGCCCGCAGGTGAGGTGCTGACGGGCGACGATCTGGTAGCGCTCGTGCATCCACGCGTACCGGATGGACTCGACGGGCACGGGGGTCACGGGGAACGGAGATGTCCCCAGTGCGGCAACGGTCGAATCAGCCTGTCGCGCAGCCGAGATCGCCTCGCTGCGCCAGTGGCGGACCTCATCGGCCAGATCGTCGAGCGACTCGACCGGAGCGGTGTGCGTCTCGATCATCTGCTGCTGGAACTCGCCCTCGAGGGCCCCGCGAACGCCGAGACCGGCGACCGGTTGCTCGTTCATCGCAGCACGGAGGACGAGCTGCCCGGACACCGACCGCGGCCGCCCGTTGCGAACGTCGACGAGGAGCATCTCCTCCTCGACGCCAACCGTCCTTGCCATCCATCCACCTCCCAGCCAAGGGAGCTGAATCGAGACTACGCCCCCCTCCCAAGGCACCCTTGTGCTGGGAGCGAGCCCAGCGGCATACGGCATCGTGTGGTCAGAAGACCGCCTGGCCTCCCGTCACCCCGAGCACCGTCCCGGAGACGTAGCTGGCGTCCGACGGAGACGCAAGGAAGACGTACGCCGGGGCCACCTCACCGGGCTGACCGGCCCGGCCCAGCGGCGTGTCGGACCCGAACGTCTCGATCTTCTCGGTTTCGCGAGTCGCCGGCTGCAGCGGCGTCCAGATCGGGCCCGGGGCTACGGCGTTGACGCGGATTCCTTTAGGGCCCAATGACTGTGCGAGGTTGACGGTCAGGTTGTTGAGCGCCGCCTTGGTCGCCGCATAGTCGAGGAGAGCCGGCGACGGGTCGTAGGCCTGGATCGACGTCGTGTTGATGATCGACGAACCCGGCGTGAGGTGTGGGAGCGCCGCCCGGCAGAGCCACAGCACCGCCTGGAGGTTGGTCCGCATGACCCTCTCGATGTTGTCGTCGGTCAGCCCCTCCAGACCCTCGCCCGGACCCTTGTCCCAGTGGAAGCCCGCATTGTTGACGAGGACGTCGAGGCCACCGAGCCCGTCGACCGCGTCCGCGACGACCCGGTCGCAGGTCGCGCGGTCGGTGAGGTCACCGGGGACGAGGACGGCGTTCCGACCGGCCTTGCGCACCCAGGACGCCGTGTCCTCGGCATCGGGCTGCTCGGCCTCGAGGTAGTTGATCGCCACGTCGGCCCCCTCGCGGGCATAGGCGATGGCGATCGCCCGGCCGATGCCGGAGTCCCCTCCCGTGATGAGCGCCTTGAGGCCCTCCAGCCGCCCGTGTCCGGTGTAGGTCTCCTCGCCGTGGTCCGGGACCGGCTCCATCCTCGTCGTCAGGCCCGGCGGGTCCTGCTGTTGGGGAGGGAAGCCGCCCTTGTCGTCGTTCCTGACCATCGAGGCCGCGCGCTCTCCGATGCTGCTGCTCACGATGTGCTCCTTCCGATGACGTCAGCGGTGGCGAACTGCGGCAACACCTGGGCACCGAAGGCGTCGATGAACCGTGACTGGTCAGCGCCGACGAAGTGCACCATGACCGCATCGAAGCCATCATCGAAGGCCTGCCGGATCCGGGCTGCATGCGCCTCGAGGTCGCTCGACACGTGCACGGAGCGCTTGACGTCGTCCTCGGTGACGTGCCGGCCGAGCTCGTCGAAGCCCGCGACGGAGTCGATGTCCCAGGCCACGGGCGCTCCGAAGACGTTGCTGCGCCACTGGTTCATGGCGATCTCCACGGCCTCGTCCTCGCTGGGAGCCCAGCTCACGTGGAGCTGAAGCCGGACCTGCCCCCGGCCACCGTGCTGGCGGTAGGCCTCGAGGGCGTGACGGTCGCCGCCCCCGTGCTGGTTCACGGTGATCAGACCATCGGCCCAGCTCGCGGCCTGTGCCGCCTTCTCCGTGGTCACCGCTGCGGCGACGAGGTCAGGGCGCCGGCTCGGCCGCGACCACACCCTGGCGCGGTCCACGGAGACGAGACCGTCGTGCGAGACCTCCTCGCCGTCGAGGAGCCGTCTGATGACGTCCGCGCATTCGATGAGCCTGCGGTCGCGCACCTCCTTCCGGGGCCATCCCTCGCCGGTCACGTGCTCGTTGATGGCCTCGCCGGAGCCCAGGGCCGCCCAGAACCGGCCGGGGAACATCTCGCCGAGCGTGCCGATCGCCTGCGCGGTGATGACGGGGTGGTACCGCTGGCCCGGTGCGGTGACGACGCCGAAGGACAGGTTGGTCGCGTTGAGTGCCGCGCCGAGCCAGGACCACGCATAGCCGGACTGGCCCTGGTCCGTGCTCCACGGCTCGAGGTGGTCGGAGCACATGGCGGCGGTGAAGCCCGCCGCTTCGGCGTGCTTGACGTCCTCGAGCAGCTGGGACGGCGCGATCTGTTCGTGCGAGCAGTGGAAGCCGATGGTGGGCATCCGGTTCGTCCTCCGTAGGGGCTTCGGTCACGGGCGGTGGTCGCAGCAGCCGTCTACCCGCGGGGCGAGTCTGCGAAACGCCGGTGGCCGGGGCCGGAGCGGTGGCATCCGGCCCTTTGGTGGGTACTGCGCCACACATGAGGATGAGCCAGACGGGTGACCTGTGGTGGAAGACGGCGGTGCTCTACTGCGCCGACGTCCAGACGTTCTACGACTCGGACAGCGACGGCGTCGGCGACCTGTGCGGGATGACCGACCAGCTCGAGTACCTCGCGGACCTCGGCGTCAACTGCCTGTGGCTCATGCCGCTCTACCCGGGCCCGTCGAAGGACGACGGCTATGACATCACCGACTTCTACGGGGTCGACAGGCGGCTCGGCAGCCATGGTGACTTCGTCGAGCTGGTCCGGACGGCCCGGGCGCACGGCATCCGGGTCATCCTCGACTTCGTCATGAACCACACGTCTGACCAGCATCCGTGGTTCAGGTCGGCCCGTCGCAGCGTCGACGACCCCTATCGGGACTACTTCGTGTGGAGCAAGACGAAGCCGAAGACCAACCCCAAGGACATCGTCTTCCCCGACCAGGAGGACAGCCTGTGGGAGCTCGAGCCGAGAACGGGCGAGTACTACCTGCACCACTTCTACAAGCACCAGCCGGACCTCAACGTGATGAACCGTGCGGTGCAGGAGGAGATCGCCCGGACCCTCGGCTTCTGGCTCGAACTGGGCGTGTCGGGCTTCCGGGTCGACGCGGTGCCGTTCCTGTTCTCGACGGACTCCGCGCCCTCAGGGCCTTCGGAGGGCCCAGCCGTCCCCTTCGACCCAAAGCGCTACCTCGGGGACGTCCGCAAATACATCACCCGGCGCGTCGGTGACGCGCTGCTCCTGGGCGAGGTCAACCTGCCCTATCCGCAACAGAAGACGTTCTTCGGCGGCGCCGACGGTGACGGACTGAACATGCAGTTCGACTTCGCCGCCATGCAGGCCCTCTACCTGGCCCTTGCTCGGGAGGACGCCCGTCCGCTCGAGGGAGCGCTGCGCCGCCGACCCAGCCTGGACGTCACGAGCCAGTGGGCGAACTTCGTCCGCAACCACGACGAGCTCACCCTCGACCAGCTCAGCGACAAGGAGCGGCAGGAGGTCTTCGACGCCTTCGGTCCCGACCCGGACATGCAGCTCTACGGCCGCGGGCTGCGCCGGCGCCTCCCGTCGATGCTCGGCGGTGATGAGCGCCGCTTGCGCCTCGTCTATTCCCTCATGTTCTCCCTGCCCGGTACTCCCGTGCTCTTCTACGGCGAGGAGATCGGGATGGCCGAGAACCTCGCCGTGCCCGGCCGGCTCGCCGTCCGCACCCCGATGCAGTGGGGCAACGACTCGACGGGCGGTTTCACCGACGCGCCCCCGCGGAAGCTGACGCGGCCGTTCCCGGACGGCCTCTACTCGCCCGAACGCGTCAACGTGGCGGACCAGCGCCATGACCACGACTCGCTCTGGTGGTTCATCCGCAACCTCATCCGGCTACGGCGCCAACACCCGGAGCTCGGCTGGTCGACCGTCGAGGTGCCGCGGACCAAGCCGCAGAGCGTGCTCGCCCACGTCGCCCGCGAGGAGGACGGCTGGACGATGCTCGCCCTGCACAACCTGGCCCCGGAGAGCTGCCTCGTGGACGTGACGATCGGCGAGGTGGAGCCCGGCTCCACCCTCGTCGACCTCGTCGGCGAGCGCGAGACGCACCCGGTCGCGAAGGACGGCCAGACGCAGGTCAAGGTCGACGGCTACGGTTTTCGTTGGCTGCTGCTGCGTCGGCCCGGTGACCGTCCCGCGAAGTAGCTGACGAAGCTCACGTGCGAGTGGGTACGGGACCCACGTGGAGGTCATTGCCAATTTCGACGAGGTCGTCGAGCTGGCGCGCATGCGAGCCCCGCTGTACGTCCGGTACTCGGCGGGGCCCGCACGCGACGCCGAGACGCCGAGTCATGACGTCGAGGCAGGCGTGGCGCTGCCCGGCATCCCCGCAGCCAGCCTCACTCCCACGCACTGGTGGACCCGGCCGGACGAGGACTGGGTCGCCCGACGGCTCTGTACGTACGTCGACCCCCTCGAGCAGGACGGCAACGGCGCTGACCGCCGACCGTGGCTGCTCACCGGCGTCGTCGTCGGCTATGGCCCGAACCACGAGCCCCTCATCGGCGCGGTGGAGCCGCTGGGCTGGGTGGGTCCGGAGGTCTTGGAGACTGCCAAGGAGCTGTATCGGACCCGCTTCCACGGCGTGGACGATCCTTCCGGCCGCCGGCGTGAGTCAGCCTAGGCCGGAGAAGCATGCTGCCGACCGACCACTTCCTCCGTTTCGAGCGCATCACGTCAGCGGAGCAGACAGCACGCGGGCTGCTCGCCGAGGTGCACACCGAGCAGCTCCGGATCGACCTCGTGAGCGATGACGTCGTGCGGATCAAGCTCAGCCGCGGCGGGGTCTTCGACGAGGCGCCGACGCACGCCGTGTGCGTCGATCCTCTTGCAGAGATCGTCCAGTTCCAGTTCGAGCGGGACGATGAGTGCGTACGGCTGACGACGTCCGACATGGTCGTCTCGCTGTGGCTGGACCCGTTCCGGATCGATGTCCACCGCACTGACGGCACCCCGGTCGTCGAGTCCGCAGCCGACGACCAAGGTCGGTACTGGACGTACGCAACGCTCAACGATGCCTTCACCATCCGCCGTCGGTGCGGTGGAGCCGATCGGATCTTCGGGCTCGGCGAGAAGAGCGGCCGGCATGACCGGAAGGGCCGCGACTTCACCCTGTGGAACAACGACGTCCTGAGCGAGGTCGGCTCGCTGGAGTTCACCTCCGGCAAGGAGTCCGGCGATCCCCGCGGCGACCGCACGAGCACGGAGTTCGACCCCTACTACGTGAGCGTGCCCTTCTTCCACCACCAGCTGTACCCGCACGGGCAGATGAGCGCTTCGTTCGTCGACAACGGCTACCGCGGCCACTACGAGTTCTCGCCGGCCAACGAGTACCGCATCACCTTCGACGGCGGGCAGTACACCGAGTACGTCTTCGCCGGACCAGACATGCCGGGCATCCTCCGGTCCTACACCGACCTCACCGGCAGGATGCAGCTGCCGCCGATCTGGGCGCTCGGGTACCACCAGTGCCGGTGGCACAAGTACGACCAAGCCGCCGTTGAGGCACTCGGGCAACGGCATCGCGACGACGACTTCCCGTGCGATGCGCTGTGGCTCGACATCGACTACATGGACGGCTACCGCGTCTTCACGTGGGACACCGAGTCCTTCCCGGATGGCCCAGGCATGGTCAAGCGCTTGCGAGACAAGGGGTTCCGCGTCATCACCATCATCGACCCAGGTGTGAAGCACGAGCCCGGCTACTGGGTCTTCGACCAAGGGCTCGAGCGCGATCTCTTCTGCCGTACCGAGGGTGGCGACGTCTACGTGGGCCAGGTGTGGCCCGGCAACACGGCCTTCCCCGACTTCGTCACCGAGGAGGCACGTGCCTGGTGGGGCGAGCTCAACGCGGCCCACGTGCAGTCCGGGCTCGCCGGCATCTGGAACGACATGAACGAGCCGGCGACCGGGGTGATCTCCTCGACGACGATGCGCTTCGGCCGGGGGGAGTTCCCGCACGAGCGCTACCACAACCAGTACGCGCTGCTCATGGCGATGGGGACGACCGAGGGCCTGCTCGAGGCCATGCCTGAGCGCCGCACCTTCATCCTGTCGCGGGCCGGGTTCGCCGGCATTCAGCGGTACGCCGCGAACTGGATGGGCGACAACCAGTCTCGTTGGGACCACCTGTGGCTCAGCATCACCATGGGCTGCGGCTTCGGCGTCTCAGGGCAGCCGTTCGTCGGAGCGGACATCGGCGGTTTCCAGGGAAACGCCAACGCGGAGCTCTTTCTGCGCTGGATGCAGTACGGCGCCCTCACCCCCTTCTGCCGCAACCACTCCGAGACGGGCTACATCGACCAGTACGCGTGGGCCTTCGGCGAGGTCATCCACGAGCTGGTGCGTGAGGCGGTGCAGCTGCGATACCGGCTCCTGCCGTACATCTATGCCTCCTTCGTCCGCTCGTCGGAGACCGCAGAGCCGGTGCAGCGCCCCCTTGTCTTCGACTTCCAGTACGAGTCGGCGGCGGGCGACATCGACGACGAGTACCTCTTCGGCCACGACCTGCTCGTGGCCCCCGTCGACGAGCCCGGGATGACGGCACGTCAGGTCTACCTGCCGGCCGGAGGCTGGTACGACTGGTTCGGTGACAAGGCTGACGAACCGCATGTCGGCCGCAGCTACGTCATCGCGCCGACCCCGATGGACCGGATTCCCGTCTATGCCCGCGCCGGCTCAGTGATCCCGATGTGGCCGGAGGCGCCGCCCTCCACCGACGGCTACCACCCCGAGGTCATCGACCTGCACCTCTTCGTGCCGCTGGGCGATGGCCACTACGAGTCCCGGCTCGTCGAGGACGACGGCCTCACCTTCGCCTCCCGCGACGGAGCCCACCTCTCCACCACGTTCTCCGTGACCCGCAGCGGTGACGACGTGACGCTCACGGGCGAGGCGACCGGCGACGGCTATCCGCAGTTCCGGCGCACCGCCTTCCGGCTCGTCGTCCACGGCGCGCAGCCCGAGGTCGTTCGCCACGACGGCGCGGACGTGTCGCCCACCGATGGCGGGTTCCTGCTGCCCAACGCTGGGAGTGGCCTCCGGGTCGAGTTCTCCGCCTGACGCGATGGGCGGCTGACCAGCGAAGGCAGCCCAGCGGCATACGGGTGGGGAGAATTGACGGGACGGGTCCACGGGTAGCCTGCCGCACGAGCGTGAGTCCGGCACGGTGATCGCGTCATCTCTCCCACCTAAGCTGCCCCGGCACCGAGTGCACACTCGACACGAGCCAGCCCAGCGGCATACGGCTGGGGAGAATCTTCGGGGAGGGTCCGCGTTCTCTATCCAGCCCTAGCCGGCAGCATCGACGTGGATCGGTTTGACCGCCGGCCCGGCGATGACCTGGCCGTCCGAGCCGAACCGTGAGCCGTGGCAGTGGCAGTCCCACGTCTCCTCGGCGACGTTCCAGTGCAGGCGGCACCCCATGTGCGAGCAGCGCGGCGCCTCCCGCCGTAGCTCGCCGGTCACGAGCTCGGCGGCGACCTTGAGGTTGCCGGTGACGAGCGTCGGCACCGAGCGCATGCCGTCGGTGCGGCGGGCGTCAAAGACGGGCAGCCAGGCGGGTTCGCGGCCGGCCAGCAGGTCGCTGAGCATGAGTCCGGCGGCGCTGCCGTTGGAGAGGCCCCACTTGCCGAAGCCTGTCGCCACATGGACGTGCTTGTGGAGCGGGCTGCGGCCGACATACGGGACGTGGTCCGGCGTGACGTAGTCATGGGCGCTCCACCGGTGCGACACCTCGGCCACGTCAAAGGTCTCGCGGGTCCACTGCTCGAGGTCCGCGTAGCGGCCCTCCGTGTCGACGTGGGCGCCGACCTCGTGACCGTTGCCCACGACGATGAGCCCCTCGGGCCCGGCGTCCGGCCAGGGGCGGGTGGACCGCGCCGGGTCATCGACCGAGATCGTCATGTCGGCGGGGGCCCGGTCGCGCAGGCGGACGGCCAGACCGTAGGACAGGCTCGGACGGGTGCGCGCAAAGTAGCCGCCGAGCAGGCCGATGGGCAGGAGCGTGGCCACGACCGCATTGGCTGCCTCGACGGTGCCACCCTCGGTCTCGGCCGTGACTCGCCCGTGGTCCTCGGCGACGTGGCTCACGCGGGTGTGCTCGTGAATGGTGCCACCTGCGGCCACGAGGGCGTCCGCGAGCCCGTCCAGGTAGCGACGCGGGTGCACGTGCAGCTGGTCGGTGAAGCGCACTCCGGCGGTGATGGGGAAGGGCAGGCCGGACTCGTTGACGAGAGTCGCAGGCAGTCCGAGGCGCTGCGCCGCCACCGCCTCGTCCTCCATGGCACGGATCGATCTGGCCTCGTCCGAGGTCGTGTAGACGAGGGCGTCCGCGCGGGTCGGCGAGCAGTCGATGTCGAGCTCCTCAGCGAGGTCGGCGACGAGGTCGACGCCGGCCCGGTTCGCGTCGGCGTACTGGCGGGCCCGGTCGATGCCGGCCCACTCAACGAGGCGGGCATAGATGAGCGAGTGCTGCGCCGTCACCTTGCCCGTCGTGTAGCCGGTCGTCCCGTCACCGATCCGGCGCGCCTCGAGGACGACGACGCGCATCCCCGCACGCGCGGCGAGCAGGGCGGTGGTCAGCCCCGCGATGCCCGCGCCGACGAGGACGACGTCGGCCTCCGCGTCGCCTTCGAGCGCCGGCGCCGGCTCCCTGCGCCGGCCGGGGTCGTCCAGCCACACGCTGCCATGCTTTCCTGCCGGAGTGCTCATGACGTTGCCTTTCGTCGTGGTGGTCCCGATGCCGTATGCCGCTGAGCTGGCTTCTCGGGTCAGCCGTCCGGGGTGCGGTGCGGGTGACGTCGATCGTCGCGGGTCGAAACGACGATGCGGGTGGGATCGAGGCGGACCTCGACGACCTCCCCGACGGGGATGAGCAGGTCGTGCCTCTGGATTCGCCGGAAGAACCACCGCAGCAGACCGGGGCCGAGGTCGGGGTCCGCGTGGTAGCCGAGCTCCGTCCCGAGCACCGACTGGGTGCACTGGATGTCGGTGACCCGCCACGGCTCGGACGTCGAGTCGCAGCGCAGCTCGATGACGGTCCCGAGCAGGTGGCCGGTGTCGTCGACGACGGGGGCGCGCAACAGGTCGCTGACCCACCGACAGCCCGGCTGCGGCGGCCGGGTGGGCGGCTCCAGCACGTTGACCGGCCGAGTGGAGCCGGCTTCGTCCTCCCGCTCCGGCTCCGCCCCGCCCTTGGCCCCGGGGATGCCGGAGACGACGAAACGGCGGAGCCAGTGCTCGAGGTCGAAGCTCTCGGCGAGCGCCCTGGCCGATGGGCGGTCGACGGTGATCGCCGACCCGACATTCGCGATGTGGCCGAGCGGGATGACAACCGGCTGGGGGTCGGAGTCGGTGCTCAAGCGCCGCCACACGGCGTTGACCCAGGTGCCGAGCCGCCCGGGCAGTCGCTGGCTGAGGGCTCCGATCCCGACGGCGCAGCCCGTGACCGCCAGCGTCTCCCCGGCCGGCGTGAGCTCGAGGTCGTCGATGTTGCCGACCAGCTCCTTGTCCGGGCCGACGACCTGATGATCAAGCACGCGCAGGACGACGTCGAGGCGCGCTGGTCGGTTCACCGCCTGCCTTGGTGCTGTCATGTCACTGCCCCGCTCTCGTCAGGATCATCAGGGGGACCGCCGCCACGGAGGCCACCACCACGACGAACAGATAGACCGTCCCCAGCGTGTTGGCAAGGCGACCATTGACGTGCTTGCCCATGTACGTCCGGTCGTTGGCCACCACCAGGATCGGGAAGTAGGTCAGGGGCAGCGCCACCGCGCTGAAGACGATCGAGTACTCGGTGAGCATGATCGGGTCGGCTGTGGTCAACAGCATTCCAACGGCGACGATGGTGCTGACCAGGATGACGGTGTGGAAGCGGGCGGCCCGAAGCGGCTCGACGAACTTGCCCCACTGCCACCCCAAGTACTGCGCGATGCTGTAACCGACCGAGAGACCGGTCTCGCAGGCCGCGCCGAAGGTGGCGGCGAAGAAGCCGAGGAGCGCGAAGGCCAGGCCCAGCTTGCCGAGGGCAATGCCGACAGGGAGCCCGACCTGGCTGAGGCTGTCGACCTGGATGCCCTGTGGGAAGTAGACGACCGCGGCCACGCCGGCGATGGCGAGCGAGAGGAGCCCGCCGAGGGGAAAGCCGATGAACACGTTGGCGCGCATGACGCCGAGGTCCTTCTCGGACCACCCCTCCTCGACCCCTCCACTCGAGAAGAAGAAGACCTCATAGGGCGTCATGGCGGCGCCGAAGAGAGCGATCGCGTAGTAGAAGTACACCGGCAGCGTCTCGCCCTCCGGCACCGCCGGGTGGCTTGCCGACTCCCACAGGGCGGACCAGTCCGGACCGAGCTGCCACAGGGCGACCGCGAAGACGATGAGGGCAAGGCCAGCGAGACCGAAGACGTTCTCGAGGACGGAGAACCGGACCCTCCAGAGGACGATCCAGACGGTCGCGCCGACCACGGGCATCCACAGGTACGGGTTGACGCTCGTCACGAGCTCCAGGGCGAGCGCCACGCCGCCGATCTCGGCCGCCAAGGTCAGCAGGGTGACGGCCATCGAGGCCGCGAGGCTGAGCAACCCCACCCTCGGACCGAGCCGCTCGCGGATGAGGTCGAAGGTCGCCCGTCCACTCACCGCGGCGACCCGACCGCTCATCTCCGCGAACACACAGATGCCGATGATGCCGACGATCACGACCCAGGCCAAGGAGAAGCCGAAGCGGGCTCCGACGAGACCGTTGGCGACGAGGTCGCCGATGTCGACGAAGCCACCGATCGCCGTGAGGATCCCGAGGGCGACGGCAAAGAGCTTCTTCACTGGAGTGCCTCGGCGTGCTGGTCCATCGAGTCGGCGACCCGCCGCAGGTCGCCGGCGAGCGTCGCCATGGCGTGCGTATCGCCCCGTCGAACCGCTATCCGGGCCTCGGCCAGCAGATCACCCGTGTCGCCGAGCTGGTCGAGCACGGCCTTTCGGAGCTCATCGAGCGTCGGGTCGGGGGGATCCACACTGCCGAAGCTCGCCTCGACCGGACCGATCGCCTCCTCGGCTTCGGTGACGAGCGTGTCTGCGTAGGCCAGCGTGATGCGGTCCCGGACGCGGGCATCGAGCGCCAGGGCCGCGACTCTGGACGTGGACACGGCGGAGTCGAGCGCACCGATCGCGTTCTGCTGGAAGGCTCCCGAGTCGAGTGCAGGAGCCACGCATCCCGACAGCGCCAGACACGCCCCGGCGGCGGCCCACCGCGATGTCCTCATCTGCGCCGACTCAGGAGGGTGTGAGCGAGGAACCCGAGCAGCCCGAGGAACACGAGCCAGCCGAGGCCGAGCGCGAAGCCCTCGGTCATGAGCACTGCAGGACGCCGATCAGTGGTGCCGGAGGGCCTTGATCAGCTCGCCCTTGTCCATCGTCGACCGGCCCTCGATGCCGATCTCGCGGGCGCGCTTGAGCAGTCGGTCCTTGGTCCAGTCGTCGTAGTCACCTGACTTGCCGCCCTTGCGGCCGACCGAACTGCGCGACGACTTGGCGGCGGCGTTGGAGATACGGGCGGCCTTCTCCTTGCTCGCACCGTCCTCACGCAGCGACTCGTACATCTTCTTGTCCTTGACGGACGGACCGGGGTCACGACGGCGAGGCATGATCATTCCTTTCTCCGGACTGTGGAGACACTTCTCCTCTACCCGCGCCAACCACGCCCAACCGACCCGACCGCACAGAGCCCGGCCAGGTCGGTGGGCGGGTCCGCCGGCGGCTGATGCCCGTTGGTCAGGCCTGCTGCAGTGACTGCAGAGCCTGCTCCTTTGCGGCGGTGAACTGCTCGCCGAGCTCGCTGAGCTGCTGGTTGCTGGCGGCCTTGCCGAACGCGGGGAGGATCTGCTCCTCCTCCTCCTCGATGTGATGCCGCACCTCGCCGATCATCGCGGCGATGAGCCCGTCGACGCCCGGGGCACCAGGGTCCGACGCCAGCAGCTGATCCAGCGTCTCCTCAACGTGGTGGTGCTCCTCGAGCCCGTCGTCGACGTCCGACGACTCGTCGGGAACGATCGACTTGATCGCCGGATAGACCACCTGCTCCTCGGCCTTCGAGTGCGGGACGAGCATCTCCTGCACCTGACGCAGCAGGTCGGGGACCTCCGGTGGCTCTGCCTTCTCGAGCTTCTTGAAGACGGACTCGAGCTTCTGATGGTCTTCCTTGATCAGTGTGACGACACCGGACATGCGTGCCTTCCCTTCGGTCAGGGGTTGTGGTGGGAACAGGTACTGCTACGTGCTCTCTACCCTTTTGCGCTGAGTCGAATTCGCGGCCTTGCGCTCGGCGAGATAGCCCAGCCGCTTCAGCGACTCGGTGTTGCGAGCGTCGAGCATGGGGTCGCGCACCGGCGGGGGGATGACCTTGGCCGGTCCGGCCGTGGCGTCCTCGATCATGACGACACGTGTCCCGCCCTCCTCCGCGGTGCACTCCAGGCGGACCCGGCCCTCTCCTGTCGGCCAGGCGCGGACCTTGAGCTCGATTGCGTGTGGGCGATCGATGCTGATGACCGACGTCGTGTCGTCGATGAGCATCGGCCACAGCCCGACGGAATGATGGATCTGGCTGCCGGCCGCGGGCCACGTGCCGTCGACCTCACGGATCCGCGCTGCGCCGACGACCCATGAGGCGAAACTCCATCCGTCCGCGAGGACCTTGAAGACGTCGTCGGGCGCACAGCGCATGAAGCGAGTGGTGCGGCTCATGGTGACTCCTTACCCACCCGGGCGGTTCGACACCGGGATCAGGCGCCGTTGGGCCACCCGCAGCCGGTCATGGAGGAGCGCTGCCCGCGCGGCGTTCGACCCACAGGCACCATGGACGCCGCCCCCCGGATGTGCCGATGCCGACGCGAGGTAGAGACCCCGGATCGGGGTCTCCGCCCGACCCAGTCCCGGCACCGGACGCCAGAAGAGCTGCTGGTGCATCGCAGACGTACCCCCGTTGACCGCTCCGCCGACGAGGTTCTCGTTCCGCCGCTCGAGCTCGGCCGGCCCGAGCACCCTGCGATCGAGGATCGTGTCCCGGAAGTTGGGCGCGAACTCCGTGATCCGGGACTCGACCTCGGTCGCGGCCTGCTCCGCCCGCGCCTCGTCAAACGGCTCGACCGGCGCCCGGTCCGCCACGGAGACCCGTTGCGGCACATGGACGTAGGCCCACATCGACTCGCTCCCCATGGGCGCCCGGGTGGGGTCGGTTGCCGCCATCTGACCGAGGATGACGAGCCCGCGTTCGGGCACCCGGCCCGCGGCGAGCTCGGCCCCGGCGATGGCGAGCGCCGCAACGCTGTCCGCGAGGTGGACCGTCCCGGGCATGAGGTCTGGTGTCGTGGCCCACGGGACGGGGCCGCTCAAGGCCCAGTCGATCTTGATGGTTCCGAGGTCCCACTCGAAGGCGTCCATCCGTCGGCGCAGCCGATCCGGTAGCTCGGACCAGGGCACGAGGCCACCGAAGAGGGCCGGGGCGCTGACGTCCGCCAGGACGGCTCGGCTCGCCCGGATCACCTCGCCTGAGTCGAGCCGGACGCCGACGGCCTGGCCGGATCGCACGAGCACCTCCGCGACATGGGCCTCCGTCCGCACCTCACCGCCCGCGGCCTCGAGCCGGTTCACCAACGCCCCAGTCAGCTGTCCGGCGCCACCGCGCGGCACGGGGAAGCCATGGGACTGTCCGAGCATGACGAGCAGCAGGCCCATGAGGCCGGAGCCCGGCGCGTCCATCGCGATGTCCGCGTGAGCGGCATTGCCCGCCAGGAGCAGCTTGGGGGCCTCGCCGCCGAACCACTCGTCGCCCAGTCGTCGCGCCGGAAGCAGGAGCTCCCGCAGGAACGCCAGCCCGCCCAGTCGGGGCGCCTTGAGGCCGAGCCGTAGACCGGGCCGGATGGGCGGGAAGGGCGTGAGCAGTGCGGCGATGATGTCCTCGCCCACCTGGTCCCAGAGCGAGCAGGCGCGCATCCACGCCTCTCCATCACCAGGGTGGAGCTCGTCAAGAGCGGCCGCAGTGTCTTCGGCTCGTGGGTGAACGAGCGCCCACCCGCCTTCGCGGAGCGGGTTGCCGACCGGCGCGGGAGCCCGCACCCACTCCACACCGAATCGCTCGAGCCCAAGCCCCTGGATCGTCGGCGACGCCGCCGCGAGCGGGTAGAAGGAGCTGAACGTGTCGTGGATCCACCCCGGCCTGACGTCCTCGGCGCTGCGCACCGCACCGCCCACCGTCGACTGCGCCTCGAGGACGAGGACCTGCCACCCCTCGTCCGCCAGAAGGTTGGCCGCGACGAGGCCGTTCGGCCCGCTGCCGATCACCACCGCGTCATGCTGCATCCGGTCCACGCTCCCTCCCCTACCCACCCTCGCGCCGCCACGGCCGCCGCGCCCCTCTGACCCACGAGGTTTGCAGCCGGCCGCGAACGGGGTAACACCGGGGAGACGGAGGTGCCATGCGAGTGACAGTCATCGGCGGGACCGGCAACGTTGGTTCGGCCACGGTTGCCCGGCTCGCCCGCGATGGGCACGACGTCATCGCCGCGGCGAGACGGCTTCCCCACCCCGACCGGATCGCCACCCCGGCTACCTGGTCCCGCGTTGATGTGACCGCGCCCTCGGCGGCCGAGGACCTGGCTCAGCTGCTCCGGGGAGCGGACACCTGTGTCTACGCCGCCTGGGCTATCCAGCCGATGCGTCGCACCGATTACCAGGAGCAGGTCGGGGTGCGGGGGCTCACCCGTACCCTTGCGGCCTGCACAGGCGCCGGAGTGCGGCAGCTCGTGGTGCTGAGCTCGACCGGGGCGTACACGCCGGGCCGCGACGGGCACCTCGTCGACGAGTCGCATGCCGTGACGGGGAACCCTGTGTGCGCCTACAGCCGACAGAAGGCCGCGACCGAGGCCGTGATCGCAGCGGCTCTCGGGGACCCCCACGTCAGCGACCAACTCGTCATCAGCTGGCCGCGTCCCACCTTGGTGGCCCAGCGATCAGCTGCCGGCGCGCTCGGCCGGGTCGGCGTGCCACCGATCATGCCGCGCCGCCTTCTGACGCACCTCCCGGTCATGCCGCTCGGTCGAAACCCGCAGCTGCAGGTGGTGCACGCGGACGACGTGGCTGACGCCATCGCCCGGATCATCGAGACCCGGCTCCCCGGCCCGGTCAACCTCGCGGCGCCGGACGTCCTGGGGCCGCGGGAGATTGCTGCGCCGTTGGGGGGCAGGCCCTTACGGCTACCGGGCAAGCTCCTGCTCCGCGTCACGGACGCACTCTGGGCGGCTCATCTCTCGCCGCTCGAAGGAGGATGGCTGCACATGGCCACAGAGGTGCCACTGGTCGACAGCGGCCGCGCGCAACGGGAGCTCGGCTGGCGGGCACGCCACTCCGGAGCCGACGCCTGGCGTGAGCTTGTCGAGGCGATGGCGCGCGGGGACGGAGGGGACACGCCGGCCACCCGGCGTCGCTCCGTGCTGGACGACGTCCTGCGTCTCGTCACGTCGGGCCCCGTGACGCGCAGGACGCGGACCTGACGTGACCTGAGCTGCACCCGTCAGCTCTGCTGTTCGCCTTTCTGCTTGGCCTGCTCGAGGTCCTCGTCGGAGAGGAGCCGGACGTCGGCGTCGGCGGTGCCGGTCTGCGGCGGAAAGTGGAGCTCGTCCATGTAGGGGGTCGGCTTGCCTCGCCGGTAGTCGAGGAACTCCTTGGCGTAGTGCTCCCGAGCCTGCTCAGCCGTCTTCTCGCCCGTGACGATGTCGTGGGCGAGGTTCAGCGCCAGCCTGTTCGCGTCTTCATCATGGCACCTCGCCGAGAGCTCGCCGACCGTGCGCCCCACGACGACACTACCGTCGAAGATGGCCAACGCGGAGACCTTGCCCGGTGGCACGCGGTAGTCGATGACGGACTCCACCGCGTCGATGTGTGGGGCCGGGAAGTCGTGCTGGTGGAAGGCCTTGGTCGCCATGACCCGTTTCCACGGACCCACCCCGTGCCAGACCAGCTGCTCCTGCGTGGCCTCCTGGGGCTCGCCGTGCGCGTCGAGGACGAGCTGGGCGGCCTCCCTGGACTCATCCGGCCAGGCGGCGATGATCTCCGCCGCCCGCTTCTGCGTCTGCGTGGACAAGTCAGTTCACCCTCGGGTCCGTGGGTGGTCTGGGATCCGACGGATTCGCGGGGTCCGGGTGGGACGGAGTGGGATAGGGCTCCGGGAAGGGCGCCGGACCCGGCGTGGGATCCGGACCGGGGAACGGTCCTGGCGGAGGTGGGCCGGGCGAGGGCGGTTCCGGCGTGGGGCCGGGTTCGGGCGGCGGCAGCGGCCGGTCCGGCGGGTCCGGGATCGTGTTCGACCACGGTGTCGTCTGAGTCATCATGAGCGGCGCCTACCCCGAGGGTCCCGTCTCTAACTGCTGGGGCCTCACCCGAGGAGACGGACGACTGCTCGCTCGAGCGCTTCGCGGCCATTGACCTCGGCAAGGTCTCCCCGGCGAAGCCGCCTGCGATCCACGGCCGAGGCCCGGCTGAGCGCCCGAGCGATCGTGCGCCCAGCGGCATACTCGTCGACCACGCGACCGTCGACGTAGGACCGGCGAGCGACCGCCGGGGTGTTGCCGAGGTGCTGGGAGACCATCATCATGACCTCCCGCTCCATCTTCTTGCGGGCCCGTTCCGACGTGGGTGCCGCACCGTCGACCCGCTCGGCGAACGCCGCCGCAGCGAGCACCGTGGCGGCCCACGTGCGCAGGTCCTTGACCGTGTACTCCTCCCCGACGAGCTCCTTGAAGTCCTTGTTGATCTCCGTCGAGCTGAGCTCGCACCACACCTCACCGGTGCGGTACTGGAGGAGGCGCTGACTCGGTCCGCGGCTGCGCTTGAAGGCGCTCACGGCCTTGGCGAGCGCGGGGTCCCGCACCTCTGCCTTGCGCTCCACGCCGGACTTCGCCGGGAAACAGAACGATACGACGTCGCCGCTGACCGTGACATGGTCCTTGAGAAGGGTGGCGACGCCGTAGCTGCCATTCTCACTCTCGTACTCCTCGCCCCCGGTCCGGAAGAGGCCCGCGTCGAGCAGCCGCAGGGCCAGCGCGCCGACCCGCTCGCGACCCAGCCCGTCACGACGGAGCCGCCGGCGGATCTCGGCTCGCGCCTCCGGCAGGCGCCGGGCCAGGGTCAGCACGCGTTCGTGCTTGTCCCGGCCGCGCGTCTCGTGCCACGCCGGGTGGTAGAGATACTGTCGGCGACCCGCGGCATCGGTACCGACGGCCTGGATGTGGCCGTTGGGCCAAGGGCAGATCCAGACGTCCTCCCAGGCCGGGGGGATGACGAGGGACCGGATCCGCTCCTTGGTGGCGGCGTCCACCGAGTGGCCGTCCCGGTCGACGTAGCCGAAGCCTTTGCCGCGCCGCACGCGCCTCAGCCCCGGTTTTGCCGGATCACTCCTGCGCAGCCGCATCGCCCCACCTCCAGCACGCTCGTCAGTGCACCAGAGGGTTACCCACTGACGGGGTGGGTACCTGCATGGCAACCCACTCGACACGAGCTCGAGGAGATCATGCCTTCGCCGGAGAGCCTGCTGCGTGTCCTACGACGCCAGCATGCCTACATCGCCTCGCTCGTCTTCCGGGTGACGGTCTCTTCCGGTCAGGAGCGGGAGAGCGCTGTGGCCGATCTGCTGCACTACGTCGCCCTCCACGAGTCCGCGGAGCAGACGTTCATGCATCCCGTCGCCCTCAAGTCAGTCGGTGACCTGGCCGCCGTGCAGGGACGGGTCGCTGAGGAGCGCGAGATCGAGGCGGTGATCACCCATCTCGAAGGCCTCGACACTGCCTCGATGGACTTCATGATCTACTTCGGCCTGCTCGAGGAGGCGCTGAACGGGCACACGCGGGCCGAGGAGGACGTCGAGGCGCGCACCATCGGCGACGCCGTGGCGGAGGCCGACGTGCAGTCAATGGCGCGCGACCTGGAGCTCGTCGACGCCTGGATGGACCCGGCGACCCACTCGATCGGCGGCTCGGTCGCCCAGTTGCCGTGGAGCCCGGGTCAGCGCAACGGCGCGCGTTTCGAGGAGCTGTCCAGAAAGAGCCTCGAGGCTTTCGCGGCTGTGTCCAGAATTCGGTGAGATGCTCGACTTGCCTCTGATGACTCTCCATGCGAGTCTTCGCAAGAGAGGCGGATCGGTGGAAACACGCGCCGATAGGTCGCCAGTACCGAAGGCAAGCACAAATGACGGCACCACCTCCTGCGCCGGGGCGCAACGTCAGCACTGAACACCTCGGCGAAGTCGGCGCGCGGTTCGCCGCGTTCGACTGGTCGCTCACGCCGCTCGGCCCGATTTCGACGTGGCCCTCGGAGCTCCGAGGGGCGGTGAGCATCTGCCTCACCTCGCGCTTCCCCATGCTCATCTGGTGGGGGTCCGAGTACGTCATGATCTACAACGACGGCTATCGACCGATGCTCGGCACGAAGCACCCCCAAGCCCTGGGCTCACCGGGCAAGGACGTCTGGCCGGAGATCTGGGACAGCATCGGCCCGATGCTCGACAGCGTGATGAACACCGGGGTCGCCACGTGGTCGCGTGACCAGAAGCTCATGCTCGAGCGCAACGGCTACCTCGAGGAGACGTACTTCACCTTCTCGTACAGCCCGATCACCGTGGACTCCGGCGAGGTGGGCGGTGTCTTCACCGCCGTGGTGGAGACAACGGACCACGTTCTCAGCGAGCGCCGCCTCGGGACCCTCGGCGTGCTGTCGCGGCGCCTCGGCGAAGCCTCCGATGCGGACCACGTCCGCCGCCTCGCCACGGCCGTGCTCACGTCCAACCCGCAGGACCACCCGCTCGCCGTGATGGTGGACGCACGCACCCTGCCCGAAGACCTGAGGGAACTCAGGGTCCCGGATCCCCTGCGAGCCGACGTCTACGCCGCAGCGACGCAGGCGATCACCACGAGACGTCAGGTGCACCACGACCTGCCTGCACCCGTCCACCTCGAGAACGACCCCGCCGGACTGGCCATTGCGGGACTGCACGCTCTGCCGATCACGTTGTCCGGGGACGACGAGATGTCCGAGATTCTCATCATCGGGCGCTCGGCGCACCGGCAATGGGATCCGGCTCTCGCGACGTACGTCGCCCTCTGTGTCACCCATCTCGGGACCGCGCTGAGCGACATCAGGGCGCTCGACACGGAGCGGCAGCGAGCGGAGACAGCCGAGGCGCTCGACGCGGTCAAGAGTGCCTTTTTCACCAACCTCAGTCACGAGCTGCGCACACCGCTCACCTTGATCAGCGGTCCGATCTCCGACGCGCTGACCGACCCTCGCCTGACCGACGACCAACGGGAGCGGCTCGAGCTGGTCGACCGCAACACCGTGCGCCTGGCCCGAATGGTCGATGCGATGCTCGACTTCGGGCGGATGGCCGCGAGCAAGGTGCAACCGCACGTCGTCCCCCTCGACGTCACCGCCCAGACGCGCACCATGGCCGAGTCCTTCGCTCGCGCCTTCCGGCGCGCCGGGCTCGAGTTCGTGACGGAGTACGACAACGCAGCGCGGCCTGCCTACCTCGACCGCGACATGTACGAGCGCATCGTGCTCAACCTGCTCGCGAATGCGCTGAAGTACACACCGTCGGGCACCGTCACCGTGCGGCTGGCGTGCGATACAGATGGTTTCACCGTGTCCGTGAGCGACACGGGGATCGGCATCCGGCGCCGCGACCTCAACCGTGTCTTCGAGCGATTCGAGCAGCTGCCCCGCCCCGGGAAGGCCCGGTCGCACGAGGGAGCGGGCATTGGCCTGGCCATGGTGAAGCAGCTCACCGAGCTCATGGGCGGCACCGTCGAGGTCCAGTCCGCCCTGGGCCGTGGCTCGACGTTCACGATCCGGCTGCCGTGGGGACAGCCGCCGGCGGAGCCGGCCGAGGGCCGCTCGATCACGCCCCGGAACATCGACGCCTTCCTCGCGGAGACGGAGGGATGGGACCTGCCGTATGCCGCTGAGCCGGCTCCCGCAGAAACCGACAGTCAGCCGGTGGCGCAGTCCCCGACCGGGTTCCCCGGCCAGTCGTCCGCGAGCGGACGTCCCCGGCTGCTCGTCGCCGAGGACAACGCGGATATGCGGACGTACCTCCGCGGCGCCCTTTCGGCCGACTACGACATCGAGCTCGCGCCGGACGGCACCGCCGCCCTCGAGCGGTGTCTGTCTGTGCGTCCAGACATCGTCCTCGCGGATGCGATGATGCCCGGCCTCGACGGCTTCGCGCTGACGCGCGCCATTCGCAGGAACAGCACGCTGCGCCACGTCCCCGTGCTGATCCTCTCGGCGCGGGCGGGAGAGACCGACACGGAGGAAGGGCTCACCTCAGGGGCTGATGACTACGTGTCCAAGCCCTTCTCGCTCACCGAGCTGAAGGCCCGGCTGGCCAGCAATCTCGAGCGCTCCCGAGCACGGTTGCGCGATGCCGCCTGGCGGCACGCGGTGATGGAGTCGTTCAAGGACGCCCTGCTCATCACGGATGCCGAGGGTAACGTCATCGAGGTCAACGAGACGTTCACCCAGCTGCTCGGGCACTCCGTCCCCGATGGCGACCTCACCATGCCGCACCCGTGGTGGCCGCCCGCCGGAGAGCCGAAGGACGTTGGCGCCAACGAGCTGACGGACCGGGAGCAGGTCGAGCAGATCATGGCGGATGCCCTGGACGGAGTGATGGTCCGCGGCCAGGAGTGCCGCCTCGTGACGAAGGACCAGCGCGACGTCTGGGTGCGGGTCAGCACGCAACAGGTCGAGGGCATCGGCGACCGGCCGGACTACGTTGTCGTGGCCCTCGAGGACGTGACCCGGGAGCACGCCGCTCGCGCCCGCCGCCAGGCGGCGGCCGAGCTGAGCGCGGAGTTCGGCACCGCCGTGGACCTCGAGCAGGTGCTCGAAGCCGCGGTCAACGGCTTCGCCGAGCTGTTCGACGGTGGCTCAACCGTGCGGGCCCTGGCGGGCCCCGAGGAGCACGTCTTCACGGCCGCCGGTCCGGTGCGCCGGGCCGACCTGGACCACGCCCTGTGGCAGGCCCTCACCGCGGCGGGGCCGGAGGCCACCACACCGAACGAGCGCGTGTCTGGGTTGCTCATCACCCCGCAGAACCACCCGTCGTCTGAGTGTCGCGTCTGGGTCCAGTTCCCCCGCCCCCGTGTCGTCACCACGGACGAGCGGATCGTCGGAGACCTGCTCGGGCAGGCGTTCGCCCTCGCGGTGGACCGGGTCGTGGCGGCGAACACCTTCGCGGACCGTGAGACGCACATGGCACGTGCCATCGAGAGCCACCGTTTGATCGGCCAGGCGATCGGCATTCTCATCGAGCGTCACCGGGTGACACCGGCCGAGGCCTTCACCATGCTCAAGAAGGCGTCCCAGGACCGCAACATCAAGCTGCGGGAGATCGCGGCACGGGTCATCGAGACGGGGGCCGAGCCGGACGACGCCGAGTGACCTGAGGGACCGCGGTCAGTCGTCAGATGCAGTCTCTTCGTGCGGCAGGCCGACCGGCTTCGACTCGGGAGAACCGCGCTCGCGCAGGAAGATCGAGAAAACCGCCATGCTCGCGATGGCGAGCATCTCCGACTGCCAGTTCTGGAACGTCCGGCCCCAGAAGTCCGGCGATGCAACGTACTGCCCCAATGTCAGCGGCTCGAGGAGGTCCCGCATCCGCTCCTCGTTGTGGGCCACCCGTCCCGCCACCGCCTGGGCGGTCCAGGCGAGCAGGAAGATCGCCGACATGGTGATGAGCAACGAGTGCGAGTAGACAGCGGTCCGCCAGCCGCCGGCGCGCGCCCAGGCCGGTGAGTCCTCCCGGGCGTATCGGCCGACCAGCTGCTTCTTGTCCGTCTCGCGCCCCTCACTTCCCGGCTTCTTCGACTCGGAGGACCCGCGCTGGACGAGCCAGATGGTGAGGAAGATGAACACGATGAACTGGAGGTACTCGGACTGCCAGTTCTCCGCAGTATCGACGGCGAACCGAGACGAGGTGACATACCGCCAGAGCGAGACCTCCTGGAGACCGGCCGTGCGTGCCTCCTCGTTGTAGCCTGCGACGCCCGAGATGGCTTGACCGACAAGGCTGCCCATGAGCAGCAGTAGGAAGGCCAACGACAACGCGTTGTCCCTGAGGAAGCCTCGCCGCCGCTGTCCGATCATCGCTGCAACAGCCCCATCGCGATTTGAAAGCAGAGTCCGGCCGCGATGACGGCGATCAGCACCCAGAACATCACTCGCACGTCAGTCCCCCTGGAGAGCGCAGTCGTAGGGCACTGCCTTGTCCTCCGAGACTCGAGTGCAGCCGGCGGCGAGGACCTTCCAGCCATCCTCGAACAGGGTCAGGAACACGGTCTGGCCGCCCGTCGTCACGAGCGCCGTGTGGCCCGCCACCTCCGGAGGCACGTCGGAACCGGACGGACTGGACGAGATCTCGGCCGAGCGCAGGCCCTTGGCGCAGTCGCCGTCGCCGTCCTCCGCGGCCTTCTCACGCGTCCGCGGAGCCAGCAGGGCGCACGCCGCATTGGGGTCCTTGGAGGCCACGTCGACGAACCGCGAGGCAGCCGACCCGGCCGACGCTGCCTCCGGTGACGCGCAACCGCCGAGCGCGAACGCCAGGGGCACGAGGAGCACGAACAGGCCCACCGAGCCCAGCGGCATACGGAATCGTGTCGGAGGTCGCAAAGCCGACGTGCGACCGAGACTGCGCGTCACGCGGACGGCTCGCCGGCTGGCGGCTCTTCCTCGGCCTCGAGCGGCGGAGTGGCGTCCTCCTCGGGCTTGTCCTCCGAACGGATCACCATGTCGGGAACGACGATCTCCTCAAGCCCGGGTGGCGGCGGCGGGTCGGGCGTCACCGGCGGGAAGACGCCGCCGTCTGATAGCAGTCGCGGTTCTTGGGAAGACATGCCTGCCACATACCCAGCCGCGGGCGCGGGTCACTGGCGAAGGGTCGGCTCCCAGGGCCGGGCCGTCACACCAATCGTGTTCCAGGCATTGATGGTGACGATGAGCGCCAGCAGCGCCCCGACCTCCTCCGGGGCGAAGTGTTCGGCCACCGCGGCGTACTCCTCTGCAGGCACCCTCGTCTGGGACGCCAGCGTCACGCACTCGGTGAACCCCAGTGCGGCCCGCTCACGGTCGGTGAAGAAGGGCGACTCCCGCCAGACCGAGACAGCCATGACTCGCTGCACCGTCTCTCCCGCCGCCAAGGCGTCGAAGGTATGGGAGTCGACGCAGTACGAGCAGCCGTTGAGCTGGGAGGCCCGCAGTCGGACCAGTTCGCGCAGTGCAGTGGGGAAGCCCACGCGATCCAGTTCGCGGGTCGTCGTGGTGTCCAGGTGGCTCAGCGCCTTGGTGAACGCAGGCACGGCGGCGTCGAGGTCGAGGCGGACGGGGATGCCGTGAACCGGGTCGGTGATGGTGGTCATGGGATCGACGCTAGGCGCGCATCGGACCATCCGGATGAGCCAATGGCGGCAAGGTGCGCTGGTCCGCTTTGGGCGATCTTCTGCCGTGCCGGGCGAGGGCTTACGCTCAGGACAACGAGGTCCGAGCACAGGGAGGCGTCCATGAGGGATCAGTCCCATCCGCCGGCCGGCTGGTACCCGGTCGGCGACAGCGAGCGGTACTGGGACGGTCTGGCGTGGACCGACCAGGTCCGGGCTCCCGCCGCTCAGACACCAGGGCAACCGCCGGCGGTGGACGTCCACGGATTCCGGCACCAGGGGCACCCGGCACAACAATGGCCGGCGCCCCAGCCGCACATCTGGGCCACCAACAGCCATCCGGTGCCCCCTGGCTACGTCGCTCCCAAGAGCCCCGGACTGTCGCTGCTCGCGTCGTTCTTCATCCCGGGGCTCGGGTCGATCATCAATGGCGACGTGGGCAAGGGCCTCGTCATCATGCTCGGCTACTTCGTCAGCTGCCTGCTCGTCATCATCCTCGTCGGAATCCTCGGCGTTGTCGGCTTCTGGGTGTGGGGCCTGGTCGACGCCTACCAGGGGGCGCGGCTCTGGAACGCCAGGCACGGCCTCGTCAGCTAGCGGCTCAGCGGCCGGTGCCGCCGTAGACGATCGCGTCCTCGGTCGAGTCGAGGCCAAACGCGGTGTGGACCGCGCGGACCGCTTCCTCGAGCTGGTCGACGCGGGTCACCGCCGACACCCGGATCTCGGACGTCGAGATCATCTCGATGTTGATGCCGGCGTCGGCGAGCGCCTTGAAGAACTTGGCCGACACACCGGGGTGCGACCTCATCCCCGCGCCGACAAGGGCGATCTTGCCGATGCTGTCGTCGAAGCGCAGGTCTTCGAAGGCGACGTCGTGCTTGATGCCCTGCAGGACGGAGATGGCCTTGGGCCCATCGCCCTCCGGAAGGGTGAAGGAGATGTCCGTCTTGGCGGTCTCGGCGGCGGAGACGTTCTGGACGATCATGTCGATGTTGATGCCGGCCTCGGCGATGGCACCGAAGATCTTGGCCGCGATGCCGACCCGGTCGGGCACACCGACGATCGTGATCTTCCCCTCGCTGCGGTCGTGCGCGATGCCGGCGATGATCGGTGCTTCCACAGCGCCTTCTCCTTGGTAGGGATTGTCCTTGATCCACGTGCCCGGCTTGCGGGACCACGACGAGCGCACGTGGATCGGGATGCCGTACCGCCGTGCGTACTCGACGCAGCGCAGATGCAGGATCTTCGAGCCGTTGGCGGCGAGGTCGAGCATCTCCTCCATGGAGATGACGTCGATCTTGCGGGCGCTCGGCAGGACGCGCGGATCAGCCGTGAAGACGCCGTCCACGTCGGTGTAGATCTCGCACACGTCGGCATCGAGCGCGGCGGCGAGGGCGACGGCGGTCGTGTCGGACCCACCGCGCCCGAGCGTGGTGATGTCCTTGGTGGTCTGGCTGACGCCCTGGAAGCCGGCGACGATGGCGATGTGCCCGGCGTCGAGGGCGCTCTTGATGCGACCAGGGGTGACATCGATGATCCGGGCTGCGCCGTGGGCCTCGTCGGTGATGACGCCCGCCTGGCTCCCGGTGAAGGACCGAGCCTCTGCCCCGAGCTGCGCGATGGCCATGGCGAGAAGGGCCATGGAGATCCGCTCGCCGGAGGTGAGGAGCATGTCGAGCTCTCGCGCGGGCGGAGCGGGAGTGACCTGTTCGGCCAGGTCGAGCAGGTCGTCCGTCGTGTCACCCATGGCCGAGACGACGACGCACACGGCGTTGCCGGCGCGCTGGGTCTCCACGATGCGACGCGCGACGCGCTTGATCGACTCGGCGTCAGCGACGGATGATCCCCCGTACTTCTGGACGACGATGCTCACATCAGGCTCCCGGTTGACGCTGTGGCGGGAATCGCAGTCTATGACTGGGCATCACATGTCCCCGGACCATTCGGCATCGTGAGACGTCCGGGCTGAGCCACTCCGGGTGCGGGCGGGCGAGGGCCGTAGAGGATGCGACGGCGCCTGGCCTCCAGCTCGGCGATGGTTGGATGATCCTCGGGTTCGACCCCTGGCATTCGTCGACGATCCCGCTCCTCGCGCAGGTGGTACCAGGCGTTGGGAGTCTGGCGCTCCGACCGAAAGACGGTTAGCCGGGTCGTCGGCGGTCGGTCCGGCGGATCCACGTCCAGGTGGGCCGGGAGCCTCCGGTTGGCGTTGTCCCGAACCACTCCCATCGGAATCGGATCGACGCCCTGCCCAGCCTCATCCACGACGGCAACATGAAGCCCACCTGCCCGCAGCAACCGCCGGAACATCGTCACGGTCACGTCGCGGCGACCCGACTCGATCGCAGCAATCGTCGACTGGCTCACGCCGACTCGATCGGCCAGGTCACGCTGGCTGAGGTCGCCACGCCGCCGGGCTCGAATGACGAAGCGCGGCACGTCGAAGTCCTCGGGCCCAACTCCCTGAGCTGTCATCGAACTCACCTCCTTGGTTGCCCCAGGAGCACATTCGCAGTCGGTGCTGACAGGGCTGCAATTGCGGTCCAGCGAACTGGCAACGCCGGGCGGCGCGGACTGGCCCGCTGAGTCGCTCCGCGGATCAGTGCGCTCCTGATCAGCGACCCACTGATTCGTCTGGGTGGTCAGTGGGCCAGTCCCTCAGACCCCTCCACGTCACAGCCCAATCGCGCAGCCGGGCGTGCCGGATCAGGGATGGAGCGCGTCGAACTCCGCCTCGGAGACCCGCTCCTCGTCCGCGTCCAGCCGCAGGTGGGACAGGATCGAGTGCAGGGCGCGCATCGATGCGAGCGCCCGGTCACCCCAGGACGACAGGTAGCTGAACTGCCACCACCACAGCGCCTCGACCTTCCGGCCGGCCTGGTAGTGCTTGAGCCCGTGCGTCAGGGCCAGGGCGACGTCGGCCAGGTCGTTGGTGATCGAGCCGTCCGCTCGCTCCGGTGAGGTCACCGGATCGATGACATAGACGTAGTCGTCGATCCCCGCGAGGAGGTTCGCGAGCCCGTCGCGGAGCGGGTCGGGGTCATCATCGGGACCGGGATCGGCTTCGTAGCGCTCCTCGAGGACGACGTCCTGGATCGCGCCGAGCCTGGAGCCGGCGACGAGCACCTGGGACAGGGCGAGGGTGAGCAGCGGGATGGCGGTGTCAGGTGAGTTGCCGGAGGCGACCTCCGTGACCGCGGTCAGGAACGCACTCGCCTCGTGCGCCGTCAGGTCGGCGAGGCTCCCGAGCTCGTCGCCGGGGTCGCCCGCGGGGACCTCTCCACCCGAGGTGGTGTCGCGGGTGGTGTCGTCGGTGGTCATCACAGCTCCCTGCCGGTGTGGCGTGTCGTATGCCGCTGAGCTCGGTGTCGCTCGCCGTCCAGTCTGCCGGTTGGCCGGGTCAGGCGTCGACCCGGCGCCTGCCCTCGAAGGCACGACCGAGCGTGACCTCGTCGGCGTACTCGAGATCGCCGCCGACGGGAAGGCCGGAGGCAAGGCGCGTGACGGTGACGCCGACGTCGCGGAGCAGGCGAGACAGGTACGTGGCGGTGGCCTCGCCCTCGAGGTTGGGGTCGGTCGCGATGATGACCTCCTGCACGGTGCTCGATGCGAGGCGCTGCATCAGCTCGCGCACCCGCAGGTCGTCCGGACCGATGCCGTCGATCGGGCTGATCGCGCCACCGAGCACGTGGTAGGTGCCGCGGAACTCTCGGGTGCGCTCGATCGCCACGACGTCCTTGGGTTCCTCGACGACACAGATCGACGCGTGGTCGCGGCGCGGGTCCGCGCAGATCCGACACCGCTCGGCCTGCGCCACGTTGCCGCACACTTCGCAGAATCGCACCTTGTCCTTGACCTCCGTCAGCGCCGTGACGAGCCGGGCGACCTCCTCGGGGTCCGCTTGGAGCAGGTGGAACGCGATGCGCTGCGCGCCCTTGGGGCCGATACCCGGGAGTCGGCCGAGCTCATCGATCAGGTCCTGCACCGCGCCTTCGTACACCCCTGCAGCCTAAGCCCCCGCAGTGATCAACCCCGGTCACGTGAGGACGGTGCGGCTCAGTCCTCGTGGACTTCGCTCGGCACGTCGTTGTAGGCGTTCACGCGCTCCTGACCGGTGAGGGCCGCGATGGCCTCCATGACGTCGTCGGTCAGCTGCCGGCGGGCGCGGCCTGCGGGCAGTCCCTGATACGCCTCCACCCCGATCGGCGTGCCGAAGCGAACGGTCACCTTGGCCAGCCGCGGGAAGCTGGCCCCGACCGGCTGGATGTCCTGGGTGCCGATGAGGCCGACCGGGACGACAGGGACCTGGGCGTTCAGGGCGAGCCATGCAACACCGGTGCGACCGCGGTAGAGGCGCCCGTCGCGGGACCGCGTCCCCTCCGGGTAGATGCCGAATGCGTCGCCCGCCTTGAGCACCTCGAGGCCCTTGTCGAGGCTCTCCTGCGCGGCCGTCGGTGAGTGTCGGTTGACGGGGACCATGCCGACCGCGGTGAAGAAGCCCTTCTGCAGGAGGCCCTTGACGCCGCCGCCGGTCCAGTACTCCTCCTTGGCGAGGAAGCGGACCTTGCGCGGCGACACGAGCGGGATCGCGAAGGAGTCGATGAAGGAGAGGTGGTTGCTCGCGAGGATGACTCCGCCGTCGAGCGGCACGTTGTCCTTGCCTTCGATGGTCGG
>NZ_DATCWX010000356.1:0-3911 GCF_036566125.1 Intrasporangium sp.
ACCCAATCGAGTGAACAACTTCGGGGAGCCGAAAGTTGTTCACTCGATTGGGTGAACGGAGTTCAGTGATCCCCAGACGCGTCGTGCAGCAGCGCCTCGAACGAGGGGCGCGGGACAGGTCGCGGCCCTATCGTTGATGCATTGGACGACCTCGAGGGAGGAGGTCGAGGTGAAGCAGGAGTACGCCGACTTCGACGTCCTGCTCGAGCCCCGCGGGGACGGCTTTGTCACTCGTGTCCTCGACTCGCCGGTCGGTCCAACGGGTCCGGAGGAGTTCGTCCCCCCAGACGTCGCCAGTGTCACGAATCTCATTCAGGGCCTGAGGGATCTCCGGCGGATCACCCCCGTGCACCCGGAGGTGCCGAACGGTGCCGCGTCGCCGTCCGCGGCCATCAAGGCATTCGGCACCCTGCTCTTCGAAGCGCTTTTCACGGGCGCGGTCGAGTCAGCCCTGCGCAGCAGCCTGCACGTCACGGTCAAGCACAACGAGGGGCTGCGGCTCCGGCTGCGCTTCGCGGGAACGCCCGACCTCATCAGCCTGCCGTGGGAGCTCCTCTACGACCCCGTGCGGCGGCGCTTCCCCTGTCGTCAGGATGACTTCCCGACCGTGCGGGTGGTCGACGTACCGGAGCCGATCGCGCCGCTGACGTTGTCCGGGCCAATCCGCATGCTCGTCGCCATCAGCAGCCCGATTGACCTGCCACCACTGGACGTCGAGGCGGAGTGGCAGCGGCTCACGACGACGCTCGAGCCCTTGATCGACTCTCGTCAGCTCGAGCTCGAGCGCCTCAGCCAAGCCACCCTCGAGGCGCTGCGCGTCGCCGCGACTGACGGAGAGTTCCACGTCTTCCACTTCATCGGGCACGGAGGAGTCGACCCGGAGTCTGGCGAGGGGCTGCTGGCCTTCAGCGGCCCCATGGGACGCGCGCAGCTGGAGCCGTGCAGCCACGTCGCCGACCTCCTGGGCAACTCTCCCATCGAGCTCGCCGTCCTCAACTCGTGCGAGGGGGGAAGGGTCACCGCGGTCGACCCCTATGGCTCATCGGCGCTGACCCTCGTCGAGCACGGCATCCCCGCCGTCGTCGCCATGCAGTTCGAGATCAGCGACGTCGCCGCGACGGCGTTCAGTGGCGTGCTCTACGAGCATGTGACGGCAGGCGCGGGCATCGACGTTGCCGTCACCTTGGCGCGTCAGGCGATTCTCACGGCGAGCCCCACGGAGTGGTCGACGCCGGTCCTCTACCTGCGCCCGGAGGGAAGCCGACTCTTCACCAGGAAGGTTGAGCCGCCGCCACCGCCCCCACCGCCCGCGCTCCCGGATCCGGCGGCGCCCACCATCGTCATGACGCAGGCACGCGGTGAGACCGTCCACCTGGGGTGGCACCAGCCGCCCGTGCCAGGCGTCACCGTCACGGAATGGCGTGTTTCCCGCAACGGCATCCCGCAGAACGTCGTGTACCAGCCGAGTTTCTCGGACACGCCCGGCGCGTTGGGGGTCTACACGTACTCGGTCGCGGCAGTGAGCGCCGCCGGCAGACCATCAGTCGAGTCGGCTGAGGCCTCTGTTCGGCTCAGGGGCCGGTTGCATCGATGGTTCTTCAAAGAGCCCCGACGGCCCCGGATTGCCGCGTGGCTGCTGACCGCGTTCCTGGCCTACGCCGTGGTCCTGGGCGTCATCTCGACCGTCACGCCCGTGACCGCGCCGAGCAATGTCAGGGTCGTCGGAACCTCTCCGGTCACCCTCATCTGGGACTCTCCCTCAATCTGGAGTCCGGTCAGCCAGTGGCAGGTGTTGCGTGACGGCTCCCTGCTGGGGACGACTCGGTCGCCACGGTGGCGCGACGACGCCACGCTCACAGGCACGCATCGCTACACGATCCGCGCCCTCGACAGCTCCGGAGACCGGTCTGCGGCGACGGCCATCCTCGTGGACACGTCCAAACCAGTCAGCCCCTAGGCACGGATCGGGTGAACACGTTTGCCCCGAATCCTGTCAGTCGATCCGTTTTGGGCTCATCCACAGCCTTCTGGCGCGTAACGATCCGGCGGCGATCTTCGCATTCTGACACCGTGCGCCGCTCGCACTGTCACCCTCGCTCGCATGGCCGCTGATCTTCCGCCACCGAGCGGCCCGCCGCAGCCGGGACCTGTCCCTCCCGAGAGCACCGGCCCCCTGCCCCCCGTCGGGCCCACTGGGTCCGCCCAGCCGACGACGAACGCTTGGACGATGCCCCTGCCAGCCGCGCCCTCGCCGGTGCCGGCGGACCGGAGCCCGACGCCCGGGAGCAACGGCTTGGCCATCGCAGCCCTTTGCTGCGGACTCCTAGGCATCTTCCCGATCGCAGCCATCGCGGCGATCGTGCTGGGCATCTTCGCGCTCAGCCAGCTGCAGCGGAGGATCCAGCGCGGTAGAGGCATGGCCATCGCGGGCATCGTTCTCGGTGGCCTGTGGCTCGTCGGTTGGGCCGTGGCCCTTGTCTTCGCCGCCTCCGTCGACCAGCCCACCTCTGCCCCGCCTGGTGCCGTCGCCCAACAGCCGTCCGGTTCAGGGAGCCCGGACCCGTCCGGTTCAGGGAGCCCGGACCCGTCCGGTGCGGTCACCCCCGATTCGTCCGCGCCCGTCACGCAGGAGCAGGAGACCTTCGTCAACGACCTGAAGGCCGGTGACTGCTTCTCCTACACCGGTGGCAAGGGAGACGAGGTCGACCTCGTGACGGTCACACCCTGTGCCTCGCCGCACGAGGCCCAGGTCGTCATCACCTTCGAGCTGCCCGACGGGGCCTACCCCGGCGAGGACAAGGTCATCGATGCAGCAGACAAGGGTTGCACCGACAAGGGCGACCCGCTCCTGACCGACCGTGCCTATGAGAACCTCGACCCGGCGTTCTTCTACCCGGACTCGTTCACCTGGCGCGGCGACCGCACCGTCATCTGCGTCGTCGAGGCGCCCTCGGGTACGACCACGGGCACCGCCCTCAAGTAGCAGTCCTCAGCGTGCGCGAGGGCCCGCCTCCCCTCGGGAAGCGGGCCCAGCGGCATACGGACTGAAAGAACTCAGCCGAGTGCAGAGGTCAGCGCGACTCCTCGCCCCGGATGAACGCCTCGAGGCGAGCGCGACCCTCGGTGTCCTCACGCTGCTCCGGCGGGGACTTCATCAGGTAGGACGACGCGGACAGCAGCGCGCCACCGATGCCGCGGTCCTTGGCGATCTTCGCGGCGCGGATGGCGTCGATGATGATGCCGGCCGAGTTGGGGGAGTCCCAGACCTCGAGCTTGTACTCGAGGTTGAGCGGCGCGTCACCGAAGGCGCGACCCTCGAGGCGGACGTAGGCCCACTTGCGGTCGTCGAGCCAGGCGACGTAGTCCGACGGGCCGATGTGCACGTTCCGGTCGTTGACCTTCCCGGCGAGCGAACCGCTCAGGTTCGAGGTCACCGACTGGGTCTTGGAGACCTTCTTGGACTCCAGGCGCTCACGCTCGAGCATGTTCTTGAAGTCCATGTTGCCGCCGACGTTCAACTGGTAGGTCCGGTCCAGCGCCACGCCGCGGTCCTCGAACAGACGGGCCATCACGCGGTGGGTGATCGTCGCGCCGACCTGGCTCTTGATGTCGTCGCCGATGATCGGGACGCCGGCGTCCTCGAACTTCTTGGCCCACACCGGGTCGGAGGCGATGAACACGGGCAGGGCGTTGACGAAGGCCACGCCGGCGTCGATCGCGCACTGGGCGTAGAACTTGTCCGCGTCCTCGGAGCCCACCGGCAGGTAGGACACCAGGACGTCGACCTCGGCGTCCCGGAGGACCTGGACCACGTCGACCGGCTCGGCGTCGGACTCGTCGATCGTCTGGCGGTAGTACTTGCCGAGGCCGTCGAGGGTGTGACCACGCTGGACGTCGATCCCGAGGGTCGG
>NZ_DATCWX010000189.1:0-20240 GCF_036566125.1 Intrasporangium sp.
GGGAAACGACCTCGTCCGCCCTCCCGCGCGTCGGCGTGGTGGCCGAGACGGCTGCCCGTAGGCTCCCTGTGGAACGGCCCCGGGATGGACGATGGAGGACTGCCGTGAGTGTGGCCGCGAATCAACAGGCCCCCTCGTGGATCGACTGCCTCGATCCCGACCGCCTCCGATCAGATCTGGACAGGCCCACGGTCGAGCGCGGCGAGGCGTACCAGCGTCAAGGCCGGGTGGGACGGCACACCGTCGGCCGGGACGGCACCGTCATCGTGGCGCACGTGCGTGGCAGCCGAAGCCGTTCCTACACCACGACGGTCCGGCTCGACTGGCCCGAAAGGGTCGACGGCCTGGACTCTGTCGCCGATGACGAGATCGAGTGGGCGAGCAGCTGCACGTGCCCGATGGCCGAGGACTGCAAGCACGTCGTCGCGGCGATCTTGGAGGTTCGCGGACGCGGGCGTGCGCCCGTCGGCAGCGCCCCCACGTCACTGCCGGCGAGCCGGCCGACCTGGGAGGCGCTCCTCGACCCCATCGTGCGCCCAGATCATCCGGCCCACGCCCCGCAGACGACCGCCGCGCCTCTCGGCATCCTCGTCGAGCTGAGCCAGCCCCGGAAGGGGCAGGGCACGCCGCAGCCTCGACTCACGCTTCGTCCAGTCGCCCCCGGAGCCAACGGCGGTTGGGTGCGCGGCGGCATCGGCTGGCACGAACTCGACTACGGCCACCGTGCGCGGGGCTCGAACCCGGAGCACCGGATGGCCCTTCGCGCCTTCCAGGCCTGGGAGCGGAGCAGGAGCTCGCCCTACTCTTACGGGACGAGCCAGGCCATGCAGGTCGACGGGCTCGGGCCGATGTTCTGGCGGTTGCTCGACGACGCCCTCGCCGCGGGCGTGTCCCTCGTCACCGGCAATCGTGGTCAACACCAGGTGCGCCTGGCTCGGGACCCGGTGACTGCCCTCCTCGACCTGACACGCACCAGCGCCGGTGACATGACCTTGACTGCGAGAGTCACGCTCCCGGACGTCGCAGGCGCACTGCACTTCATCGGGTCGCCACCGCACGGCGTCGTCGCCGCGGCGGGCGGCGGGCTCGTGCTCGCCCGGTTCGCGGCACCGCTCGAGGCGCACTTGGCCGAGCTGGTGGTCCAGCGTGGGAGCGTCCGTGTGCCGGCCACCGACGTCGACCGCTTCCTGTCGCGCTACTACCCAGCGCTGGTGCAACGCGCCACCGTGCTGTCGACGGACGGCAGCGTCGTGCTGCCCGAGGTGCTGCCGCCCCTTCTGGCTCTCCGCGTCTCCTTCGAGGAGGACCACCGCGCACGACTTCGGTGGACCTTCCGTTACCGCGTCCACGGCGACGCCGTCGACGTGCCGCTGCTGCGTGACAGCGTCCACGACGCGGACGCGGCAGCCGTGCCCCGCGACGCCGCCGCCGAGGAAGAGCTGCTCGCCAGCCTTGACGTCCTCGAAGCCGTCTCGGGCCTACGCATCCCCAAACCCGGGCTGACTCGGCTGGCCGTCGTCGTCGAGCCGGAGCTCGCGGGGATGGACACGGTGCGCTTCCGGCGCGACGTGCTCCCGGTGCTGGAGCACCGCGATGACGTCGAAGTCACGATCGAGGGCCGCGCCCTCACCTACTCCGAGAACCTCGCACCCCCGGTCGTCTCGGTGTCGACGCGAGACCCCGAGCCCGACGACCTCTTCACCGTTGCCTCCACGAGCGACGACGGTCCCCTGCTCGACTGGTTCGACCTCGGGATCGACGTGACGGTCGACGGGCACCCCGTGCCGCTGATCCGTCTGCTCGCCGCCCTCGCCACGGACGAGGAACACCTCATCCTCGACAACGGCACGTGGTTCTCGCTCGATCTCCCGCAGCTGCGCACGCTCCGCCGCATCGTCGAGGAGGCGCGCGCCCTGCAGGACCCCGAGTCGCAGACGCTGCGAATCAATCGGTACCAGGCCGGGTTGTGGGCAGAGCTTGTCGAGCTCGGCGTCGTCGCGCACCAGAGCGAGCGGTGGGCCCGGTCCGTCGGCGCCCTCCTCGCTCTCGAGACGGTGCCACACCCCGACGTCCCACCGGGTGTCGAGGCGCGGCTGCGCCAGTACCAACTGGACGGCTTCCACTGGCTGTCCCTGCTCTGGGACCACCAGCTTGGCGGGATTCTCGCCGACGACATGGGCCTCGGCAAGACGCTCCAGGCCCTCGTCATGGCCGAGCGGGCACGGCTTGACGGCACCCTCACACCGGATGCGCCCATCCTCGTCGTCGCGCCGACGAGCGTCGTCTCGGCGTGGGTCCGCGAAGCCGCCCACTTCACGCCCGGCCTGCGCGTCGTCGCCCTGACCGAGACCGAGCGGCGCTGTGGCACGACCGTCGTCGAGGCGACGCGCGAGGCCCATGTCGTGGTGACCTCCTACGCACTCTTCCGCATCGACGAGGCCGGCTACCGCGCCCGCGCATGGCAGGGACTGGTCCTCGACGAGGCACAGGTCGTCAAGAACCACCAGGCGAGGACATATGCCGCCGCCCGTCGGCTCCCGGCGCCGTTCAAGCTCGCGATCACGGGGACGCCGCTCGAGAACTCGCTCATGGACCTGTGGGCGCTGCTCTCGATCGTCGCACCGGGCCTGTTCCCCTCGCCCACCCGCTTCAGTGAGCTGTTCCGCAAGCCCATCGAGTCCGGCACGTCACCCGAACTGCTCGAGACGCTGCGCCGACGGATCCGGCCGCTCATGCTGCGCAGGACGAAGGAGTCCGTGGCGCCCGACCTTCCGCCGAAGATCGAGCAGGTCGTTCCGGTCGTCCTCAACCCGCAGCACCGACGCATCTACGACCGGCACCTCCACCGCGAAAGGCAACGCATCCTAGGCCTGCTCGACGACGTGGGCCACAACCGCATCGCCATCCTCCGGGCCTTGACGAAACTGCGGCAGCTCAGCCTCGACGTCCACCTCGTCGATTCCGACGCCCCTGCCACAGTGCGCTCGAGCAAGGTCGACGCACTGCTGGACCAGCTCGTCGAGGTCGTCGCGGAGGGACACCGATGCCTGGTTTTCAGCCAGTTCACGAGCTTCCTCGGCATGGTCCGCTCGCGCCTCGCCGACGAGGGGATCGAACACGTCTACCTTGACGGCCGCACCCGCGATCGCCCCAAGCGGATTGCTGCCTTCGTCGAGGGCTCCGCGCCCGTCTTCGTCATCAGCCTCAAAGCCGGCGGGTCCGGCCTCACGCTGACCGAGGCCGACTATGTCTTCGTCCTCGACCCATGGTGGAACCCGGCGGTCGAGGCACAGGCCATCGACCGCGCCCATCGGATCGGTCAGGACAAGACCGTCATGGTCTACCGTCTGGTGAGCGAGAGCACGATCGAGGAGAAGGTGCTCGAGCTCCAGGAACGCAAGCGCGAGCTGTTCGCCCGAGTCGTCGACGACGGCGGGCTCATGGCTGCGCCGCTGACAGCGGACGACATCCGGGGCCTGCTGGGGGCGGACTGACGGCCCAGGCACCCCGGGCGCCGTGCCGACATGTCCCTTCGGGTGTCGGCGGGCTCACCTATGCTCCTTTGATCGGAAGGGGGTCTGGGTGCTGTCCCACGACGAGCTGAGCCTGCTGCGCGACCGACATCCCGCGTGGCGGCTGCTGCGTGCTGCCAACGCGCCGCTCATCGTCGGCTTCCTCGGCCGGACCTTCGTCGAGGACAACGTCCGGGTCCTGACCCAGCGCGAGCTGGTCAGCCACCTCGACGACGAGCTCTACGCCCTGCGGGAACAGCTCGGCGAGGACGCCTATCCGAAGTCGGCCGCCGCCTACGTCACCGACTGGGCCAGCCCGGAGTCCGGCTGGCTGCGCCTCTACTACCTCGAGGGCAGTGACGAGCCGCACGTAGATGCGACGCCGGCGCTGGAGAAGGCGGTGGCCTGGGTCGGGACCCTGCAGGAGCGTGCCTTCGTCGGCACGGAGTCGAGGCTGCACACACTCGTCGGCCTGCTGCGGCAGATCGTGCAGGGAAGTGACACCGACCCGGAGCGCCGGCTGGAGCACCTTCGCGCCGAGCGGGCCAGGCTGGACGACCAGATCGCACGGGCCGAGTCCGGTGAGATCGAGGTGCTCGACCCGACGGCGCAGCGCGACCGCTACCAGCAGTTCGCGAGCACAGCGCGTGAGCTGCTCTCGGACTTCCGTGAGGTCGAGGTCAAGTTCCGGGCGCTCGATCGACAGATGCGCGAGACCATTGCTGGCTGGGACGGGTCGAAGGGCGAGCTGCTCGACCAGCTCCTCGGCGACCGCAACGCGATCTCCGAGTCCGACCAGGGCCGCAGCTTCCAGGCGTTCTACGACTTCCTCCTGTCCGCCGAGCGGCAGGAGGAGCTGGGGCAGCTGCTGGACGAAGTGCACCGGCTCGAGTCGATCGTCGCCGACGAGCGGGTGCGCCGTATCGACCGCGATTGGCTGAACGCCGCCGGTCGCACCCAGGCGACCGTGCGGACCCTCTCCGACCAGCTCCGCCGCTTCCTCGACGACAAGGTCTGGCTCGAGAACCGGCGCGTCATCGAGCTGCTCCGGGGCATCGAGAGCACCTCGGTCGCCCTGCGCGATGCCCGTCCCGACCTCGTGATGGAGCTCGATGCGACGCGCCCCGAGATCGCCCTGCCGTTCGAGCGCCCGCTCTATGTGCCGCCGGCGCCTCCCCGGATCGACAGCACCGTGACCGGAGCGGCTGAGTCCGCCGAGACCGCTGCCCTCTTCAGCGTCGACCACGTCGACCACCAGCGCATCATCAGCCAGATCCGCGCGGCGCTCCAGCGTCGCGCGCAGGTCAGCCTCGCGGACATCATCGACGAGCATCCTGCCGAGCAGGGCCTGGCCGAGCTCATGGCCTACTTCGCCCTCACCGAGGACGGCATCGACCTCGTCATCGATGACGACGCGCGCCAACGGGTCGAGTGGGTAGCCGACGACAAGACCCGGCGCGAGGCTGACATCCCGACCCTCCTCTACGTCCGACACGACCAGTCGCCCGCGAAGGACCCGCCATGACCACTCTCGCCGCCCCTGCTGCGGGGCTCCCCGACGACGCGCTCGACCTTTCGCGTGTCGTGATCCCGCTCCTGCGCGGCGTCATCTACCAGTCCGACAACCCGGCCATGTGGTCTCTCCTGCGTCGGCACCAGGCCCGGGTCAAGGACCACATGGCCGTCATGGGGCTGGCGCTCGTCATCGACGAGGCCGAGGGCTACGCCCACCTGCGGCAGCTCGACTACGACGACGTCGACATCCCGCGGCTCATCCCACGTCACCGGCTGTCCTTCCGCGTCAGTCTGCTGCTCGCCCTGCTGCGCAAGCGGCTCGCCGAGTTCGACGCGAGCAGCAGCGACCCGCGGCTCATCCTCACCCGGGACCAGATCGCCGAGCTGCTCCGCGTCCACCTGCCGCAGAGCACCAACGAGATCCGACTCACCACCGACGTCGACACGCTGGTCGCCAAGGTCGAGGCGCTGGGTTTCCTTCGCAAGGTCACCGGTCAGGAGCGCACCTACGAGGTCCGTCGCATCCTCAAGGCCTACGTCGACGCGCAGTGGCTCGCGGAGTTCGACGCGCGTCTTCGCGAGTACCTCGCCACCCTCGAGCCAGAAGCGACGACCTCCGACGACGTGGAGCCCGCACATGGATGAGCTACCCCTCGACGAGCAGCTCGGAGCCGCGGGCTACCGCCTCGACCATGTCGAGGTCCTCGGCTGGGGCACCTTCGACCGGGCCGTGTGGCGATTCGACCTCGACGGGCACACCTCCCTGCTCACCGGGGACATCGGCTCGGGCAAGTCCACCCTCGTCGACGCCATCACCACCCTGCTCCTGCCCGCCAACCGGATCTCCTACAACAAGGCGGCAGGTGCCGAGACGCGCGAGCGCAGCCTCCGCTCCTACGTCCTCGGCTACTGGAAGTCAGAGCGCAGTGAGACGACGGGCATGTCCCGGCCCGTCGGGCTGCGCGATCACACGTCACACTCGGCGATCCTCGCGGTATTCCGCAACGAGCGGCTGGGCTCGGCGGTGACGCTCGCCCAGGTCTTCTGGATGCCCGACGACCATGCCGGCCAGCCCAACCGGTTCTACGTCGTCGCCGAGCGCGAGCTCGGCATCGTCAGCGACCTCAGTGACTTCGGCACCGACGTGACCGCGTTGAAGAAGCGGCTCAGGAGTGCCGGCATCCCACCGCACAACAGCTTCCCGGATTACGAGCGCGCCTTCCGCCGCGCCCTCGGCATCCCGTCGAGCCAGGCGATGGAGCTGTTCCACCAGACCGTGTCGATGAAGTCGGTCGGCAACCTCACCGACTTCGTCCGAGCCCACATGCTCGAGCCCTTCGACGCCGCAGCCGACGTCCGCAAGCTGATCGGCCACTTCGAGGACCTCACCGCCGCCCACGACGCGGTCATCAAGGCCCGCACCCAGCTCGCCGCGCTCGACCCCATCGTCACCGGGTGCGACGAGGTGGACCGGATCCGCACCAACCTTACTGAGGCGACCGACGCTCAGCAGGCCCTGCGGTATGCCGCCGCCACCGTCACGCTCGAGCTGCTGGCAGGAGAGCTGGCGGGCTCCGAGGAGAAGCTTGCCGCCGAGCAGGAGGCGCACGATCGCGCTACCGCCGCGGTCGACGCGCTGCGGGCTGAGCAGCAGGGCCTGCGGGATGCTCGCGCAGGCCACGCCGGCGGAAGGGTCGGTGCCCTCGAGGAGGCCAGGCAGCGGCATACGGCCGACAAGGAGGCCCGCGCCAAGCGCCACCGCACGTGGGGGGACGACCTGGCCGTGGCCGGACTCGAGCGGCTGGCTGACCCGGGCCAGTTCGCGCGCGTGCGCGCGGAGGCTCTCGATGCGCAGTCCGCTGTCGAGGACGAAGCCCAGCGAGTCGCGGACGAGCTGACGACGCACGCGGTCGCCAGGCATCGGCTGCGGGAGGAGTCCGACGAGATCCGCGCCGAGCTGATCAGCCTGGCCCAACGCCGTTCGAGCATCCCCCGCGAGCTGCTCGCCCTGCGTGAGCGCCTCTGCAGCGAGACGGGCGTCGCTGAGAACCGGCTGCCGTTCGTTGGCGAGCTGATCCAGGTCCGCGCCGGCGAGGACCGGTGGCGAGGGGCGGCCGAGCGCGTGCTGCGCGGGTTCGCGCTCTCGCTCATCGTCGGCGACGACGACTACGCCCGGGTTGCCGGATGGGTCGACAATCACCACCTGGGCGCGCGTCTCGTCTACCACCGGGTCCGCGTCGACGAGCGCCACGTCCCTGCACCGCCCGTGAGCGGGACCTTGGCCGCGAAGCTCGAGCTGCGCCAGGGCCCGTATGCCGCTTGGCTCGCGACCGAGCTCGCCGCCCGGGCCGCGCACGAGTGCGTCGAGAGCATGGAGGACTTCCGGCGCGTGAGCCGTGCCGTCACGGTGCGTGGCCAGGTCAAGTCGGGCAGCCGTCACGAGAAAGACGACCGCCGTGCGGTCGATGACCGGTCGACATACGTCCTCGGCTGGGACAACAAGACGAAGCAGGACGCGCTGCTCGAGCGCGGAGCCCGCATTCAGGAGGAGCTCAACCGGATCGACGATGCCCGCCGGGCCGCCGAGGCTCGGCACCATGACCTCCGGTCGCGGGGTGAGGCGCTGACCCGAGCCCTCGTCGTCGACGACGTCCGTGATGTCGACTGGTGGGCCAGCGCGCGGGCGCTCCAGGAGGTCGAGCGGGAGTTGGCCCTGCTCGTCGAGGCGTCCCGCGAGCTCGCCGCGATCGAGGCGCGGATGGAGGACGTCGAGGCGGAGCTCACCGCGGCCGAGCAGCGCCGGACCGAGCATGACCGCGCCATTGGCGGACTCGAGGGACGGCTCCGGGATCTGGAGGTGCAGCGGGTGCGCAACACCGAGCTGCTCGCGCCGCTGTCCGACGCCGATGCGCCTGCCGTCCAACGGGCTGCGGCCGTCCTGCGTGGCCGTGGCGTCGGGCGGGTCGAGGACATCGCCGGTGTCGTGGAGGAGCTGCGGGCCGAGCTCGTCGACCAGTCCGCGACACTGTCGCGTCGGCTGAGCAGCGCAACATCGCGCACGGAGCGGGCCATGGACGCCTTCCGGCGCGATCATCCCGCAGAGACGACTGACATGGACGCCAGCATCGAGGCCGCTGCGGAGTTCCGGGAGTTCCGCGAGCGGGTGGCTCGGGACGACCTGCCGCGGTTCGAGGCGGACTTCAAGCGGTACCTCAACCAGAACACGATCCGTGAGATCGCCGGCTTCCAGACTCGGCTCAACCAGCAGTCGAAGGAGATCACCGAGCGAATCAGGGTCATCAACGCGTCACTGCGCGACATCGACTACAACACCGACCGGTTCATCCGGCTCGACGCCGTGCCCACCCCGCTCACCGAGGTCAGGGAGTTCCGGGCCCAGCTCCGGGCGTGCACCGAAGGGGCTCTGTTGGGCGGTGTCGCCGACGACCTGTACTCGGAGGAGAAGTTCGAGCAGGTGCGCGAGCTCATCGCCCGATTCAAGGGGCGGGAGGGCTTCGCCGAGCACGACCGGCAGTGGACCGCACGCGTCACGGACGTGCGCAACTGGTTCGTCTTCAACGCGTCGGAGCGGTGGCGCGAGACCGACCAGGAGCACGAGACGTATGCCGACTCCGACGGGAAGTCCGGTGGCCAGAAGGAGAAGCTCGCCTACACGATCCTCGCCGCCTCGCTCGCCTACCAGTTCCGGCTCGATGCGTCGGGTGGCTCAGGCCGGACCTTCCGATTCGCGGTCATCGACGAGGCCTTCGGCCGGGGTTCCGACGAGTCCACTCGCTTCGCCCTCCGCCTCTTCGCCCGGCTCGGCCTGCAGCTGCTCGTCGTGACGCCACTCCAGAAGGTGCACACCATCGAGCCCTTCGTCCGGCGGGTCGGCTTCGTCGACAACCCGGGCGGCCGCTCATCACGCCTGCACAACCTGACGATCGAGGAGTACCAGCAGGAGCGCGCCGGGGCGGCGCTGACCCGGGCCGGTGAGCGCCAGTCATGAGTTCTGCCCGCGGCCCTGGTTCGCCGACGTCGTCGCGTCAACGATGGTCGACGGTCGACGACATCAGGGCGGCCCTCCAGCGGCGGTGGGACCGCGGCGAACTGCTCCGGACAGTCGTCGCCAACCAGTCCTGGGAGCCGATCCGGGTGCCTTTCAAGACGCCAAGTGCCCGGGAGCTGGCCAGCGATTTCGGCGCCGTCCAGGAGTGGGCGGTCCGGCTCCACCGGGCCGCGGACGCGGGGCGGTCCCCCGCGTTCCGACTCGAGGAGCGGCGTGTCGGTGGACGACTCGTCGGCGCGAACGCCGTGCCGGCAGCCGCCTGGTTCGACGAGCCCGAGCAGGTCTGGCGGCTGCTCGGAGTTGCCCATGAGGTCTCGGCTCTGGCCGGGCTGCAGGAGGCGTCGGCGTCTTCGCATCCGGCGATCGCAGAGTGGGTGGCCGAGCATCCTCTGCGGGCGCTAGCGCACCGGGCGATCTGGCCGAAGGTCACGGCGACGGTCCTGTGGCTGCGCTCGAGGGTGGGGACAGCGGCATACCTCCGCCAGATCGACGTGCCCGGCGTGGACACGAAGTTCATCGAAGGCAATCGGACGCTCCTCGCCGAGCTGCTCGACGCCGTCATTCCGGGCGCTGCTGACGAATCGCGCTCGCCCGGAAGGCACTTCGCGCGGCGCTACGGCTTCAGCGACAAGCCTGCCATGACGAGGGTCCGGTCACTGGACGGCAATCCCCTCTTCGGTGGGATCACCGATGCGCTGGTCAGGGTGGACGAACTGGCCGGGATACGCCTGCCCGCTCGACGCGTCATCGTCGTCGAGAACGAGGTGACCTTCCTGGCACTGCCATTCGTGCCGGGGGCCATGGCGTTCTTCGGGGCCGGCTTCGACGTGCTGCGGCTCGGACGCATTCCCTGGCTGCACGGCCGCGACGTCGTCTACTGGGGCGACCTCGACACCGACGGCTTCGTCATCCTCGACCGGCTTCGGGGCCAGCTGCCGCACGTGCGCAGCGTGCTCATGGATCTCGACACCCTCATGGCCCATGAGAGCCAATGGACGACCGACCCGACCCCGTCACGCGCGGTGCTCGAGCGGCTCACGCCGGATGAGGCTGCGACCCACCGGGTGCTGCGCGACAACGAGCTGGGGACGTCGCTCCGGCTGGAGCAGGAGCGCGTGAACTACGCCCGCATCGTCGCCGCCCTCGAGGCTGCGTGGACTGCGCGGGCGACTCACACCGGGTTAGCGTGAACACGTGCGAGGAGATCGAGTTGAGGTCGTCATCGACGCCGGGGGCGAGGTGCGAATCTACGAGATCGAGGCGACACGCAACGGGCGTCGCGTCGAGATCACGACTACCCGGGGGGTCGTCGAGGTTGCCGAGGTCACCAGAGGTGGCACCCCCGTGCGCACCGCACGGTTCATGTCGAGCCGCGTCCTCGCGCTCGTCGAGCACCCGGCAAGCGAACCACCCATCGGTCAGCAGGTCATCGGGCCGTGACCCTCAGGAGCCCAGCAGCGCGTGCCAGCTGTCGGTGAGCTCCTCGAGCATCTGCTCGCGGCTGAGCTTCCAGTCCGCCTCGCCCCAGTGCTGCGCCACGTAGTCGAGCTGCGACATGGCGAGCACCCCGCGGAAACGGCGCTGGTGCGGCTGGAAACGGTCGGCCTGGACGAGGCCCTCCTCTATGTCGCCGATCGCCTCGGCCAGCCAATGTTCCACGAGGTCACGCAGCTCGGGGTCGACCGCGGCGGCATCCCGGCCGATCCGGATGATCGAGTGGATCGACGGCCAGCGGTCGGCGGTCTGCGTGAGCCAGCCGAGGATGACTTCTCTCCGTCCATCCCGGACGGCTGCCACGAGGTCCTCGGCGGTGGACCCACGGTGAGCGGACCGGATCCGCTGGAGACGCTCATTCAGCTTCTCGTCGATCAGTGCCCTCATCAGGTCGCTGCGCGAGGGGAAGTAGGCATAGAAGGTCGCCCTCGTGGTGCCGGCCGCCGTGGCGATGTCGTCCACCGTCGTGGCGGCATACCCCCTGGCGCTGAACAGCTCGAGTCCAGCATCGAGCAGTAACCGGCGGGTCATCTGCTTCTGCGCTTCGCGGAGGCTCACCACGCGTCCAACACTACGGCTCGGCTCCGGTGCCGCTACGTCGCCGTGGCGTCGTTGTCGCCGCCGTCTTACATATCGTTCAAATCCTTGACACTACGTAAAGGCATCTGTCACCTTGCACGTCTAGGTGACCGGCCTCGCGCCCCCCGCGGCCGTCAGGACCTGGAACCACGGTGCAACCCCGCAACCCACAGGAGCCAACGATGAACCACATTCCCGTGCCCAGGCGCGGCTACACCGCCACGGTGGTGGCCGGCTCGTTCGCCGTGCTGTTGGCGCAAGTCGCCTACTCCCTTCCCGGCGCCCTGAACGGCACGTTCCAGCAGGAGTTCCAGACCACGGGCGCCCAGCTGACGTGGATCACTGCCGCCTTTGCCATCCCCATGGTGGTCTTCGAGCTCACCACCGGCGTGATCGGAGACCTGTTCGGCCGCAAGCGACTTCTGCAGGCCGGTGCGGCACTCACGGTGGTGGGCTCACTGATCTGCGCCGTGGCCGCGACCGTCCAGGTCATGTGGGTGGGCCAGGTCGTGGCCGGACTCGGCGCGGCCATTCTCTATCCCATCTCGCTGGCCATGATCGCCGCGCTCGCGCCGAACAGCGACGCCCGCGCCAAGGCAATCGCACTTTGGGCTGGCTTCCTGTCGATCGGTGCGGCGATCTCACCTCTCATGGGCGGGGCCTTCGCCGCAAGCGGTAACTGGCGCGGTGCCTACGTCGTCGTGATCGTGGCGGCCATCGCTTCGATCCTGATCACCACCAGGGCCACCGACTCCTCGGCACCCGAGGGCCGCAAGCTCGACCTCCCGGGTCAGGCGACTCTGGCCCTCGGCCTCATCGCCGTGCTCTACGCCGCGACCCAGGGCTCCGAGTCGGGCTTCGGAACGCCGATCGTCGTCGCTGCCCTCGTGGCGGGGGCGCTGCTGCTCGCCGCCTTCGTCGTCATCGAGCTCCGCACGGAGTCCCCGCTGCTGCACCTGCACCTGTTCGCCAACCGCCCCTACGCCGTGGTTGCGATCGCGACGGTCATCGGCATGTTCGCCTTCCTCGCTACCTGCTTCTCGATGAGCATCTGGCTGGGCGCCATCCAGCACCAGAACGCGCTGGTGATCGGTGTGCTGTTCCTCTTCATCCAGGGTCCCGCGTTCGTGCTCGTGCCGGTGGTGTCCCACCTGATCCGCAATGTGCCGGCGCAGTGGATCCTCACCGGCGGCTTCGCGCTGATGGCCATCGGCGGGTTCTGGCCCTCGACCTTCGACGTCCAGGACATGAGCTGGACTCGCTTCATCGCTCCCATGCTCATCCTCGGCTGTGGCTTCGCGCTCACCGTCGGCTCGATCACCGCCGTCGCGATCAACACGGTCCCGATCCGGCTCGCGGGCATGGCCAGCGCCACCACGAACCTGCTGCGCGACTTCGGGTTCGCGCTCGGCCCGGTCCTCATCGGCGCCGTGGCCTTCAGCAAGGCAAACGAGTGGATGCTCGAGAAGGTCGGCCCAGCCATCGGCGCCTCCGGCCTCGAGCCGCCGTACTCGGACATCGCGGGCGGCATCGCCCACGAGGGCGGCGCCATGGCGATCAACTCCATGCCCGTCGTCCCCGGCGCGGGTCCAGACATGCCCCCCGTCCCTATGCCGGAACAGCTCCAGCAGCTCGCGTTCGAGTCTCTTGGCAGCGCTTACAACACGGCGTTCCTGCTCGCCGGCCTCTGCGCCCTGACCGCCGCGATCCTGACGCTGGTCGGGCTCATCGGCCATCACGAGTCGTCGGCCGAGGTGGAGAGTGGCGAGTCGGAGGACCTCGTCGCTGTCTGACCCGCATCGCATGGACACAGCAGCGGGGACGCCGACGGCCATCGGGGTCCCCGCTCCGCGTCGCGACTCGGGCGAGTTCAGCGGGCGCTGCGCGTAGGTTTGTCCTAGTCTCCGGTCAACTGCCCCAAAAAGGCAGCTGCGTCCGTTCCAAGCCGGGCGCGCCTGACGCGACAGGTCCTGCAATGGAGCAGGAAAGAGGAGTTGAGATGCGGCACACCAGATCCCGAATTCTCGTGGGCGCAGCAGTCGCTGCGGCTTCCGCCCTAGTCCCCGCCATGGCCGCGAACGCGGTCCCGGACGCGGAGGACACCGTCGCCCAACGCGTCGATGACCGCCCGGACGACCAGAGCGACGCCCGACGCGCCCTGATCGAGGAGGCTGTCGCCAAGGTCATCAATGGCGAGGCCACGCCAGTGACCAAGGGCGCGGGCAAGGCTGTCCAGGTCTCACCGGGCCAGTGGGCGCAGTACGGCCTGCAGTCCACGGACAACATCCTGACGTTCCTCATCGAGTTCGGCGACCAGATCGACACGCGTTTCCCGACGGCCCCGGCCGGCCCGGTGCACAACGCGATTCCGGAGCCCGACCGGTCGGTGGACGACACGACCTATTGGGTCGAGGACTTCAACCGCGACCACTTCCAGGACATCTTCTACGGTGACGGCGAGTCCATGACGAGCCTCTACCGCGAGATGTCGAGCGGGCGCTACACCGTGCATGGCGACACGTCGGACTGGGTAACCGTGCCCTACAACGAGGCGAGCTACGGCCAGACCGAGAGCCAGGCCGACATGACCCGCTTCATCCAGGACGGCGCCAATGCCTGGTACGCCCAGCAGAAGGCGAGCGGCAAGTCAGACGCCGAGATCACGCAATACCTCCAGACGTTCGACCAGTGGGACCGCTACGACTACAACAAGAACGGCAACTTCAACGAGCCGGACGGCTACATCGACCACTTCCAGGCAGTGCATGCCGGCGAGGGCGAGGAGGCGGGAGCCCCGGAGTGGGCGATCTGGTCGCACCGCTGGTCCGTGGGTCAGCGCGCGGCTGGCGGGCCCACGTGGAACCGCAACGGCGGCGTCCAGGTCGGTGACACCGGCTTCTGGATCCGGGACTACACGACCGAGCCGGAGAACGGCGGACTCGGCGTGTTCGCCCATGAGTTCGCCCACGACCTCGGGCTCCCGGACCTCTATGACACGAGCGGTGGCGAGAATGGCACCGGGTTCTGGACGCTCATGAGCTCCGGTTCCTGGATGGGCCACGGTCAGGACACGATCGGCACGACGCCCAACCACATGGGCGCGTGGGAGAAGCTGCAGCTCGGCTGGCTCGACTACGCCACGGTGGCCCACGACCAGGAGGCGACCCTGACCCTTGGCCCGTCGATGCACGCCAACAAGAAGGGCCAGGCGCTCATCGTCACGCTTCCCGAGGACGCCAACGGCCGCGACCGCTTCTACATTGCCGAGAACCGGCAGTATGCCGGGTACGACTCGACGCTCAGGGTCGGACCGTACAACTTCGGCTGGCTCGAGACGAAGCCCAACTGGGTGGAGCACTTCCCCTACCAGGACGGGCTGCTGATCACCTACTGGAACACCGCGGTGTCGAACAACAACACCAGGACGCACCCCGGGACCGGCCGTATCCTGCCGATTGACGCCCGACCAGCTGCGCTGACGTGGAGCGACGGCACGGTGGCCCGCAACCGGATCCAGTCCTTCGACTCGACCTTCGGAGTCGAGCGGACCGACCCGATCTCGCTGCACCGGGAGACTGCGGCTGGCATGACGACGCTGCAGGTTCCGGCCCAGGCGCCTGTCTCGACCTTCAACGACAGCGACCCCGAGCGCTACTACGACGCCGCCAACCCCATGGGTAGCGTCAAGGTCGCTGGCGTCGGCGTCACGATCAAGGTGGTGCAGACCAACAGCACCGGCAAGATGACCGTCCAGGTCAACGGCTGACCACGACCACCTCGTCGGCCCGGGCGTCCCACGTGGGTGCCCGGGCCGACGGCGTCTCCGGACTGACGCGCTCCTGGTTCCTTTGCCGATCCACCGTCGTCCTGACGTGTTCGGGCGGCGGGCCCTCAGACGAAGATGCAGAAGGGATGCCCCTCCGGGTCGGCGAAGACGTAGAGCGGCTCGTCCTCGTCCGCTGAGCGATCGAAAAGGATCGTGGCGCCCAGTGAGAGCGCGCGATCGCGCTGCCGCGTCAGGGCCGCGACGTCCGGCACCGTCATGTCGAGGTGGAGCATCTGTCGCTGGCGAGTCGCGTCGTCTGCACCATCCGCGCCGTTCTCGGGACGCCATGTGGGGCGGACGTAGTCATCGGTCGCCTGGAAGGCGAGGCCACGACCGCTCGTCGCGTCGCCCGGACTGGGGCGCAGGACGAGCCAGTCCTCGCCGCGCGGATCCGGCTCCCCCGGCGCAGGTGGATCGTCGCCCGGACGATAGGCGTAGCCGAGCAGCTGGCGGTAGAACTCCGCGAGCACTCGCGGGTAAGGGCAGTCGAGGACGACCTGCCGAACAAAGGGAAAATCATCCGCGCCCCCGGCTCCTCCGGGACCCAAGTTCGTCATTCCTCGACCCTACGACCGTCAGGTCGGAAGCTCCTTGGTGAGCCAGCCAGGGCGATTCGTCCACGGATGCGCGTGACCGAGCCCAGCGGCATACGGCATCGTGGTCGTCGCACTGCTGAGCGCTGGGAGGCTGGCGATGAGCGAGACGGGTTGGAAGGCGTTCGTCACTGGGGAGGGCGTCGAGGACTGGGTGGTGCTGCACGGCGGCCCCACGGCCGCGTTCCGCACGGCCTCGCTCCAGGACGCCGCGCAGCTGGCGGCAGCGATCGCCGAGGTGCCGGGCCTCGAGGAGGCCCAGTCCGTCCTGACGGTGGCTGACCGGCACGTCTCCGTGCGGCTGACCCGCGACCTCTGGAGGCTCGAGCCCGGGCATGTCGAATTGGCCCAGGCGGTCTCCACAGTCGCCCGGGAGCATGGTGCCCGTGCCGATCGCGCTTTGGTGCAGGAGGTCCAGCTGGCGATCGCCGCCCAGCCGCCGGGGATCGACGTGCGGTTCTGGCGGACAGTCCTCGGTTACCGCGCCCTCGCCGATGACGCCGCGACCGACCCACTGGGGCACAGCTCGACGGTGTGGCTGCAGGAGCTCGATCCGGCCAAGTCCTTGCGGCACGCGATGCACGTCGACGTGTCCGTCGCGCGCGAGCATGTTGCCGCTCGGGTCGAGGCCGCGCTCGCTGCCGGTGGCACGGTCGTGGACGAGTCCGCGCAGCACTGGACCCTGTCCGATCGTGCCGGCAACCGCGTGTGCGTCACCGCCTGGCCGGACGGCTATCCCGACCCCACCAACCCGTCGGCTTGAAAGCTGGCCACCGCGCGTGCCAGCTCCGTGATGTGCGCCCAGTCCCGTGCCGCCAGCGCGGACGGTGGGGCGAGCCAGGACCCACCGACACAGGGGACGTTGGGCAGGGCAAGGTACTGGGCAGCGTTGCCGGCGGACACTCCCCCGGTGGGACAGAAGCGCAGTTCGGGCAGCGGGCCTGCGACGGACGCGAGGAACGGCGGACCTCCACTTGCCGCGGCTGGGAAGAACTTCAGAAGCCGCAGCCCTCGCTCGGCGAGCGCCATCATCTCGGTGACCGTGCTCGCTCCCGGTAACAGCGGTACACCGGAGGCCAGCGCCGCGTCGAGCAGCCCCGGGGGCGAGCCCGGAAGGACGATGAACGACGCTCCGACCCGGCTGACCTCGGTGATGTGCTTTGGCGTGGTGACGCTTCCTGCGCCAACGAGGACGTCGGGAACTTCTGCTGCCACGCGCTCGATCGCCTCGAGCGCTGCCCGGGTCCGTAGGGTCACCTCCATGACGGCGACCCCGCCAGCGGACAGGGCACGCGCCAGCGGTACGGCCTGGGCCGCGTCGTCGATGACGACCACCGGCACCACGGGACCGACACCGTAGAGCGGGTGGCTGTCACCAGTCATGAATCGTCCCGTCCTTGAGCCGGCTGAAGGGCAGGTACGCGGCCTGATAGGGGAACTGGGCCGCAGCCTTCTCGTCGAGCTCGACGCCCAACCCTGGTTGGTCGCCAGGATGCAGATAGCCATCCTGGAACGTGAACGTCTGCCGGAAGACCTCGTTGGTGAGTTCGTTGTGCGGCATGTACTCCTGGATGCCGAAGTTGTGGATGGCCAGATCGAGGTGGAGCGCCGCCGCCATCCCGACCGGGGAGATGTCGGTTGCCCCGTGCATTCCCGACTTGACCTGGTACTGAGCGGCGAAGTCCATCAGCTTGCGCATCGGAGTGATCCCGCCGGCGTGCGTCACCGACGAGCGGACGTAGTCGATGAGCTGCTCGCGGATCAGGGTCTGGTAGTCCCAGACGGTGTTGAAGACCTCCCCGATCGCCAGGGGCGTGGTGGTGTGCTGCCGTACCAGCCGCAAGGCCTCCTGGTTCTCCGCGGGGGTGCAGTCCTCCAGCCAGAACAGGTCGTACGGTTCGAGCGCCTTGCCCAGCCGGGCGGCCTCGATCGGCGTCATCCTGTGGTGACCGTCGTGCAGGAGTGGCAGTTCGGGGCCGAACGCATTACGGACCGCCTCGAACACTCCCGGGATATGTCGAAGGTAGGCCCTTGTGTCCCAGTCCTCCTCTGCCGGCAGGGGGCCGCGCTGGGCGGGCTCGTAGTGGCCGTTCTCTCCCTTGGTGGCCGGCGTTGCCGGGACGCCGTAGACGGCGTTGAGGCTGGGTACGGACGTCTGAACCCGGATGGCCCGGAAACCCAGCTCCAGGTGGTGACGCATCGAGTCGAAGAGCTGCTCCAGGTCTCGCCCCGAAGCGTGTCCGTAGGCCCTGATCCCCCTCCTCGACGCACCGCCGAGCAGCTGGTAGAGCGGCATCCCGGCAGCCTTGGCCTTGATGTCCCAAAGGGCTGAGTCGACGGCCGAGATGGCGGACATGGTGACCGGGCCTCGACGCCAGTAGGCGGATCGGTAGAGGAACTGCCACGCGTCCTCGATGTTCCGGGCGTCGCGCCCGAGGAGCAGCGGAACCACATGATCACTCAAATAGGACGCGACGGACAGCTCTCGACCGTTGAGGGTCGCATCCCCGAGCCCGGTCAGCCCGTCCTCGGTGGTGACTTTCAGGGTGACGAAGTTGCGGCCGGGGCTCGTGACGAGCACGTCCGCGGCGACGATCTTCACAGCACCGCCCCCAGTTGCCACGGAACGAACTCCTCGCCGCCCAGCCCGAGTTCCTCGCTGAAGGTTCTCCGACCCGACGCGGTGTCGAGCAGCAGGTCGTACACGCGCGCGCCCATCTCCTCCAAGGACACGCCGTCCTCGACGACGCCTGAGCAGTCGAGGTCTATGTCGCCCGCCATCCGCATCGCCAGACCGGAATTGGTCGCGAGCTTGACCGTCGGCACCGGCCGACTGCCGAACACCGAGCCCCGGCCGGTGGTGAAACAGATGACGTTCGCGCCGCCGGCAACCATCCCCGTGACCGACACCGGGTCGTAGCCAGGGGTGTCCATGAAGACGAATCCCGGTCGCGGGATGGGGTCGGCATACCCGCAGACGGCGGCCAGTGGGCTGCGGCCACCCTTGGCAACAGCGCCGAGCGACTTCTCGAGAATGGTGGTGATGCCGCCCTCCTTGTTGCCGGGCGACGGGTTGCCGTCAAGCGTGGTTCCCTGTGAGGCGGTGTACCGCTCCCACCAGTCGATCCGGTGGAGCAGCGCCTCGCCGACCTCCGGCCGAACAGCTCGCTCTGCCAGCATCTGCTCAGCTCCGTACACCTCTGGCGTCTCGCCGAGCACGCTGGTCCCGCCCGCCGCGACGAGCAGGTCGCTCGCCACCCCGAGGGCAGGATTCGCAGTGAGGCCGGAAAACGCATCCGACCCGCCGCACTGCAGCCCGAGGACGAGATGCTCGACGCCGACCTCCTCGCGGCCCGTGCCGCACAGGTCCTGAGCCATCCCGCGGACCAGCGTCTCGCCCCGGGCGATCGCAGCGGCCGTCCCGCCCGCGTCCTGGATCGTGAACGACTCGACCGGAAGTTCGCCGTCGAGGCCCAGGTCGGCCATCAGCGCGCTGACGGCGTTTACCTCGCAGCCCAGGCCGAGCACCACCAGGGCGCCGATGTTGGGGTGACGGGCGTAGCCGCGCAGGGTCCGCTGGAAGACGTCCCATCCCTCGCCCCGGCTGGCCATGCCACATCCGGTCCCGTGGGTCAGTGCCACGACACCGTCGACGCCCTGGCCATGCAGCGCCGCCACCTCGTCCTCGGTGCGACGCACGATCTGTCGGGCGACTGTCGCGGAGCAGTTGACCGTCGTCAGGACGCCGACGTAGTTGCGGGTGGCGATGGCCCCGGATGGGCGCCGGATCCCGGCGAAGGTGCGGCGCAGTCGCTCCGGGATGGCGGGGAGGCCCTGCGGCGAGGCGCCGCCAGACGCGAGCGCGGACGCGCTCTCAGGCATCGCCAGGTTGTGCACGTGGACGTGGTCGCCGGCTCGGATCTCGGCGGTTGCCACTCCGATGACGTGGCCGTACTTGCGAACCAGGCTGCCCGCGGAGATGTCGTGCAATGCCACCTTGTGGCCTCTGGGTATCCCGGTGTGAACCCTCAGGGCGCCGCCACCGGGGGCGGCAAGCGTCGCGCTTGGGTCGATGTCGTTACGGGCGATGGCGACGTCGTCGCCGTCGCTCAGTCGCAGCAGGTAGTCAGTCATTGGCGGTTCAGCTCCTCAACCGGCCGCGCGGCGGCCAGTGCTGCTCTCGTTTCGGTGAGCGTGGGGACACGACCGGTGCCGCCCTGACCACCGACTGACAGAGCGGCGGCCGCTGTGGCGAGAGCGACCGCGTCGAGCAGCGGGTCGCCCAGGGCGAGCCGCGCGGCGAGGGTGCCGGCGAGGCAGTCTCCGGCTCCGGTCTGGTCCACGAGGACGGGGGCGGGGACGCCGGGCACCGCGGTGACAGATCCCTCCGCCGCGACGACTGCACCATCCGGCCCGCGCGTCAGGACCACCGCGCGAGGGCCAAGGGCGGCAAACCCCCTGATGGCGTCCTCAAGACTCGCGTCGGCTGCCAGCCCGAGCAGGTGATGGGCCTCGTCAGGCCAGGACGGCGTCACGACGTCGGCGAGAGGTGCGAGCCGGTGCAACACGGCCGCCGCCGCGAACGGGGTCGTCAGCCGGGGGCGGAAGTTCGGGTCGTACACGAACCGGCGGGCGACCTGGGCCGCCCTGGC
>NZ_DATCWX010000208.1:0-4401 GCF_036566125.1 Intrasporangium sp.
CCGCGGCCGCGGCCGCGACGGCATCCAATGCACCGGCCCCGCGGCGAGCCGGCCCGCGATGAGTCGTCACTCCTCCATCGAACTACGAAGGCGGGCCGAGCGCGTGAGTTCTCGCGCTCAGCCCGCCTTCGTGGGCGTCGAGGTGGATCAGTAGGCGTCGTCGCGCCGCTCGACGATGTCAGGACCGCCACGACGCTCGGTGACCGTGGTGTGGCGCTGGCGCTGAGCATTCTGGATGACGCCCATGATCAGGGCGAGGGCACCGCCGACCATGAGGATGATCCCGACGGTGTCGAGGTCGGTGTTGAAGATGCTCTCGTCGAGCCCGGTGAACGTCAGGATCGCCCCGAGAACCAACAAGGTAACTCCGAGTCCGATACCCATGTCGTCTCCTTCTCCGTGCCTTCTGTGGCCGGCCACGTGCCCGCCTCGGCCAGCACTTACCCGCGACGACCGAGGATCACACGCACGAGTCCGACAATCAGGGCAATCGCCAGCAGACCGACGGATACTCCCAGGGCGACGCGCGTCTCGGACATGAGCCCGTCTTCCGCCAGCCCATAGGCGGAGGTGATGACCGCGGAGCCGATCGGGTCGCGGACGACATCGGCGGCTTCGCCCCGGCCGACGACGAGGCCGGCCGCGAAGGCCACGCTGGCCACGATGCCGCCGAGTCCCAGCAACCCGAGCGCCCGGACACGTCGCCGGGCCAGCAGGACGGAGACGGCGGCGAGGCCCACGACGATCCAGGGTGCTGCCGGCCCGGCGATGGAGCCGACGGCGTAGGTGCGTCGCGCCGTGGCGAGGTCGTCGGCCGAGAAGAGTGGGACCTGGATCTGCGACGCGACGGCGACGTCCCCCGCGAGGCCGAAGCCGCTGAGCAGCTGCTCCAGCCCGGTGAGCTCGATGGTGAGCGGCATGACGACCCGCCCGGTCGAGTCGACGCTGGCCGGCCGGTCTCCCTCCATGACCGCCACGAGCTCCCCGTGGGCGCTGCGCAGGCCGGAGGCCCAGGCGCGGTCGACCTCCGGTCGCGCGAGCACGGTGCCGACGAGCTCGCGCAGTGGCGGCTCGAGCTGCTGGGCGAGACGGTCGGGCAGGTCCAGCTGCGCCTGAACGCTGGCGATGGTGCGGTCCGTCAGGGCGTCCCGGACCTCCGGAGATGACGCGACCGGCCGCATCTCGGTGACGAAACGGTCGGTGTCGGTACCGACGGAGGACACCCAGGCGACGAGCAGCGCGACCGGCAGGAGCACGACGGCGAGCAGTCCCGCGAGGCCCGAGGCCGGGGAGCGCACGTCAGGCGCCTCGAAGATCGAGCGTGAGCGTGCCGGGCGCCCCGTCGACGAGGGTGAGCGGGATGCCCCAATCCTGTTGGAAGAGATGGCAGGCCGCGTGCTCCGGGACCTCTCCGGTATCCGGATCGCCGTCGCAGGCGGCCGCCTGGACGGAGACGTGCAACGTGCCATGCCGTATGCCGCCCGCGACCCTGATCGTCCGGCGCAGCCCAGGTGCCCTGCCGCCTCCGTCGAGCAGGAGCCCCTCTGGCGAGGCGGACACGTCGAGCATCGTGGGGTCACCCCACCGGTGGTCGAGCTTCTGTCCCCTGGGCGGCACGAACGTCACCTCGAGGTGGATCGCCCCGGGTGCGAGCTCGGTCGGGGGTCGTTGGGTCCGGCGTGCCGGTCCGTCGACCCGCTGGGCGTCTTCCGGCAGGGCAACGCGGGTAAGGCGGTGGGCCGCGGACTCGACGACGACGAGACGGGTCTCGCCGCTGTCCGGGTCGCGCTCGACGACGGCGTCACTCGGCTCGGCGAGGCCGCGAGCGAGGGTCGACACGTCTTTGCGAGCAGGGTCGTAGCGGCGGATCGCCCCGTTGTAGGTGTCGCTGATCGCGACCGACCCGTCGGGCAGCTCGGTGACGCCGAGGGGGTGCTGGAGCAGCGCCTGCTCGGCCGGCCCGTCGCGGTGGCCGAAGTCGAACAGGCCCGTCCCGACGTGGGTCTCGACGGTGAGCGTGCCGTCGTCGCCATGAGTGATCGCGCGCAGGGCCGATGTCTCGGAGTCGGCGATCCACACGCGCCCGCCGTCGGCGGAGGTGTACAGCCCAGAGGGCTGGGCGAACCACGCCTGATGCGCGTCGCCGTCGCGCAACCCCTCGTTCGCCGTGCCCCCGACCACCTCGATCATGCTCTGCTCGATGGTGTCCCCTGGTGTCCAGGCCCACAACTGATGGGTGCCGGCCATGGCGATGAGGAGGCGCTCGCCCAGCCACGCCAGGTCCCAGGGGGTCGACAGGTCCTGTGTCAGGGCCGGGCCCCCGCCGGTGCGTTCGCGAAGCTGTCTGCCGGTCCCTGCGAGCGTGTGGATGCTGTTGTCGGAGAAGCGGATTCCCTTGAGCTGGTGGTTCACCGAGTCGGCGACGAGCAGGTCGATGCCGAGCCCGTCGCGCACGGCCGGGGTCGCGAGCAGCACGCCCTGCGGCTCGTTGAAGCTGCCGCGATCGCCCCACCGGGCCCGCTCGGTCTCGAGGTCTGCCTCGAGGTGGACCACCTGGTGGTTCGACGTGTCCGAGACGATAAATGACCCGTCCCCCACGGCGACGGCCTTGCCGGGGAAACGGAGCCTGGTGTCAGCGGGAGGCGGCGGCACGTAGGGGTCGTCGCCGGGCTGGAGTGTGCCCTTCGCCGCGTGTTCCTCTATCAGCTCGCCGACGAGCGAGGCGAGACCCGGGCCGTGGCCCTCACCGGACATCGACGCCACGACGTAGCCCTCCGGGTCGACGACGACCAGCGTGGGCCACGCGCGTGCCGCGTAGGCGCGCCACGTCACGAGCTCCGGGTCGTCGAGGACGGGGTGGTGGACGGCGTACCGCTCGACCGCCGCAGCGAGGGCGTCGGGGTCTGCCTCGTGCTCGAACTTCGGCGAGTGCACCCCGACGATCGTCAGCGCGTCGGGGTGCTGCGCCTCGACGGGTCGCAGCTCGTCGAGGACATGGAGGCAGTTGACGCAGCAGAAGGTCCAGAAGTCCAGGATCAGGACGCGACCACGGAAGTCGGCGATGGAGTACGCCTTGCCCCCGGTGTTGAGCCAGCCGCGCCCGACCAGCTCCGGGGCCCGAACCTTGACGCGAGCACGGGCGGCCGAGGCGGAGGTCACCGCAGCCGCCGGTCGGCCAACGCTGGGAAGGCCTGCCGCCACCGCTGGGTCGCGTCAGTGTCGACCTCGACGCTGAGCACCTCCTCGTGGGGTCCTGCGGTCGCCAGGACGCTGCCGGTGGCGTCGACCACCTGCGAGCGACCGCCCATCTCATGGCCGGCATGCGTCCCCGCGGTGTTGCACTGGATGACGACGCTCTGGTTCTCGATGGCGCGGGCCTGGCCCAGGACGGTCCAGTGGGCGACACGCTTCGCCGGCCAGGCCGCCGGGACGACAAAGACCTCGGCGCCCCGGTCGACCAGGGCGCGGTAGAGCTCGGGGAAGCGCAGGTCGTAGCAGGTCGAGAGGCCGACCGGGACCGTCTGCGCCGACCCTGTGGAGTCCCCGGGGCTCACTGGAACGTCGATGACGACGAGGTCCTCGCCAGGGTCCATGAGCCGTGGTTCACCCTCACCGAACCCGAACCGGTGGATCTTGCGGTACGTCGCCACGAGCTCTCCGCCAGGTGAGAAGACGAGCGAGGTGTTCCATACGCCGTGGCCCTCGGTGCTCGTCGGTTCGCTCCGTTCGACGATGCTGCCGCCGTGCAGGGTCACGCCGGCATACTTGGCCGCGTCGGCGAGCGCCTGGGCAATGGGGCCGTCGACCGGCTCGGCCCGGGTGTCCCAGCTGGGGTAGTCGAACCCGCCGGCCGGCCACAGCTCGGGGAGGACGACAAGGTCATGCCCTTCCTGGGCACGGACGAGGTCGACGACGCGCGCCGTGCGGTCGGCGACGCTCTCGTCGTCACCGTAGGCGAGCTGGATGACGGCTACCTTCATGCCCCAACTCTCACACACCGGGTGCGGTCGTGAGAGGACCGGTCAGCTCGCAGCGAGCTGCTGGGACCGGACCTCCCGACGCTTCTCGGCGAGCTGCTCGCGCCACTCGGGATCCGACTGGACGAGGTAGACCAGGCCACAGTCCTGCGGGCCTTCAGCTCCGGGGAAGCACAGGCTGCACGGCTCGCCGACCCGGATCGGGCACTTCGGTTGGGGTGGCCTTGCCATGCAGCCAATCCTACGCTTGGTAGTAGTTGAATACCAAACCACTATGCCGTATGCCGCTGAGTTCCCTTCCGCTCGAGCCCGCGGCAGGTGCCGGGCCGGGCCTTCGTCCACCGTGCAGAAGGCAACACACCCGCTTATCGACTACCGGGCCCTGCTGCAGCAGGGCCCGGCAGTCGATAAGCGGGTGTGTTGC
>NZ_DATCWX010000278.1:0-7379 GCF_036566125.1 Intrasporangium sp.
CGGGCGCGGCGCCGCGGGGTCAGCGGGTGGAGGCGACCGAAGAGGCGAGCGAGCGCCTGCCGCTCCTCGATGCTCAAGGTGGCGAGGTCGCGGTGCCGCAGGATCTCCTGGCCGCTCGCACGGGCCTGGACCATGTCCTCGCTGGGCTCCTCGCCCGAACCACTCTCGGCGTCCTCGAGCCCCGCCTGGGCCGCGGGCGGAACCTCCCGCTCGACCCGTCTTGTCTGCTTGGGCTGATCGGCGTTGAACCACGACGTGAAGACCTGGTCGTAGCGCTCGACGTCCGCGGGGGACGAGGTCAGCGTGGCGCGGCCGGTCCAGTAGACCTGCCGCCGCTCGGCGAGGCCGACCTCCGTGACGGCGAGTAGGAAGGTCCGCTCCCGGTCGGCAGTCACCGGCAGCCCGGCGGCGCGCAGGGCCCGGGCGAAGCCCAGCAGCCACTCCTCGGCCGCCCAGCGAGCCTGCGGCAGGTCGACGGTCATCATCCCGTCAGCACCCGATCGAGCATGGCCCGCACCCGCTCCGCGTCCTCTCGGTACTTGACTGCAGATCCGAGTGATGCTGCGGCCACCTCCGGGTCGAGGGTGGCAGCCCCGAGTGCGACGAGGGCGCGGGCCCAGTCGAGCGTCTCGGCCACGCCGGGCGGCTTGATGAGGCCGGCCTCGTTGCGCAGCCGCTGGATGACACCGACGACCTGCTCGGCGAGAACGGGTGGCACCTCAGGCAGGCGGGTCCGGACGATGTCGAGCTCGCGCGCCAGCCCGGGATGGTCGATCCAGTGGTAGAGGCACCTCCGCTTGAGGGCGTCGTGCAACTCGCGCGTCCGGTTCGAGGTGAGCACGACGATCGGTGGCGTCTTCGCCGCGATGGTGCCGACCTCGGGGACCGTGACCTGCCAGGTCGACAGGACCTCGAGCAGGAACGCCTCGAACTCGTCGTCGGCCCGGTCGATCTCGTCGATGAGCAGCACGCACGGGGACCTGCGCAGCGCCCGGAGCACCGGCCGGGCGAGCAGGAACCGCTCGTCGAACAGCTCGTTCTCGAGTTCGCGGGGGTCGCGACGCTCATCGCGCGACAGCGCCTCCACGGTCCGCAGGTGCAGGATCTGGCGCGGGAAGTCCCAGTCATAGAGTGCCTGGGTCGCGTCGATGCCCTCGTAGCACTGGAGCCGGATCAGCTCGAGGTCGAGGGACTCCGCGAGCGCCTCGGCGAGAGCGGTCTTGCCGGTGCCGGGCTCACCCTCGAGCAGGATCGGGCGACCCATCCGGATCGCGAGGAAGGTCACCGTGGCAAGGGCGTCGTCAGCGAGGTAGCCGGTCCGGCCGAGCGCCGCCGCGACGTCGCTCGGGCTCGCGAACGTCTCTGCAGGCAGCCGCCGCGGACCGGGCCCGCTGACGCGCTCGGAAACGGTGTCCATGCCCTGAGCATTGCCGACAATTGCGAAACGCGGAAGGACGGCGCACGACACGTCCGCGCCTGCTCACCTGTCGAGATCTGCCGGGGAGTCGACGTCCCGCCCGGTCGCGAGGTCGCCGCACTCGACCAGTCGGTGCTCGCGCGCGCGGAAGTAGTCGCGCGCCCCGCGGTCGCCCAGGGCAACCTCGATGACGCCCGTCCAGTGGTCCCGGCCGATGAGCGTGGGATGGCCGGGGACGCTGTCGTATGCCGCTCGGCTCAACTCCGAGCGCCACGCCCCGGAAGTTGTCCACTCGATCGCCGAGGTAGGCCTCCCACCTGATCGAGTGTACGAAATTCGGGTGTCCAGGATGCGTCGCACCACGTCGGGTCCCACGTCGGGCAGGTCGACCAGGCTGATCAGGACCGCCTCGACCTCGGTCCGGGACGTCATTGCCGCAAGGCCGGCCCGCAACGACGCCCCCATCCCCTCGGACCAGTTCTCGCAGCGGACCGTGTCGACCCCAGGCAAGTCCGCGCCGCCCAGCACCGCCATCACCTCCTCGGCCGCGGCACCGACGACGACGGTCACCCCCTCGCAACCGCCCTGGGCGAGCACGTCGACCGCACGCTCCACGAGGGTCGGCCCGTCCGGACGGGGGCGGATGAGAGCCTTTGGCCGGCCCATCCTGCTGCCCGACCCAGCGGCGAGCAGGAGGCCACGGACGGGTGGGAGGGAGCTCAGCGGCATACGGCAGTCACTTCGTGGCGTCAGCGGACGCGGGCCAGGTCGATGGTGCCGAGTGGCGTGAGCGGCACCTCGGTCACGCGGTCCCCGTGAGCATGGTGAGCGGCGGGCTGGAACAAGGGGACGAACGGGCCGAACTCGCTCATCTGGAGCTGCCACCGCGCGAATGCGCCCGGACGGTCCTCGCCGTAGGAGCTGCGTGTCTCTGCGGTGAGCTCGTCCATGGCGGAGTTCACCCCGCGCACCCAGCGGGCCCGGTTCGCGACGAGGCCACCCGGTGCGAACGCGAGGGCGGCCTCGGCATCGACGTACTCGGGCGTCCAGCTCCACAGGCCCATGGCGTTCGTGCCCTTCTCGTAGTCGGCGAGGGCCTTCGCCATCGGGGCCGGGGCGAGGGTGACGCGCACCCCGATCTGGGCCAGCTGAGTCCGGATCGCCCTGGCGACGACGCCGAGGTCGATGCCGTGGACCGGGCGGTCGCTCGCGTAGGAGAGGCGGATGGGGGCACCCCGGTAGCCAGAGCGGACCAGCGCTGCCTTCGCGGCGGCGATGTCGCGGACCGGAGGAGCGGTCGGTGTCGCAGTCGGAATGGGTGCTGCCGTGCCGATGGGCGCAGGAGTTGTTGAGGTCGTCGGCGTCGGGGTGCCAGGCGTCGTGGGTGGCCGCGTGACCGGGGGGCCGGATGTGGTCGGCACCGGCGACGAGGTCGGCGGGGGAGCTGGCGGCTCGAAGGCCCCCGGGAGACCGCGAGGCACGAGGCCCAGCGCAGGGGTGGCCCCGGCCCCGGCCGCCTCGGTGATCGCCTGCACGTCGAGTCCGAGCCGCACGGCGGTGACGAAGTCCGGGTTGCCCGTCCAGCCGTTCACCGTCTGGTCGTCGTTGAGGAGCAGGAAGGCGAGGCTGGGCGAGGTCTGCGACGTGATGGCGACGCTCGAGACAGCCGGTCGCAGCTGCATGGCGTCGGCGCGATCGGGGGGCAGGTCCAGCACAATGTCGGCCGCCCCGCTCTCGATGTCCTGCGCCTGGCGGGCTGGGGTGGCGTTGCGGATGATGACGTCGCTGAACTCCGGTCGCTCGCCAGCCCAGTTCGGGTTCGGCTTGAGCGTGATCGACCGGCCCGTCTCGACCCGGTCGATGACGTAGGGGCCCGAGCCGGCGGAGTTGGACGTCAGCCATGTTGTCGCTGCGTCACCGGGCCTGACGGATCCGCCGTTGGCCTTGACGACGTCGGCGTTGAGGATGCCGAAGGCCGGGTTGGCGAGGACGGCGGGCAGGGCGAAGTTCGTGTGGGGTGAGGTCACGGTCAGGGTGCGGTTGTCGACCTTCGTCAGGCTGATCGGCCCGAGGAGCTGGGCCGCGGCGCCACCGAGACCGCGCGCTCGCGAGAGCGTGTAGATGACGTCATCCGAGGTGATGTGGCTCCCGTCCGAGAACGTCAGGTTGGGCCGGAGGCGCAGGGTCAGCCAGGTGCGCTCGGGGGACGTGGTCCACTCCGCGAGCCCCGGACGGACCGTCGTGGGGTCCTTGGGGTCGAGCGTCGTCAGCGTCTCGTAGACCGCGTCGGCCACGAAACGACCGCTGCGCTCAACGACGGTGGACGGGTCGAGTGACGTGAAGTCGAACAGCGTCTCGACGACGAGCGGGGGTCGCTCGACCGGCGTCGTCGTCGGGGTCGGCGTTCCTGCGCCGGTGGCCGTGGCAGTCGCCGCCGACGGCGTGGGAGGGAGCGTGGGTTGGGCGGTCGCCGTGCAGGCGCCGAGCAGCAGTGCCGTGAGGACGGGTACGCCGACGCCCGCAAGGGGGGTGCGGAATCGACGCATGGACAGGTCCTCTTCGATGGAGACACCACCAGCCGGACGAGGCGGGGCGAGGGACGACGGCAGGCAGCCCATCGGCCCCCTGTCGGCGTGGTCATCCTAGCGGTGGCGGCGCGAGTGGCTCCCCGGCCACCTCATACCCACGTGGCGCCCCCGGGGTGCCGGCACGACGTGCACACTCGACGCTGAGGGATCAGGGCAGGAGGTCGTCGAGGTAGAGCGGCAGCATCTCCCACCACGTCGGCCAGTCGTGCTCGTAGCCCGAACCCCAGTCGTCGACCCGGTTGGGGATGCCCTTGGCGCCCAGCACCTTGGCAGCTGCCCATGACTCGCTCACGTCCTCCCAGGCCCCGCTGCCCGACGCGAAGACGACCATGCGCTGGCGGAGGGTGTCGAGCGCCGGCCCCTCGAGGCCGGGCAGGAAGTGGAGCGGCGAGCTGAAGTAGAGGTCGTCGGTGAAGCGGCCGCCGATGAACTTCTCGATCGCGTAGGTCCCGCTCATGCAGACCGCCGAGCTGACCAGATGCGGGTATCGACAGATCATCGCGAGAGAGTTGAAGGCCCCGATCGACGCCCCGGCCACGACGACCGGTAGACGCCCGCCGGAATCGCTGTGGATCGCGGGGATGATCTCCTCGGCGACGGCCTGGTGGAACAGGTTGAAAAGGGCCAGCAGCTGGTCTGGAGTCCCCGCGCGCTCTGCCATGGCCTTGCCGGCGACGCTGTCGCAGGAGTACACCTTGGCCCGGCCGGCGTCCATGAGCGGAGCCAGGTGGGCAACCATCTTGTGTCGCTCGACCTCCTCGGCATCCCCGCCAGCGGTCGGGAAGAGCAGCACCGGCATGCCGTAGGTGCCCCAGCGGGCCACGGTGATCTCCGTCCCGAGCCGGTCGGAGTGCCAACGGTCGCTCGCCTTCATCACGCATCCTCTCTCCGGTAGCGCAAACTCAACCACGCACTGCCGTTGCGGTCCACGCGACCGGGCGGCCCGGTGTGGCGGACCCTCGCTCGCGCGTCTCCTGGTCCCCGCGCAGCGGCTCTCACTCGTAGACGAACTTCTGCGGTCCAGGGAAGAGCCAGGACAGCCCGTCGCCAAGCCGGTCCCGCCAGTTCTCCCAGTTGTGGCCGTCGCGGGCCTCGACGTAACGGACCTGCATCCCGGTCTGCCGGAAGACGGGGACCATCGACCGGTTCGGGGTGATGAGCGGCTCGTAGACGCCGCACGACTGGTAGATCCGGTCGACGACGGCGGTCGGTCGCGCCCGATAGCGGTTGACGAACTTGACGACCGGGTCGAAGGCCGGGCCGCCGCCGTGCTGGAAGCCGATGTCGGTGAAGACGAGCGACGCAGACTGGAGCAGCAGCGAGCCGAAGAACCCGGGGTAGCGCACCGCCGTCGACAGCGACGCGATCCCACCGAAGCTCGACCCCATGAGGCACCGGGCCTCCGGAGAGTCGACGAGCGGCAGCCGCTCCAAGAGCAGCGGCACGAGCTCGCGGGCGATGAACCGCGCATGGGGGGCGTGGTTCGCGTACTCGCGAAGTCGATCCCCCGGTGGGACGAAGACCGCCACGAGCGGGTCGACGTCGAGGCGGTGGATGAGGTTGTCGAGGACCGTCTTCATTGCCGCGAAGTTGAGGTAGTCGCTGCCGTCATGGACGACGAGGAGGGGATAGCGCAGCGCCCGGTTGAACCGGGCCGGCAGGTAGACGTGGAAGCGTTGCTCGCGTCGCAGCGCCTTGCTGCGCAGGCTCTCCTCGACGAGCGTGCCCTGCCTCGCCTCCGGGTCGAACCGCACCCAGTCCGGCACCTGATACCCGAGGCTCGCGCAGACCGACGAGGAACCGAGCGGGCTGTGGGCGAGCCGCGGGTTGAGCGGGTCGTTGAACTGCTCGTGCCGCGCGCCACGCCGGACCTCGATCTGGTACTCGACCCGCGACCCCTCCGGCAGGACCGTCGTCACCGTCCAGAGATCGGTTCCCGCGACCCGCTCCATCGCGAGCGGATCGGGCAGACCGACGACACGGTGACGCACCTGGGCCCCATCGGCCTCGCCGCGCCAGATGAACGTCGCCCGTTCACCTTCGATGATGGGAGAGCCGTGGCGACTCAGGAAGCGGTCGACCGCAGCTCCGTCGAGCGGCACGCGGTCCCGCAGCCGGTTGATGGCGAGCCGCGCTGTCATGCCGCGCCCCAGGTGGCGATCGCCCCGTCCGACTCGACGTAGCGGGCGCCCTCGGGGAGGACCGTTGGCCCATGGCCCGGGTCGACCTGACCCGAGAACCGGACGATCGTCCCGTCGTCGAGCGGCACGAGGCGGTGGGCCGGGAAGCGTTTGGCGAAGAGCGCCATTCGCTCCCGATCCTCAAGGGCAAGGCGGCGCCGCGCGTGCGGTAGCGGAATGATCCCGCGCAACCGCCCCAGCCCCCGGTCGTGGACCTCCGGCGCAGTGACCCCCTGAGGCGCGAAGTCGTGGAAGAGCACGACTGGGTTGCACACCGCCATGGCGCCCGCCGACCAGGCGATGACGGGCGTCTGCGGCGGAATGGCGACGTCGAGCAGCCGGAGCGTCTCCATGAGGATGCCGACATGCCCCCCGGCAACGGCGACCACCGCTGCGCCCGAGATGGTCTCGGCGACCTCGCGACGCTGGCGCGCCAACGCCTCGCTCGACTGGACGACCTGCGACGTCGCGGTCGTGTCGACGATCCGTGCGACCTCGTACGCATACCAGTCGTCGACGTCACGCAGCGCCTGCATGGCGGACCGCCGGGCACCCTCGGCAACGTCGTTCTTCGACGCCCGCCGCATCACGGCGAAGACGGTGTCCCATGCGGCCTGGAGCCGGATGCCGTAGAACGCCCGCAGCTCGGCGTGGCGGGTGCGGTGCTCGAGGATGGCGACGCGAAGGTCCCGGTCGCTGCCCAGCGCCTCGACGGCCCGGCCGTAGAGGCTGACGTTGACTCCGCGGTCGTCGAGCACCCCGCGCAGCTCGGCGTCCTCGGCCTCGCGCTCCTCCCACCCGGCGTTGATCATCGCAACCGGCCCCTCGCGGTCGAGGCTGCGCAGCGTCGCCTGCACCGTTGTCGTGAACCGTTGCGGCCCAAGCAGAATCGTTGTCACCGGTTGCCCAGACAGCTCAGCCGGCATGGACCTTGATGGTGCGACCGATGTCATCGAGCATCGCCCGGGCGGCGTCGTAGTCCGGGTGCCGCAGCCGCACGTAGGCGTTGGCCATGTAGCCCGCCTCGACCGGCTGGGTCCCCTCCCCGACCGGAGGGAAGTGCCCGTCGATGATCCAGTCGCCCAGGCGATGCTGGATCTCGTCGATGCCGTCGTAACCCGTCACCACCCCGTCACGGTCAGGTCGCAGCGCGACGAGCCCAGCGGCATACGACCGCTTCATGGGTTGCTCCGC
>NZ_DATCWX010000291.1:0-3031 GCF_036566125.1 Intrasporangium sp.
TCGTGAGCCGCCCCGCCCGGCCTCCCACGGCATCAGAGCGGCACCCCGTGCGAGTCCTTCGGCGGCGGCGCGCCCAAGGCGCCCAGCCCCGCGGCGGCCGCGACCTCCACGTCGTGCGCAGACTGGGCTGCCCACGTCAGGTCACGAGCAAGCGCGGCGGACGCTGCGGCGACTGCCTCGAGGACGGTCAGGTGCGTTGTCGTGAACTCGTACAGCGACTGGGCCAGCCCGACGTGGTCCGTGACGATGCCCCGACGAGCCAGCCCAGCGGCATACGCGAAGGTTGTTGCGCAGTCGCGCAACTCGCTTCCGCTCTTTCGAATGGTGGACCCGAGCGCCCTCGTGCGGTCCGTGTCGATCGTGTAGCTCACGACGCCCGAACCTAGACAAACCTGGCGTCACGGCCGGGGAGTTATCCACAGCCCCAAGGCGTTTCAGGCGACAACTCGAAGAACCGGGACGACCTCAGGCCATGCCGAGCCGCCCGGCCTCGTGCCGTGCCTGCTTCGAGCGCACCGGCCCCGTGTTGAGGAAGGCTGACGAAACCGACTCGAAGAAGGACCGGAAATCGGCCACACCGTCGTAGTCGTGGATGTCCGTCCACACGAGGTCACGCTGGGTGTGACACACCTCCACGAGCTCGCGAATGACGTCAGCCAGGACGCACGGCACCCCCGCGTGCCGGACGCGCGCGACCGGCCGCCCCCGCGCCGATCCTGCGCTGGCGAGCCGCCATGACCACCGTCCAGAGGAGCATCACGGCGCACACGGAGAAGCCGACCTGGGGGTTGAGCGGCAGGATGATGCCGAGCGCGCCGCCGAGCACCCAGAGCATCTGCAGCATGGTCTCGGACCAGCCGAAGACCGACGCACGCACGTTCTCCGGCACCTCGCGTTGCACGAGCGCGTCGAAGCACAGCTTGGCCAGCTGAGCCGTCAGCCCCTGCACCAGCCCGAGCAGCACGAGGGTCCATACGCCATACCAGAGCGCCGTCGCGATGCATGCGAGAGTCGCGAGCAAGACGGAGAGCATCGCGACGCGCTCCGGGTGGTAGTCGCGAAGGTTGTTGCCCAGCAGGCTGCCGAGCGCGTTGCCCAGGCCGATCGCGGCCGCCGTGATCCCGAGGATGAGCTCACCGCGCATCCCGCTGATCGGGTGCTCCTTGGCAAGGAACGCCACGTACATGATGAGGAACCCGGTGAGCAGTCGCGTACCGCCGGTCGACCACATCGCGTGCCGGACTGGCCACGGGATGGCGTGCAAGCTTCGCAGGTAGCGCCCGAAGATGCCGGCTGAGTCGACCTCGAGCGCTGCCCCTTCCTGCGCGGGAGTGGCTGCCGTATGCCGCTGGGCTCGCTCCCGCTTCGACGCGGGCTGCCGCACCGGCTGCGTGTCACTGAGCGAGATCTCGCCGGCGTTGCTGTCCACATCAGGCGGAAGCCGGATCGCCTGCACGGTGCCGATGACGAAGAGCACGAAGGCGACCCGCAGTGCCCACGGCGCGCCGACCTTGAGGGCTGCCGCAGCGAGCGCACCGCCGACGACGGCGCCGATGACTCCCGCGATCGAGACCTTTGAGTTGGCCTTGACCAGACTCGTGCCCGCTGGGAGCAGCCGCGGGACCGCCGCCGCGCGGGCGATGTTGTAGGCCTTGGAGGCGATCAGCACCGCGAGCGCGGCGGGGAAGAGCCAGTCGCTCTTGTTGTAGATCGCTTCGGCGAGGACCCAACAGAGGAAGGCCCGGGTCGCCATCGTCGTCCCGATCGCCCAGCGCCGTCCATGGCTGAACCGGTCGAGGAGCGGCCCGACGAACGGCGCGATGAGCGTGAACGGGATCATCGTCAGGAGCAGGAAAACCGCCACCTGGCTGCGGGCCTCGGCGGTCTGGGGGTTGAAGAAGAAGACGCCGGCGAGTGCGAGCATCATCGCGGCGTCGCCTGCGGTGTGGCTGGCGTGGAGCTCGGTCATCCGCGCGAGGCCGGTCTCGCCCGCACCCCCGGAGTGCGTGAAGCCGCGGAACTTGGCGGCGGCGAACCGTGACGTCGCGGCCGTCGCCTTGGCACCCGCGACCGTCGCCTTGCCGATGCCGCGGCCGACGGCCTTGGTGGCATTCAGTGCCTGGGCGCGTCCCGGCGTTCGGTAGTCGGCCGGATGACCGCCCTCGGGCACATCGCCGACGTCGGTGGCGTCACGGAGCTCGTGGTCCCGCCTCACCTCGTCGCTCGTGCTCACTCCGCCATCTTCCCCCGTGGCGGTGACCAGACGTCAGCGGGCGCGCAAAAGAGGATGAAACACTCAGGGTCCGAACCGACATGAGGGGGCATGAGCAATCACGACACCGGACCACCGTGCGGCGAGCAGCGGTTCACCGAGCTCTTCGCCGAGACCTACGCGTCCGTCCTGCGTTTCATCCAGCGTCGTGTCCATCCGAGCCATGCCGAGGACATCGCTTCCGAGGTGTTCCTCGTCGCCTGGCGCCGACTGGCGGACGTCCCCGAGGACCCGGACGACGCACGGGCGTGGCTCTTCGGAGTAGCGCGACTGACCCTTCTGTCCGGGGTCCGCGGCCAGCTCCGGCAGCAGGCGCTCGCGGTCCGGGTGGCCGAGAACGGCCTCGGTCAGGGCAGCGACAGCATCGGCTTCGATCCGGACCTGGTCGCCAGGCGGCTCGATCTCGCCCAGGCGTGGCGTCGCTTGTCCACGGCGCATCAAGAGGCCCTCTCGCTCACCGTGTGGGACGGGCTCGACTCGCCACGAGCCGCGCGAGTGCTGGGCATCTCACCGGTGGCCTACCGGCTGCGCCTCAGCAGGGCACGGCGAGCCCTCAGGGCCCTGGCCGAATCCCTCCCACAAGCCAGGCGCGAGGAACTGCCCGAAGCCGAGACCTCAAGGAGCACTTCATGAACACCAAGACGCGGAGGCTCCACTTCACGGAGGTCGAGGCCCTTCTGCGGGACCTCGACGCCGCTACCTCGACCGACCTCGATGCCAGGACCGACCCCCGGGCAGTGGCCCTCCTCGGCCGCGTCC
>NZ_DATCWX010000297.1:0-2661 GCF_036566125.1 Intrasporangium sp.
GTGCTCGGCATCATCAAGTCGTTCGCGCTCCGGGACGCGCCGACGGGGGCCAAGCTGCGGGACAAGTGGCAGCCGGGCATCGACGTGCCGGCCGTTGCCGGCCGCGCGGACTCCGGAGACATCGAGATCGACCTCGTGGAGCTCTTCACCGACATCGGCGGGCTCGCCGCCGACGTCGGCAAGGGAGTCGCCATCTTCATCGACGAGATGCAGGACCTCGACCCGGAGGACGTCTCCGCGCTCTGCGCCGCCTGCCACGAGATCTCGCAGTCGGGCCTGCCCGTCATCGTCGTCGGAGCCGGGCTGCCCCATCTACCGGCGGTCCTCTCCGCATCAAAGTCTTACTCCGAGAGGCTGTTTCGCTACCAACGCATCGACCGCCTCCCTCGCGAGGCGGCGGACCAGGCGTTGGTGGGTCCGGCTGCCGACGAGGGGTGCGCGTTCGCTCCCGAGGCACTCGAGGCCATGTACGCCGTCACGGCCGGCTACCCCTACTTCATCCAGGCCTACGGCAAGGTCGTGTGGGACGTCGCCCCCACGTCCCCCATCTCGGCTGAGGACATCCGCGTGGCCGCGCCCGAAGCCGAGTCGGAGTTGGCCGTCGGCTTCTTCGGGTCACGTTTCGAGCGCGCGACCCCGGCCGAGCGCGAGTACCTGAGGGCGATGGCCGACGCCGCCCTGATCCGGTCGAGCGGCACCCAGCCCGACGACTCAGGTCACGACGGGCTGGGAGCGAGCTCAGCGGCATACGGCATCGTCAACGAGATGGACGCCGTCGCGACCTCAGCGGTGGCAGACATCCTCAGGCGAAAGCCCCAATCCCTTTCTCCCGCCAGGGATGCGCTGATCAAGAAGGGGCTGATCTACTCCGGTGAGCGAGGTCAGATCGCGTTCACGGTGCCGCATTTCGGACGCTATCTGCGCACCCAGGCGTGAGCTGCTTGTCGGCTGACGACGGATTATGCCGATCGAGTGAACAGCTTCCGTGCCCCGAGGCGAAGCGCTGGGCCGAGGCCGGCATGTTGAGGCCGGGTTATCGGACGAGCCCGACAGTCTTGCGCCGTTACCCTTGGTGCATGAGCACCGTGACGAGGCGGAGCCAGTCGCTGCGCGCAGCGATTGCGCGCCACAGAGGTGCGCTCGACGCGATCTTGGCCAGTTATGCAGCGACGAACCCACGGCTGTTCGGTTCCGTTGCCCGTGGCGACGCCACACCCGACAGCGACATCGACCTGACGGTTGACCTGTTGCCTGGCGGGGGCAATGAACTGCTCCGGGTATCCGGCGTTGCCGAAGAGCTGACAGAGCTCCTGGGGATACGAGTCGATGTGGTGGCGACGTCGCTGCTGCGAGGTGATGTCTCCTCGAGTGCGACGGCTGACGCGGTGCCAGTGTGACCCGGTCCGAGGAGCAGCGGTGCGCAGACATCCTTGACGCGATCACGCGATGCCAGGACTAGGCGCCGCACCTGCACTCGGATGATCTCGCGTCGATCGCTTACGACGCCCTACTTCAACGGCTGAACTCACCGAGCGCACTTCCCCCTTTGGTGGTCGATTCGCGGCGGAGTTACGCACCTGCGTCGACCGGCGCCGCCGCCCTGGGTAACGGGAGAGATCAGGCCGGGACGGAGATCTCCTGCAGCCAGGCCTGCCAGGCCGGCTCTTCGCGCCGCACGTAGTCTGCGGCGTCGGCGGAGAACAGGTAGGCCCGTACGCCGGCCGTCGCCTTGCCGTCGCCGTCGTCCCACGCGTAGACACTGAGCATTCCGGGCACCGGTCCGGTGAGCCGGACCAAGGTCTGCCGTTCACCGACGCGCTCGACCGTGCCGGTGGCGCCGCGGACCTCGACCGTCGCGCCCTCGTCGCCCAGCCCGAGCACGTCGTGCAGGGTTGACCAGAGCACGTCCGCGTCGCCGGGGTGGGAGGCGCTGGCCTCCAGGTGTGTAGCCTCCTGGCCGGGGAAGTGCGACAGGTAGAGGCGCAGGTTGTCGAAGAACGGCATCCAGCCCGGTCCCATGGTGTCCCAGAACTCCGACTCCCAGGCGGCGCCGGTCCCGAAGCCGCTACTGGTGACGCGCACGATGCAGGTGCCGCCGGACTGTGCCTCGACGAGGAACTCCGAGGTCAGCGGGCTGAGCGCATCGGGGTCCTTGCCCAAGAGGGCGGCCCAGTCCTCCTTGTAGACGAGCCGGCGCGGCGGCTCCCAGGCGGTGACCTGGCCGTCCGAGCCCATCTCCGGGCCCATGGTGAAGTGCAGCGAGCCGCCCTCGCGCTCCTCCATCTCGGTCGGCGCGAACCAGGCGCTCATGCCCTTGGCGGTGGCGATGGCTTGCCAGACCTGCTCGGGGGTGCCCGGGACCTCGACGCTGAACTCCAGGCGGTACGGGACGTTCAATGTGGTGCTCATGGGTTCTCCTCAGGAAGGGGGTGGGCGGCGACGAGGAGCCGGTGCGGGCGCCCGTCGTCGTGGTGGTAGCGAGCGGCCAGGTCGAGCACCGCGGCGGTCAGGTCGTCCGCGAACGCAGCCCGGTCGGCGGCCGACCGGAAGCCGATCTGCGTGTCGATGGTCAGCGTCGGCAGGCGCTTGCCGGACGCGCCGGCCCGGCGCGCCAGGGCGCCGACCTCGCGCACCAGCCGACCGGCAAGTGCGACGAGGTAA
>NZ_DATCWX010000313.1:0-14074 GCF_036566125.1 Intrasporangium sp.
GGTGTGTATTCCTGGGTGGACTCCGACTCGGCGGCATCGATCACCCAGGACGCGTCCGGGTCGACCAGCGCGATGTCGGCGTCGAAGCCCGGCGCGATCGTGCCCTTGGAGTGCAGCCCGAAGCGTTGGGCCGGGTTCCACGACGTCAACGCCGCGATGCGTGAGAGGGACAGGCCCCGCTTGCGGCCTTCGCTGACCAGCCCGGGCAGCAGGTATTCGGCACCGCCGAAGCCGGACTTGGCCAGGAACACGTCCTCGCGGGGGGAGCCAAACTTCATCTCGTCGCGGCAGCAGGCGTGGTCGCTGACCACCCAGTCCACCTCGCCGGCGAGTAGGTGCGCCCACAGCGCCTCGACGTCGGCGCGCGGGCGCAGCGGCGGGTTGACCTTGCCGCCGACGCCCTGGGCGGTCTCGACGTCGGCGAGCAGGTGCCCGATGGTGACCTCACGGCGGAAGTTGACGTGGGGGAAGGTCTGTTTCATGAGCATGGCCGCCTTGAGGGCCTTCGCGGAGGTGAGGTGGAGCAGGTTGATGTTCGGCAGCTGGGTCTCATCGGCCAGATAGGACGCGATGGTGATCGCGAGGCCCTCGGAGTGAGGTGGCCGGGACGCGCTGTAGGCGGCGAGACCCGTGAGCTCGCCGGCCTCCTCGACCAGCCTGGTGTAGGCAGTCATGATCTCTGCCGTCTCGCAGTGCAGCGACAGGGAGATCTGGTCGGCGAGCTCCGGCAGCTGCTCACGGGCCTGCTGGATGCCCCGCATCACGAATTCGAAGTGCGCGAGGTCGTAGCGCTCGCCCGGCGGGATCATGAGGAACTCGCTCTGGTCCTGGGACCTGCCGTGCAGGCCGTGGCTACCGTAGAACATGAAGATCTTGAAGGACGGCACGCCGAACTCGGTGATGATGGAAGGGATCTCGTCGATATGCTCACGCATCATCGGCGCCAGGTGGAAGGCATAGTCCACAAAGGACCGGCCCTCCGCGGCTCCCAGCACCTTGGGGAAGAACTCCCGGTAGGGGCCGCCCTGGTTGAGGTAGTACTGACCCGTGCGCATGTAGGTGATCCCGGTCGTGACACCGCCCTGCGCGCTGGCCCGGCTCTCCGTGACCGTGTCCTCCTCCAGCGGGTTGTAGATGCCCCAGTGCTGGTGGGCGTCGACGACCCCGGGGAAGGCGACGAGGCCCCGACCGTCGACGACCTCGGCGGCCTCCTCAGCAGGGATGTCGGCCTCAACCCGGGCGAACTTGCCGTCGGCGATACCGAGGTCCAGTCGCTGCCCTGACTCGCCGGCTCCGTCCTCGGTGGTGACGACGGTGACGTTCTTGATCAGCAGGTCGAGCATGGGTCCTCCTTCAGGACGTGATGGGGGTCGCTGGTCGTTCATGGACGGACGCGACGTGTTCGGCTGCGAGGAAGGCGAGGCCCAGCGCGGGCAGCAGGCCGTTGCCCGCGAGGTATCCCGCTGCTCCGTGTCCGGAGATCCCCTCGGCGGCACCGCCGGAGGCGTAGAGGCCGCGGATCGCGGTGCCCTCGGGGAGCAGGACTTGGGCGTGCTCGTCCACGACGAGGCCGCCTTGCGTGTGGAACAGGGCCGGCACCACCTTCACCGCCGCAAAAGGGGGAACGAGCGCGGCTTCCACGCTCACGCGACCGAACCGGTCGGCGCCCGCCCCTTCGGCGACCTCCGCGAGGCTGGCGGCCTCCTCCGACAAGGCAGCGGCGCTGACGCCGATGGACTGGGCCAGGGCGTCGAGGGAATCACCCCACACGAGCGCCCCGCTCTCCACCGTCTGGCGGAAGTCGGTGAAGGCCAGACACGCGTCGTGGACCCGTTGGTCGAGGATGATCCAGCCCTCGGCACCCTGCTGTGCGGCGAGCTGAGCGGCGTACTCGGAATAGCCGGTCGTCTCGTCGCCGAACCGCCGTCCTTCCGCGTTCACCATGAAGCCGCCGTGCATGATGGTCGCCCAGCCGACCAGGGTTGCGCCACGCTTGGCCAGGGCGGCATGCCCTTGATATGCGTCGAGGAATGCCGTTGCCGCGCCGAGCCGCTCGCCGATCCGCAGGGCATCACCACGGGAGGTCTCGCTGCCGTGGTAGACGGCTCCCGCGATCTCGGGCAGGTACTGCTCGACGAGCTCTCGGTCGCCGCCGTAACCGTTGCTGGCGAGGAGGACAGCGCCGGTCTCCACGCGCAGCTCGGTCCCGTCCGGCTGCTCGATGACCGCGGTGCACCCGTCCTCGCCGAGCACCACATCGACGAGCCGAGCGGGAACGAGCATCGTGATCCGGTCGTCCTCCTTGACCTTCCGGATGAGGTGGTCGAGCAGGATCGAGCCGTGACGCCCCTCGACCGTGAGGCAGCGGTCGACGCTGTGCCCCGGGTAGTGGAAGTCCGTCACGAGCTGCAGCGGGATGCCGAGGTGGTCGGCCAGCCAGTCCGCGAAGCGCGCCGACACCTCGCCCAGCGCGCCGGCCACGCGCTCGTCGCCCTGGCCCTTCGTCTTGGCCCGGACGTCAGCGACGAACTGCTCGGGAGAGTCGTCGATCCCCACTTCCCGCTGCCAGCGGGAACCCGCCGCAGGAATCATGGCCGTCGACATGGACGTGTTGTTGCCGCGCCGGTAGTGCGCGGACGCCTCGACGACCAGAACGTCCAGGCCCAGCTCAGCCGCTCGGAGGGCACCGACGAGACCCCCGCCTGCACCGGCGACGACAAGATCGGGCCGCTCGTCACTCATCGAACGCCACCCGCCGCGAGCAGTCGTAGGGCCAAAGCCGTCGGGTCGACCACGGAGATGCCGCGGTCGTCCTTGACCTCGACGGCGGAACATCCGTTGATCACCGTCGAGACGCCCTCCCCGAACCTGTCCAGAGCCGCCTCGAGGCCGGCGGTCCACTGGTTGTGGTCCGCGATGGCCTCAACACCGAGACCAAGGACCTGCACACCGTCAACGTGATCGCTCCACCCGTAGACAGCCGCGCGGGCCCTCAACTCGTCGGCGATGGCGTCGTTCCGGGCCACGAGACCAACCTTCCGGCCCCGGATGACCTGCCAGCCCAGGCTGAGCTGCAGGATGCCGACGATCGGCAGCTCGCCGGCGAGGTCCGCGACGCCCGGGTCGAGAACGCAGTCGGGCATAAGCACGTCGTAGCCCGCGGGCGCCGCCCGAAACGCGGCCATGACGGCAGCCTCGCTCGCGCGGACGTCGTCGTCAGTGTCGAGGGCCCTGGGCGCTTCGGGCCCGATGTCGACGAGGTCGAGAGTGACCCCCGCGGGGACGAGGGAGCGGTAACGGGCCTGGCGGCGAGCCAGCTCGCCTGGACCGACGTGGATGGGCGTGACGGAGAAGATGCGCATTGGGTTGACCTTCAGGACGAGGATGAGGTGGGCGGCGCGACCGCGTTGAGGTCGGTGTCGAGGGGCGCAGCGAGGACGTCAAGAACAGAGGCGGCCTGCCCGGCGAAGAGCCCATCGACCGCCCGGGCAACCCGGTCCACGGGAGCCGTGCCGCCAAAGAGCTCCGCGAGCATGGCGCGGAGGCCGGGCTCGTCAAACGGGTGGAAGTCACTGTCCCCCACCGGGTTCGGGCGTTCCTCGGTGACGTGCTCCGTCCCCGCGGTGATCGTGACCCGCGCGGGCCGCTCGGCTGGCAGCCTCGCGTCGAGGTCCGGGGCGAGCCGGACGTGGACCCGCTGGGCCAGGGCGCGCACGGTTGGGTCCTGCAGCGCGTCGTCGTCCGAGGCCTCGGGTCCCAGGGTTCCGTGGACGAGTGCCGCAGCGACCACGAAGGGGATGGAGAACATCGCCGAGAGCCGGTTGTCCCACGTCGGGCGATCGAGACCCACGGCCAGGGAGTGGGTGTCCACCGTGATCGCGTCGATCCTCGTCGGCTCCGGGAGACGACCCGACTCCCGCAGTGCCAGCACGGCGTCGGCGGCCGGGTGGGTGAAGGAGCAGGCTGCGTGCCGCTTGAAGTAGCCGTGCTCGATGTCCCAGCGGGTCCCGAGCCCGGACGTCGTCTCCTGCGGATCGAATGCTCCGAGCAGCTCCCCGAGAGTCAGCGCGGCCGTCCCGGTGTTCGAGGCCAGGCCGGCCGCGGCGAGGCGAGCCGCGTTGAGGCCCGAGACGTTGGATGCCCCCATCCACGCGTCGCGCACCCTGTTGCCGTCGAGTGCGCTGGCGAAGTGGCCCGCGATGGGCATCCCAGTCGCGGCGTCGATCGCTCCGGCCGTGGCCTCGCCATCCAACCGGAGGAGACGGGCGCATCCAGCAGCGGCACCGACGACGCCCCAGGAGCCGTGCGGATGCATCCCGCTCCGAAGCCGGGTTGCCCGGCCGTACCGTGCCGCGACCTCGTAGGCGGCCAGTAGGGAGATGAGCAGGTCAGCCGAATCCACCTGCTGGGCGGCGGCCAGCGCCAGGACCGCCGGGAACCCGTGCGCGGCGGGATGCCCCTTGGCGTACTTGTTTCCCTCGTCGAGCTCGAGACGGACGAGCGCGGTTGCGTTGAGCCAGGCGGCAGCCTCAACGTTGGCGTGGGCGCCCGCTCCGAAGACCGGAGATGGTCCGGCGCCAGGCGCCCAGGCAGTGACGAATCGCTGCTGTGCCGAATCCGTCGCGCCCAGGCAGGCCACGGCCAAGACATCGAGCAGCACAAGGCGCAGCCGTTGCTGCACCCGGCCGGGAACCGCCTCCCAGCGCAACCCAGCGACCCAGTCGCCCAAGGTTGCCGTGGCCGAAGCGGTCTCGAGGTCCATGCTTCACATACCCAGGTAGGCCGCGCGGACCCGGTCGTCCTGGGCCAGTTGGGGCCCGGGGCCCTCCAGGACGACGCTGCCGCTCTCGAGGACGTAGGCCCGGTCGGCCATCGCGAGCGCCTGGCTGGCATTCTGCTCGACGAGCAGCACGGCGACGCCCGTGTCGCGAATGCGCTTGATGGCATCGAGCACCGCCCACGTCAGCTTGGGCGAAAGACCCGTGGACGGCTCGTCGAGCATGAGCAACTTCGGCTTGGCCATGAGGGCGCGGCCGATGGCCAGCATCTGCTGCTGGCCGCCACTGAACGTCTCGGCGACCTGTGCGCGCCGTTCGCGAAGAATCGGGAAGAGCTCGAACACGTCGTCCATGGAGCCGGTGAGGTCCGCCCGGTCTCGCGACCAGCCACCCATCTGGAGGTTCTCCTCCACGCTGAGGTTGCCGAAGAGCGCCCGCCCCTCGGGGACCAGGACGAGGCCCTCCTGCACGAGGTCGCTCGGCCGGCGACCACCGGCAGGCTTCCCGGCGAACGTGATCGACCCGGACGTCGGTTTGACCAGACCCGCGATGGTGTTGAGCGTCGTCGTCTTGCCGGCGCCGTTTGCACCGACGATCGAGACGATCTCGCCCTCGTTCACCTCGATCGAGATCTCGTGGAGGATCTGGAGCCGGTGGTACCCAGCGGTGACCTTCTCAAGAGTCAGCACGGGTCGGCTCCTCTCCGAGGTAGGCCTCGATGACACGAGGATCCTTGGTGACCTCCTCGGGTCGGCCGCTGGTCAGCACCTTCCCCAGGTTGAGGACGAGGACCGAGTCCGACAGCCGCATCACTGCCGCCATGATGTGCTCCACGAAGACGAGAGTCACTCCCTCATCGGTTCGCAGGCGTTCGAGCAGGTCGAGCACCGGAGCCCGCTCGGCGGGCACCAGACCGGCCAGCACCTCATCGAGGAGCAGCACCTTCGGGCGCAGGGCGAGCGCCCTGGCCAGCTCGAGCCTCTTGAGTGCGGCGGTGGGAAGGCCCTCGGTGGCCGAGTCGCGCCACGCGCCAAGGCCGACGGTGTCGATGATCGTCGCGGCGTCGTCACGCGCGGTGCGCCGAGTTCCGGAGCCGGCGAGGACCGCGATGGCGACGTTGTCGAGCACGCTCATCGAGTAGAACGGGCGCATGAGCTGGAAGGTGCGGGCCATCCCCGCTCGAGCGATGGCGTGCGGGGGCTTACCGGTGATGTCCGCGCCCTCGAGGTGGGTCCGGCCAGAGTCGGCCGGGATCGCCCCCGCGATGAGGTTGAACACGGTGGTCTTGCCGGCGCCGTTGGGTCCGATGATGCCGAGGATGCTGCCTTCCTCGACCTCGAAGCTGACGCCGTCGACCGCCGTCACGCCCCTGAACCGCTTGGTGAGGCCCTCGACCCGAAGGATGCTCATGACCGGAACCACCTGTCCCGGATGGCGCTGTAGATGCCCTGGGGGAGGACCAGGATGATGACGATGAGGAGCAGTCCGTAGATCATGACGTCCAGTCCCCCACGCCCCGCGAGGAAGGCAAGGAACTCCGGCGGGTTGCGCAGGAGCGTCGCGGTGAAGTCGGACAGCGGCCCGAGGATGACGGCTCCGATGACCGGTCCCCAGATGGTTCCCACTCCCCCGATGACTGCAGGGAGGATCGCCTGGATGGAGACCGCTGATCCGAACGCGAGGTCGGGGTCGATGAACAAGTAGTACTGGACGTAGAAGCCCCCGGCGACGGCCGTGATCGCAGCCGACAGGGCCATCGTCGTGAGCCGGTAGCGGATCACGTGGATGCCGAGCGATGCGGCAGCGTCCTGGTCATCACGCACAGCGAGGGCAAACTGGCCCGTCCTGGAGCGGAGGAACAGGACGCTGATGACGAGCGCCAGGACGAGGAACCCCAGCCCGATCCAGAAGTAGTTCGGTGAGTCCGGAGCGAACTGCATCCACCACCACGACTCGTCCACCCGGAGCGGGACGTGGTACCCCTCGGCGCGGTTGACGAAGTCACTGTTGGTGGCGAGCAGCCGGAACATCTCGGCGAAGGCGAAGGTGGCCAGCGCGAAGTACGCGCCCTTGAGCCGGTAGCGCAGGGCGAGGAACCCGGACACGATTGCGAAGACTGCGGCGATGATCACGCCCACCGCCAACCCGATCCACGGCGAGACCTCCTTCTCGACCAGCAGCCACGCCGTTGCATAGGCGCCGAGCCCGAAGTAGGCGGCGTGGCCGAAGGAGAAGAGCCCCCCGAACCCGCTCATGATGTTCCAGCCCACCGACATCAGGGCGAGGATCAGGACCCTGATGGCAATCGCCTGCTGAGACGGCGGCAGCACCAAGGGCACCGGAATCATGAGGAGGCAGAGGATCGCGATGGCCAGCAGGTGGCGGTTCCACGGCTTGCGCGGGAGCGGCTTCGACTCGACGCGGTCCGTCGTCGCGGTCTGCGTCATGACGACCTCCCGAGAAGTCCCTGCGGCCGGAGGAACAGCACGAGGACGAAGACGATGAAGACCGACAGGAGCGGACTCTGACCGGGGAGGAAGATGGTGCCGAGCTGCTCGGTGAGCCCGATGATGAGTCCTCCGATCAGCGCCCCCACGACGTTGCCCATGCCGCCGATCACGACGACGACGAACGCGATGATGTTGAACAGGGATCCGGTGCTCGGCTCGATCGTGACGAGCGGGGCCACGAGCGTCCCGGCAGCGCCTGCGCAGGCGGTGCCGATGGCGAAGGTCAGGGCATGGATGCCTCGCGTGTCGATGCCGACGAGCTGAGCGCCCTTGGCGTTGGCGGCCACTGCTCGGATCGCCGTGCCGAGCCTGGTGCGCTGCAGGACCAGGAACAGCAGTCCCGCCAGCAGGAGAGCGCCGGCGAAGGCGATGATCCTCGAGAGATCGGCCACGGCGCCGAAGATCCCGATCGCGCGATCCCCCGGCAGCGAAACGGACTTGGGGTTGGCGCCGAAGATGAGCAGCAGGGCGTTCTCCAGCACGAGGGCGATCCCCAAGGTGATGAGCAGCTGGTTCTCCAGGGGTTTGCCCATCGCGCCGGAGAGGATGCCTCGCTGGACGGCGTACCCGAGGGCGAACATCACCGGTGCGGTGACGACCATCGTGACGTAGGGGTGCAGGCCGGAGTTGCTGACGAGCCACCAGGTCACGAAGAGTGCGACGGCAAGGAAGGCGCCGTGGGCGAAGTTGACGATGTCGAGGACACCGAAGATGAGAGTGAGCCCCATCGCTACCAAGCCGTACACGCCACCGATGAGCACGCCGGTCACGATCGCCTGCGTGGCAATGACCGGGCTGTCCGCTCGGACATAGGCGAGCACGACGGCTGCCGCGATGACGACCGCGAGGATGACCCTGCTGCGCGTGAACGCGTTCGTAGGCCGCCACACGTGGCCGCCACTCGCGGTCGACGCGAGGGAGGTGTCCTCCTCAAGACCCGTTCTTGAGGAGGACGCCTCGGACTGGTGCTCCGACATGGAGTCGTTCAGCTGCCCGTGGCCGGGTACTTCGGCTCGGCCTGGGCGAGCTCCTTGGGCCAGACCTGGTTGACCACGCCGTCCTGGACCTGCATGAGGATCGGGATGGCGCCCTTGTTCTCGCCCTTCTCGTCGAACGCGATCGGGCCGCTCTGAGCCATGAGGGACTCCAGGCTCGTCTGCGCAACCGCGTCACGGATCTTGGCGGGCTCGGTGCTCTTGGCCCGCTCGATGGCGTCCGCCAGCACTCGGACGGAGTCGTACGACAGGACGGCGCCGGTGCGGACGTCGTCGTTGTACCGCTTCTTGTAGAGCTCCGCGAAGGCCTTTGTCGTGTCCTTCGTGAAGTCCGGGTGGTAGTTCGCGTCGAAGTAGCCCTCAGCCGCAGCGCCCGCATCCTTGGGGAACTGCGGAAGGTCGAAGGCGCCGTTCGCGACGCCGTAGACGGCGTTGATCGGAGGCTTGACCGCGTCCACCGCCTTGGCGACGAGCACGCCGTCCCGGTAGTAGCCGGCAACCGCGAGAACGTCCGCGCCCGATGCCTTGACCTGCGTCACGGCCGTGGTGAGGTCGGCGACACTCGCCGCGTCGTAGCTGATCGCAGGGCTGACCTCGAAGCCGAGCTCCTTCGCGCGCTTGGTGAACGCGTCTCGCACACCGGAACCGAACGGACCCTGCTCATGGAGGAAGGCGGCCTTCTTGACGGGCTTTCCTGCTGCCGTCGACATGTCGAAGAGGTACTGCGCCCCCTCCTCGCCGATCACGGTCGCGCTCGGCTGCACCCGGAAGGTGTACTTGAAACCCTGGTTGAGGATCGAGTCGGCCACGGAGATGTCGATGATGAAGGGCACCTTGTTCCGCTCCGCCACCGTGGCTACGTTGGCGCTGACCGCGCTCTGGTAGGTGCCGACGATGCCGACCGCTCCGTCCTGGATCAGCCGCTGCGCCTCGCTCTGGCCCACCTCGGGCTTGCCCTGCGAGTCCGCTGAGACCAGCTCGAGCTTCGCACCGCCCAGCGACTTGATACCGCCGGCGGAATTGATCGCCTCGACGGCGAGCTTCGCCCCATTGTCCATCTGCTGCCCGTCGGCAGCGGACGCGCCACTGAGGGGGTGCAGGGACGCGATCTTGATGGTTTCTCCCCCACCGCCCCCTGTCGCGCCCGAGTCCCCGCTCGTGCCCGAGCCGCCGCACGCACTGAGCGCGAGCGGTATCACCATCGACACCCCGATGAACCAGGCCTTCTTCATGGGTCACTCCTGAGTCCCAGGACGTTCCGTTAGTCGGAACAGTCGCCTTGTGCGGCACAGACTGACAGCCCGCCAAAGGCACGGTCAAGTGTTTGTTAAACATTCGCGATACCCAAAAATGCACGGCTCATTCATCACCAGGCCCGCGGTTGCACGCCCCAGAACCGCGTTGCATACTCTGTTCCACTGACAGGAACGAGATCGGCTGCGAGCCCTGAACTGACCGGATGGTCCGCCGGCGGCACCGTGTCCGATGGAGGAGCCACCGTGGCGACGGAGCGCAAGGGAACCGAGACGGCGACGCGGGTCGCGGACGTCCTCATGCTCTTCACAGATGGCCCGGACTCCCTTGGCGTCACGGCGATTGCGCGTGCCCTGGGCCTGTCCAAGACGGTCGTCCACCGGACCCTGTCCAGCTTGGTGGAGCGCGGGTTCCTGGTGAGTGAGCCTCGCACGAGGGAGTACGCACTCGGCCCATCCCTCGCCTCGCTGGGTGCCCGGGCCCTGCGTGAGTCGAGTCTTCGGTCAGCCGCCCTGCCGATCATGCGAAGCCTCCAGGCGGCCACCGGGGAGACCGTGACGATCTCCGCGCGGGTGCCCGGTGGGCGCGTCTATCTCGACCAGATCGAGAGCACGCGCGAGATCAAGATGACTGTCGAGCTCGGCCGGCGCTTCCCGCTCCACGCCGGCTCCTCGAGCCGGTCCATCCTCGCCTTCCTTCCGGCCACCGAACGCCACGACTTCCTCGCCCAACACGACCTGGAGGCCCTCACCCCGAAGACCATCACCGATCGGAGTGACCTCGCGGCCCGGCTCGAGGACGTCCGCGCCACCGGGGCTGCGCAGTCGGACGGAGAGCGTCAGCACGGTGCGGGCAGCGTCGCGTCGCCGATCTTCGGGTTCGACGGTCAGGTCGTCGGCGCACTGTCGGTGTGCGGACCCGCCTACCGGATGTCCGCGGACGTCCGGACCTCCACCGTGCCCCTGGTGCGGGACGCCGCCGACCGGATCTCGCGTGCCCTCGGGTGGCGGGGCGGGCTCCCGCTCGACGAGACGCGGGACGCGTCGTGACCGCGCTCGTTCGGACGTGGCTCTACGTCCCGGCCCACCACCCGGAGCGGGCACTCAAGGCGCTCGTCTCCGGAGCGGATGCAGTGGTCCTCGACCTCGAGGACTCGGTCCCGGCCGGACGCAAGGAGGAGGCACGCGATGCGGCGCTCAGCCTCCTGAGCGACCTGTCCGTCGAGCGAGCACGAGAGCGGTCACCAGAGCGTTCACCAGAGCGACCACGAGAGCGACCATGGGTGTGGGTGCGCATGAACCCGCTGGGATCACCGTGGGGCGCTGCAGACCTGGCAGCGCTCGCAGCAGCTGAGGTCGACGGGGTGAGACTGCCGCGTAGCGAAGACCCGGATGAGGTCAGGCGGGTGGCCCACACCATCGACTGCCCGCTGCAGCTCCTCCTCGAGACCGCGCGGGGCCTTATGGCTGCGCAGCAGCTCGCGACTGTCCACCCCTCGGTGGCCGGTATCTCGCTCGGCGAGGCGGACCTCGCGGCCGACCTCAGGGTCGCACCCACCGGGCTTGACTGGGCGCGCGGATGGGTGGTCGCCGTCGCACGAGCGGCTGAGCTTCCGTCGCCCGTGCAGAGCGTCTACACGGATGTCGCCGACCTCGAGGGCCTCCGGTCCAGCACTGCCAGCGGTCGGGACCAAGGGTTCTTCGGCCGGTCCGTCGTCCACCCCAAGCAGATCCAGCCAGTTCACGACGTCTACCAGCCGACCAACGAAGAACTCAGCCGCGCCCAAGACGTCGTCAACGCGCACGACAGGGCCCGGGAGCGCGGCGAGGTCGCAGCCCTCACCCCCGACGGCCGCTTCGTCGACCCCGCGGTAGTGGCGGGTGCCCAGCTCACCCTCCGGCTCGCTGCCCTCGCCCAACCCGACGGGCGCACCGAACGCAGCAGCACCGCGAGCACCACCAGCAGCGAGGAGAACCGATGACCACCGAGGCGTCCACCCCACGGGCCACGACCCAAGCGCTGATCGACGCCGTGCGTGGCACCCGCACGGTCGAGCTCGGTCATCCGCACTTCACGGGCATGCCATGCTCCCCCAACCATCCGGGCTTCCGGATGACTCTCATCCGCCGGCACGGCGACATGGTCCGCCCCGACGGTGGCTCCGCCTCGAACGAGATCATCGTCACCGGTGGGCACGTGGGCACGCACGTCGATGCCCTCTCGCACGTCAGCCATGACGGCCTGCTCCATGGCGGGGTCGATGCCGACGAGGCCCAGCGAGGAGGGAGCTTCTCGACGTTGGGTGCCGAGCACACCCCGTTCCTGATCACGCGAGGACTCCTTCTCGACGTGGCCGCCACCAAGGATGTGGACACCCTTTCCCCCGGTTACGGCGTGACGGCGGCCGACCTCGAGGCGAGCGCAGAGCGAGCGGACGTCCAGGTCCAGCCAGGCGACGTCGTGCTCATCCGGACCGGCTGGGCCCGGCACTTCGACAACCCCGCCACCTACCTTGGCCAGGCTGACGGCGTCCCCGGCCCCACGGTGGAGGCCGCGGAGTGGCTGGCAGCGCAAGGGATCCGGACCACGGGAGCCGACACAACGGCATACGAACAGATTCGTCCTGGGAAGGGGCACTCCATCCTGCCGGTGCACCGCGTCCTCCTCGTCGACGCGGGCATCCACATCATCGAGCACCTGAACCTCGAGGAGGCGTCTCGGCAGGGCCTGACCGAGTTCGTCTTCGTCATGGCGCCCCTGCGCATCGCAGGCGGGACCGGCTCGCCCATCCGTCCAGTTGCGGTCGTGGCAGCGTGACCCAGCAGAGCGCCGCCCACCAGACCACGACCCAGCAGACCGTGGCCCAGCGCCTCGGATCACTCGCAGCCCAGGTGCGGCACGACGGCCTGTCGAACGAGCTCCGCGCGGACGTCTCGAGACGCGTTCTGGATGTCCTCGGCAACTCCCTTGCCGCCGCCGACCAGCCGGCCGCGAGGGCGGTCACCACGGTCGCCACGGCCTGGGGCGGCACCGATCAGGCGACCGCCATCGGATCCGCCACGCGCCTGCCCGCACCCGCTGCCGCCCTCGTCAACGGCACCCTCGCGCACTCCCTGGACTTCGACGACACCCATCTGCCATCGGTGCTGCACCCCTCCTCGTCCGTCGTCCCGGCGGCGCTCGCGGTCGCCGAGGCGACGGGTGCGACCGGTCCGCAGCTCCTCGACGCCGCAGGAGTCGGCATCGAGGTGGCGGTGCGCCTCGGCATGGGTGGCTACGACCGGGAGCTCGGCAACTCCGTATTCTTCGACCGCGGCCAGCACGCCACGTCCATCTGCGGCGCGATCGGCGCGGCGGTCAGCGCTGCCATGCTCCTGGGCCTTGAGCAGAAGGGCATCACCGACGCCATCGGCATCGCCGCCAGCATGGGCGCCGGACTGCTCGAGGCGAACCGAACCGGTGGCACGGTCAAGCGGATGCACTGCGGCTGGGCTGCCCACTCCGGCGTGGTCGCAGCGGACCTGGCCAAGCACGGGCTCACCGGACCGCCGACCGTCATCGAGGGCCGGTTCGGCTTCCTCCACGCCTTCTGCGGCGATCGAGCCGACGTCGATGCCGTCGTCGACCGGCTGGGTGAGCACTGGGAGCTCCCGGGCATCTTCTTCAAGCCCTACCCGTGCAACCACTTCACCCACGCCGGCATCGACGCCGCCCTGCAGCTGCGCGGCGACGGCGTCAAGCCGGAGGACGTCGTCGACATCGAGCTCGGCGCGCCGACAGCCGTGCTGCGCACCATCGCCGAGCCACCCGAGGCCAAGGCGCGACCCGAGTCGGGCTACCACGCGGCCTTCAGCGGTCCCTACACGGTGGCTGCCGCGCTCATCGGCGGTGGGGGCCTCGGCGTCGGGCACGACGACTTCACCGACGAGGCCGCTCGCGACGAGAGCCGGCTCGCCCTGGCCGCCAAGGTCCGGTGCGTGCCGGACGCCCGCTGTGACGAGATCTTCCCCAACCAGTTCCCGGCGGTCGTCCGGGTGACGCTGCGGGACGGCACCAAGCGCGAGGTCCGGGTCGACGTCAACCGTGGCGGCCCTGGCAACCCGCTGTCCGCCGACGAGCTCGCGCTGAAGTTCCGGATCAACGCCAGCCACCGCCTCACCGAGGACGCCGCGACGAGATTCGCCGAGGCGACCTTCGACCTTCTCCACGCGGCATCGACAACCAAGCTGATGAGTCTGGTCACGTGATCCCGGACGCCGACCTCGAAGAACGGACACGCGTGGCCCAGAACCGTCTCGACAGGCTGGCGGCCGCTGCGGCCACCATGTCGTATGCCGCTGTGCCGGCACTCGTGCGTGAACGCGTGCGTGACCTCGTCGTCGACACGTTCGCCGTCACGGCGTGGGGAAGTCGCCGGGACGAGCTCGTCTCGCTGCGGCGGGTGTGCACGCACGAGCCCCCAGGCCACTCGACGATTCTCGGCACGCCGGATGCCGCGCCGGCATCGCTCGCCAGTTCCCTCAACGGCGCGGCAGCC
>NZ_DATCWX010000314.1:0-4531 GCF_036566125.1 Intrasporangium sp.
GCTGCCGCAGGTCCAGCCGCAGCCCGCTCGATGGCCCCTGCGTCCTCTGCGTGGACGATGAGCAACCCGCGGAGCGAGGCGATCTCCGCCATCACGTGAACGAGCTCCGCCAGCTCGAGAGGCGGGAACTCGTCCACACCAGAGGGCAAGAGGAAACACTTGAACCCGAACACCCCCTCCTCGTGGAGGGCCCGCAGCTTGGCTACGTTGCCCGGCACGGCGCCGCCCCAGAAGCCGACGTCGACCCACGTCTGGCCCTCGGCCGTCTTGCGCTTCACCTCGAGAGCCGCGACGTCGACCGTCGGCGGGATGCTGTTGAGGGGCATGTCGATGATCGTCGTGACGCCACCGGCGGCCGCGGCACGGGTCGCAGAAGCGAACCCCTCCCACTCGGTGCGCCCCGGGTCGTTGACGTGGACGTGGGTGTCGACGAGACCGGGCAGCAACACCTCGTCCTCTGCGAGATCGACGACGAGCGACGCATCGAGCCCCGCCCCCAGCGGCTCGACCGCGACAATGCGCCCCGCAGCGACGCCGACCTCGCGCGCCTCCTCCCCGGCCGGAGCCACCACGCGCTCTCCCCGGATCACCAGGTCAAGTACGGCCACGATTCACCTCTCCGCCCGAGCACGTCGTGAGGAAGATGGGGGCATGGAACCCAGCCCGCGCTACTACGCCCCGCGAGGCGGCCTGCCGAAGCAGACCGACCTGACGACCGACCGCGCGGTCTTCACCGAGGCCTACGCCGTCATCCCCGCGCGGACGATGTCCGACATCACGGCGAGCCTGCTCCCCCACTGGGACGGCACCCGGGCGTGGATCATCGCGCGGCCGCTCACGGGCTTCGCCGAGACCTTCGCCCAGTACGTCGTCGAGGTGTCCCCCAGCGGCGGCAGCGGCCGACCCGAGCCGGACACAGAGGCGGAGGGCGTGCTCTTCGTCGTCGAGGGGCGCGTCACCCTGAGCATCGACGGCGCGCGACACGAGCTCACCGTGCTGACCGAGGGCGGCTATGCATACCTGCCGCCAGGTTCGAGGTGGACCCTCCACAACACCGGGGGCGAGCCGGCGCGCTTCCACTGGATCCGCAAGCGATACGAGCGCGTCGACGGCCTCGAAGTGCCACCTCCGCTCGTCCTCAACGAGCAGGACCTCGAGGCTGTACCGATGCCCGACACCGACGGGACGTGGGCGACGACGCGTTTCGTCGATCCGACCGACCTCCGCCATGACATGCATGTCACCATCGTTACCTTCCAGCCCGGCGGCGTCATTCCCTTCCCGGAGACGCATGTCATGGAGCACGGGCTCTACGTCCTCGAGGGCAAGGCGATGTACCTGCTCAACCGGGACTGGGTCGAGGTCCAGGCGGGCGACTTCATGTGGCTGCGCGCATTCTGCCCCCAGGCCTGCTACGCGGCGGGGCCCGGCCGGTTCCGTTACCTGCTCTACAAGGACGTCAACCGCCACCCTTCGCTGCGCATCACTCCATAGCCCGTATGCCGCTGAGCTCGCTCCCACAGGCACCCCTCCTCCCAGCCCTCCCGCCCTCCACTGCCGCAACACACCCGCTTATCGTGCGTTTGCTCCTGTTGCAGCCGCTGCGAGCAGACGGTAGGCGGGTGTGTTGCGTCGTCAGATGAAGCCGGGGGTGCTGTGCCAGGCCGAGCCGGGATCGGTGGCGTCGTCGCGCTCGACCGTCGCCTCGATGAGCCCGTACGGCCGATCCGCCGCGTAGAACACCTCGCCCGGGTTCTCGACGCCGAAGGGTGAGAGGTCCACCAGGAAGTGGTGCTTGTTCGGGGCGGAGAGCCTGATCTCGTCGATCGCCGGGACCTGCTCGAGCACGGCCTCGCCCATGCCATAGAGCGTCTGCTGCAGAGCGTAGGAGTGGATCTCGGCAAAACGCCGGAGGAGCAGCGCCTTGACCGTGTCGTAGGTCTTGCTCCAGTCGACATCCATCGAGTTGTACCGCCAGCGAGCGACGAGCGATGTGGCGAGGATCCGGTCGTCCGTCTCGGGCAGCGTCGTATACCCGTCCTTGAGGAAGCCGTGGAACTCCGAGCCCGTCGACTTGAGGAGAACGAGGTCGCTGATCCCCGACACGACGTGCGCCTGGCGGTCCTCGCCCCGACCGTCAACGTTGACGATCGCCGTGCGGGTGCCGCCACCGGTCTGGACGAAAGCGTGGTCGTGCCCCTGCCCATCCACGTCGATGCGGCTCCACGCCGCTTCCCGTACCTCGATCCGCACGCCGTCGGCCCGGGGAGCCGCCGTGAGGAAGTGGTCGGCGAGCTCGAGGCCGAACTGCTCCGGCGACTCGATGCCCTTCTCCTTCGCGAAGGAGAACACCGTGTTCTTCTGGGTGTCGGTCGGCAGCACCTCGCGCTGGTCGCCCTTGGCATGGGCCGCGCTGAAGTCTCCGCGCAGGGAGGTGCTGACCGTCAGGTCGCGGATCTCGTGCCGGGGCGTGTCCCGGTAGACGCGCACGACGTGGACCTCCGCCTTGCCGTACTGGTTGGCTCCGAGCCGGATGGCCATGCTTCTCAGCTCCCTCGGTAGGTGGAGTATCCGAACGGGCTGAGCAGCACCGGCACGTGGTGGTGCTGCTCCGGGTCGCGCACCGTGAAGGTCAGGCTGACCTCGGGGAAGAACCCGGTCTGGCTCGTCGCCGCGAAGTAGGCGGCGGTGTCGAAGACGAGCCGGTACGTGCCCGCCTCCACGTGATCCGGACCCAGCTCGGGAACGCGACCGTCGGAGTTGGTCGCTGCGGTGCCGAGCGTCTGCGGCGGCGATCCCGCGCCACCAGGCACCGCCTCGAGTCGTACGGGCACTCCCTCCGCCGGCCGACCGAGTGCGGTGTCGAGGACGTGTGTCGTGATGGCGCTCATGGCGTCGGGACCTCCTCGACGAGCTTGCGCAGTCTGAGCAGCGCGATCTTGCGGAGCTCCTCCGCGACGACAGCTTCCTCGGTCGCGTCGTCGTTGCCCAGCCGTTCCCGCAACGAGGCGAGGATCTCGTCGCCACCCAAGCCGGTCGCGCAGACGAGGAACACCCGCCCGAAGCGCTCCTCGTAGGCGTGGTTGCCCTGGAGCAGCTCCTGCTGGGTCCGCTCGTCCCGTGACACCGTGGACTGCTCTTGGCGCGACCAGCCGGCCTCCGTCCCAGACCGGTTCGCGCGCTCCCCGATCCGTGGGTGCGCCGCCAGCGCACGCCCGACTTCCTCGGGGCTCAGTCGCCGGGCGGCTGCGTCGGCCTCGGCCATGAGGTCGGCGAGACTGGCATACGGACGGCCCGCGACGACGGCCGCTGCCCAGGCAGGTACGTCACAGCAGGCGAGCAGGGCCGTGGTGAGCGCCCCTGATTCCTCGTTGTTGATCCGCGCGAGTCCGTCCATCGTGACCCGAACCTACGCGGCCTCCGCCAAACCGTCGAGTGTGCAGAACCCGCGCGTTACATTTCTTGTTCACTCGATCAGGCAGGGGTGATGCGGCGGGCCAGGCGCGCGAGGGCGGCCCGGTCGAGGCCGGCCTTCTCGGACACCTCGGCGTCGTCCACTGCACCGCACTCGACCCCCCGCACCACGAAGCCAGCCAGGGCGACAGCGGTGGCCGGCTCGTCGAGATATGCCGAATCCCCCTGACCCACATACGCCCGCAGTCGCGCGGCGGCCGACTCGAAGCCGTCGCGATAGAAAGCGAAGGTGGCGGCATACCGGGTCGGCAGCTGGGCCGGGTGCAGGTCCCAGCCCTGGTAGAAGCCGCGCTCGAGCGAGCGGCGGACCAGCCGGGCGTGCAGGGCCCAGCCGCGGCGCACGGCCTCCTCATCACCGACGGGCAGCACGTTGGTCGAGCCGTCCGACAGCAGCACACCAGTCCCTGCCGCGGCGACCTGCATCACAGCCTTGGCATGGTCGGCGACCGGGTGCTCCATGCTCTGGTACTCCGCAGCGATCCCCATCGACGCGGAGTAGTCATAGGTCCCGTAGTGCAGTCCCGTGACCCTCCCCGCACCGGCATGGATCATCCGGGCGACGAGCGCCGTGCCGTCCGCACCGAGGATTGCCTGCGGCGTCTCGACCTGGACCTCGAAGCGGAGCCGACCGGGAGCGATCCCGTGCGAGGACTCCAGCCATTGACAGGTCGTGACCATGGCCGACACCTGGTCGACCGACGTGACCTTCGGCAGCGTCACGACGAAGCCGTCCCCGAGCCGGCCACGCCGGGCCAGCTCCCCGATGAACAGGTCCAGCGTCCGCAGCCCACGCCGTCGGGTCGGCGCCTCGAAGGACTTGAACCGGATGCCGTGGAACGGCGCCGCTTCGCCAGCAGAGACCGAATCAGCAAGTGCCACAGCGCCGCTCACGGCAGCTGCATCTTCCTCGTCGTCCGGCCGCGTCCCGTAGCCGTCCTCGAAGTCGATGCGCAGGTCCTCGATCGGCTCGCGCTCGAGCTTGGTCCGCACGCGAGGGTAGACCTCCGCCACGATCTCCTCGGACAGGCCAGCGGCACGCGCGAAGGACCGCGCGTCG
>NZ_DATCWX010000319.1:0-5988 GCF_036566125.1 Intrasporangium sp.
TTTTGACAATCATTCTCAAGTCGAGAATGATTCTCACATGAAGCGTCGTCTGGCCCTCGCGACTGCCATCGTGGCAACCGCCCTCGCCGCCGCAGGTTGCGGTTCGGGCGCTGGGGGCGGCTCCACAGATGGCCGACCCCAGGTTGTGACGAGCTTCTACCCCATCCAGTTCGCCACGGAGCGGATCGCTGGCGCGACCCTCGACGTCAGCGTGCTCACCAAGCCGGGGGCGGAGCCGCACGACCTCGAGATCACGCCGCAGGACCTGGCGCGGATGACAAGGTCGTCCCTCGTCGTCTACTCCAAGGGCTTCCAGCCAGCCGTCGACGAGGCGGTCCAGCAGGTCGACTCCGACCGCGTCCTGGACGTCTCGGGCGTCGCCCAGCTCACCGAGGATCCGGCCGAGGAGGAGGGGCATGCGGAGGAGAGCGCCGAGGAGCACGCCGAGCACGCACACCAAGGGGCCGATCCGCACTTCTGGCTCGACCCGCAGCGCTATGCCTCTGTGGCGGAGGCCATCGGCGCCCGTCTCGCCGAGCTCGAGCCGTCAAGCGCCGCGACCCTCAAGGCGAACACCAAGGCCTTCGTGGACGAGCTCACCCGGCTCGACGCGGAGTTCACCACGGGTCTGAAGTCGTGCTCCATCAAGCAGCTCGTGACGAGCCACTCCGCCTTCACCTACCTCGCGGAGCGCTACGGCTTCGAGCAGTACGGCATCTCGGGCGTCTCCCCCGAGGCCGAGCCGAGCGCGGCCGGACTGGCCAGGATCAATGCCCTGGTCCGGGACCACGGCGTCACGACGATCTATCAGGAGACGCTCGTCGAGCCGCATTTCGCGCAGACCGTCGCCGCCTCCACCGGTGCGACGGTGGCCACGCTCGACCCCCTCGAGGGGATCACCGACGCGTCAGCCGGAAAGGACTACTTTGAGGTGATGCGGAGCAACCTCGCGACGCTCAAGCAGGGGCAGGACTGCTCGTGACCACCGTCATCGAGCTGGAGGACGCGTCGTTCGGGTACGGCGAGCGCCCCATCGTCACCGGCGCGAGTCTCGCCATCAATCGCGGTGAGGTCGTCGCGGTCCTCGGCGCCAACGGTTCGGGCAAGTCGACCCTGATGAAGGGCATCCTCGGCCTCAACCAGCGACTGTCCGGCACCGTCACCCTTTTCGGGACGCCCGCGGACGACTTCGGCGACCGGGCGCGGATCGGGTACGTGCCGCAGCGACACACCCTGTCCGCCTCGGTCCGGGCCACGGCCGAGGAGATCGTCGAGTCGGGCCGGCTCCCCCGACTGGGCTGGCTCGGTCGCCTCGGGGCGACCGACCGCCAGATCGTGTGCCGCTCCCTCGACCTCGTCGGTCTGGCGGACCGGTCCGGGACAGAGGTGAGCACCCTCTCGGGAGGACAGCAACGGCGCGTCCTCATCGCCCGCGCCCTCGCGGGCCAGCCGGACGTCCTCATCATGGACGAACCAACCGCCGGGGTCGACGCCGTCAACCAGCACGTCCTCGCCGATGTCCTCGGCCGCCTCGTGGAGCGTGACGTGACCCTGGTCATCGTCACCCACGAGCTCGGCGCCCTCGAGGGCCTGCCGACCCGGATCATCGTCGTCGACGGTGGCCGCCTCGCCTTCGACGGCGACCTGGACCGGTATGCCGCCGCACGGGACGCGGTGCACCACGACCACGACAGTCATCACCACGACCTCGAGCTCGTCCAGCCGCCCGCGATGGCGCACGGTCCCTTCGACCCCCCGGCAGGCACGCCATGACGGAGATCCTGTCGCTCGACTTCATGCAGCGCGCGCTCGTCGCGGCCCTCCTCGTCGGGCTCGTCGCCCCGATGGTCGGCATCTTCGTCGTGCAACGGCGGATGTCGCTCATTGGCGACGGAATGGGCCACGTGGCGCTCGCCGGCGTCGCCATCGGACTGGTCACCGACCAGAGCCCCGTGCTGACGGCGCTCGTGGCCGCCGTCATCGCGGCCGTCGCCATCGAGCTGATGCGGGCCCGGGGGCGCACGAGCGGTGACGTGGCGCTCGCGATCATCTTCTACGGCGGGATCGCGGCCGGGGTCGTCATCATCAGCCAGGCGCCCGACGGCACGCCCGCCAATCTGGTGAAGTACCTCTTCGGCTCGATCCTCACCGTGCGCGAGAGCGACCTGGTCGTCTTCGCCATCCTGGCCGTCGTCATCGCCGCGACGACGTGGGTGCTGAAGCCGCGGCTCTTCGCCGTCGCCAACGACGAGGAGTACGCCCGGGCCGTCGGGCTGCCCGTGCTCGCGCTCAACATCGTCCTTGCCGTCCTCACTGCGACGACCGTCGTCATCGCGATGCGCATCGTCGGTTTGCTCCTCATCAGCGCGCTCATGATCGTGCCCAATGCCGCCGCGCAGCTCTTCTCCCGCAGCTTCGGCTCGGGGCTGCGCTGGGCCATGGTGCTGGGACTCGTGTCGGCCCTCGGTGGCGTGCTCGTCTCCTACCCGCTCAACACTCCCTCCGGAGGGACCATCGTCCTGGTCGCCGTCGGGCTGTTCGTCGTCATCGCCGTCGCGATGAGCCTGCGTGAGCGGCTCCGCGCACGTCAGCACGACATGGCCGAGCGGCACGACCACGAGCACGGACCGGGCTGCGGCCACGAGAGCATCCCGCACGGCGACCACGTCGACTACGTCCATGACGGCCATCTCCATGCCGCCCACCAGAGCCACTACGACGAGCACGGCGATGTCGCGGCCGCGGCGGCTGGGGCGACGAAGCCCGCCGAGGAGGACGCAACCCGATGACGACGACGCCACGCAAGCCCACGCGCCAGCAGGCTGCCGTCGCCGATCTGCTGGACAAGTACGGCGACTTCACCTCGGCGCAGACGGTCCATGCGCGGCTGCGCGAGGCCGGTGAGGGCGTGGGGCTGGCGACGGTCTACCGCACGCTCCAGGCCATGGTCGAGGCCGGGACCGTCGACATGCTGCGCACCGACGACGGCGAGGCGGTCTACCGGGCGTGCTCGACCCACCACCACCATCACCTCGTCTGTCGCGACTGCGGCCGGACCGTTGAGGTCGAGGGGCCGGCGGTCGAGAGGTGGACCGACCGGGTCGCCGCCGAGCACGGCTTCACGGACGTGACGCACACCCTGGAGATCTTCGGGACGTGCGCCGAGTGCTCCCGCGCCTGAATGGGTGGCGGGCAGGCGCGGGCACTTCGGCTTGGAACGAGCCCAGCGGCATACGGCCAATTGATGCCGTATGCCGCTGAGCTGGCTTCGCGCCCAAGGTGACTCACACGCGTGGTCGGCTCCTCAGGCGGTGGCGTAGGCCGGCTCGATCGCTTCCTTTCGCTCGGCGATGAGCCCTGCCACCAGACCACCGAAACCGAGGAGCAGGAGCGCGCCTGAGGTCGGGACGGCCCATGAACCGAAGCTGGTGCCCACGAACTCGACCACCAGCCAGGCCCACAGCACCGGGCCGGCCCAGCGGAAGGGCAGCCGGGAGCAGAAGTGGGCGATCGACAGGAGGAGGATCCCGAGCACCAGCCCGGCGAGGCCGAGCAGGAAGTACGGGGCCATGTGGGACGACTGCTCCTGTGCGACGAGCAGCTGCGCGTAGGTGTCGTGGTGTGCGGGTTCGCCCGCCATGACGAGCTGCGTGATCGTCCACCCGCCCGGGATGGTGTGCGCGAACGCACCCAGCACACCGAGCACGGCCCCCGCGACGGCGAGCCGCGGGGCACGCGGCCGCAGCCACGCCCCGAGACCGACCGCGGCGACCGCGAGGGCCAGCTGGGACCAGAGGAAGAGATGGGCGGCGGCACCCGCGCGCGCCGGCGCGGCAGCGAACGCGGCAAGCCAGTCGGCCCGGTCGTCGGGAAGGTCGGGCTGGAGGACGACGAAGCCGAACGAGAGCAGCGCGAAGGCTGCGACGGAGATGGCGGTGATGATGCGGACTGTCCTTGTCATGCGGCCATGGAAGCCGTCGGCGACGGGGCGCGGCATCCCTCCGGGGTGGACACTGATGTCAACTCCAGGTTGATCCGGCGAGCTCTGCATGTCTCCTATGGTTGGCGCCATGACGCTCCCCCGAAGCCGCGTCGTCGACGCCCTTTTCGTCTTGGTCGTGCTCGTCACCGGTCTCGGCGAGATCTGGGTTCCCTTCGACTCGCGACAGGGCGACGGCAACCTGACCGCGGCCACCCTCGAGGTCGCCGTTGCCGCCTCCGCGCTGTGGTGGCGACGCACCCATCCCGTCCGCAGCCTCGCGGTCATCCTCGCGGCGTTGTTCCTCCCGCAGCTGGTCGCGCCGGGTTTCCTGCTGTTCTTCGGTCACTTCGTGCCCATCTGCATCGCCGTCTTCTCGGTCGCCCGGCACGGCACGGGTCGCCAGCGGTGGGTCGGAGCGGGCCTGACGGCCGCCGCCTTCAGCTACGGCAACCTCTCCGTGGAGCTCCTCGGCGGCCTGACCGAGATCCTCTACCACTGGGGGGTCCTCGCGGTCTGCTTCTCCGTCGGCTGGTGGCAGGCCGCGATGTCCCACCGCGCCGAGGAGTCGCGGAGGCAGGCGATCCGTGCCGAGGTCGAAGCCGCGGAGCAGGCAGCCCGGGCGGTCCTCGAGGAGCGCACCCGGATCGCCCGAGAGCTGCACGACATCGTCGCCCACGCGATGGGCGTCATGGTCGTTCAGGCTGGCGCAGCGGAGCAGGTGATCGACGACGACCCCGAGCGTGTCCGCAAGGCGCTCAACACGATTCGCGAGACAGGGACCGAAGCGCTCGGTGAGATGCGGAGGCTCGTGACCGTGCTGCGTGACGACAGCGAGGTGGGCCTGCTGGCTCCGCAGCCGGGGCTGGACGGGCTCGAGGAGCTCGTCGACGACGCCAAGCTGAGCGGGCTACCAGTCGAGCTGACGGTCTCGGGCGACCGGCGGGATCTGCCGGCCGGGGTTGACCTCGCGGCCTACCGGATCATTCAGGAAGCCTTGACGAACGCGCTACGGCACGCACGTGGCTCGGAGCTGGTCGGGGTCGACGTACGATTCGGGGCCGACCGGCTCGACGTCGAGATCCGCGACGACGGGGTCGCCACCCCGGACACTTCGGGCTCGGGGCACGGTCTCGTGGGGATGCGGGAGCGGGTGGCTCTCTACGGAGGCTCATTGCGCGCGGTGCCCCTGCCGGAGCGCGGGTTCGTCGTCAGGGCCATGCTTCCCCTCGAGTCTGCAGTGCCGGAGCCGGTATGACCCGGGTGGTCATCGTCGACGACCAGGCGCTGCTGCGTGAGGGGTTCCGGCTCATCCTCGAGCGCGCCGGGATGGAGGTTGTCGGAGAGGCGTCAGACGGGGTCGAGGCCGTCGACGTCTGCCGCGCGAGCCAGCCCGACGTCGTCCTCATGGACATCCGCATGCCGCGTCTCGACGGGATCGAGGCGACCCGCCGGATCGTGGCCCGGCAACCGGGGGTCAGGATCATGGTGCTGACGACCTTCGACCTCGACGAGTACGTCTATGCAGCTGTGCAGGCCGGCGCCAGCGGGTTCCTGCTCAAGGACGTCTCGCCGCAGGACCTGGTCCACGCGGTGCGGGTCGTCGCACGGGGCGAGGCCATGCTCGCGCCGGGCCCCACCAGGCGCCTGCTCGACCGGTTCGCCAGCGCGCCGGCGACGAAGCCGACAGCGCTGCCTGATGTGACCGAGCGGGAGTCGACCGTTCTCCGGCTGGTGGCACGAGGCCTGTCCAACACGGAGATTGCGAGCGGGCTGTTCCTCTCCGAGGCGACGGTCAAGACCTACGTGTCGCGGCTGCTCACCAAGCTGTGCCTGCGCGACCGGGTACAGCTGGCCGTCCTCGCCTACGAGTCCGGGCTCGTCCGGGCCGGCGAGCAGGCGGACCCCGCGAGCTCCTGAACGCTCCCTCCGGATCCACGAGGGGCCACGCCTGACCTGGTTTGCCCGAGATCAGCACCTTGCGGAGGCGGCCACTCGGGCGGAGGCTG
>NZ_DATCWX010000329.1:0-7214 GCF_036566125.1 Intrasporangium sp.
GCTCGCCCCCCTGCTGGACGATGGCGAGCGCCGCGGCGACGTCCGCCTCGGGCACGTCGTGCTCGTCGACGTAGTGCCCGATGACCTGGCGGAAGAAGTCGAGATCGTCGCTCTCGAGGGCTCCGGTGATCGCGTCGTCGAACCGGCTGAGGCGCACCTCGTTGATGTCCTCGACCGTGGGCAGCTTCATCTCGGTGAGGCCCTGTCGCGTGGCCTTCTCGATCGCCTTGAGCAAGTGACGCTCGCGTGGCGTGACGAAGGAGATGGCGTCACCGCTACGGCCGGCGCGGCCGGTCCGGCCGATCCGGTGGACGTACGACTCGGTGTCGGTGGGGATGTCGAAGTTGACGACATGGCTGATTCGCTCGACGTCGAGGCCGCGCGCGGCGACGTCGGTGGCGACGAGGATGTCGAGCTTGCCGTTCCGGAGCTGGTCCACGGTGCGCTCGCGCTGCACCTGGGCAACGTCGCCGTTGATCGCCATCGCCGAGAACCCCCGAGCCCGCAGCCGCTCGGCGAGGGTCTCGGTCTCGTTCTTGGTCCGGACGAAGACGATCATCGCCTCGAAGTTCTCCACCTCGAGGATCCGGGTCAGGGCGTCGACCTTCTGGGGATAGCTGACGATGAGGTAACGCTGGGTGATGTTCGGCGCGGTCGTCGTCTTGGCCTTGACGGTGACCTCGACGGGGTCCGTGAGGTACTTCTTCGCGATCCGCCGGATCTGTGCGGGCATGGTCGCGGAGAACAGGGCGACCTGCTTGTCGTCCGGCGTGTCGGCGAGGATCGTCTCGACGTCCTCGGCGAAGCCCATCTTGAGCATCTCGTCGGCCTCGTCGAGGACGAGGAAGCGCAGCTCACTCAGGTCCAGCGTGCCCTTCTCGAGGTGGTCCATGATCCGGCCCGGAGTGCCCACGACGACGTGCACACCCCGGCGCAACGCGCTGAGCTGGACGCCGTACCCCTGCCCGCCATAGACCGGCAGCACGTGCACGCCCCGGAGGTGAGCGGCATACCTCTCGAAGGCCTCGCAGACCTGCAGGGCGAGCTCGCGAGTGGGTGCGAGCACGAGCGCTTGCGGCGTCTTCTGCTTGAGGTCGAGCTGCGCGAGGATGGGCAGCGCGAACGCCGCCGTCTTCCCGGTGCCGGTCTGCGCGAGCCCGACGACGTGACGACCCTCCAGCAGGGCGGGGATCGTCGCGGCCTGGATCGGCGACGGGTGCTCGTAGCCGAGGTCGCGCAAGGCCTTGAGGAGTCGGTCGTCCAGACCGAGGTCGGCGAAGGTGGGCTCATCGCTGGGTTCCTCGCCGGGTTCCTCGGTCAGGTCGCGGTCCGGGTCTGGCATCTGGTCGGTCACCTTCGTGACGCTAGTCCTTCAGCACCCGTTGGTGGGCAGGGACACCACGAGGTCGTATGCCGCTGGGCTCGGTCTCGCCGGCGACTCAGCGCGCGATGTAGCCGCCGTCGACATAGAGCTCGAGACCGGTCACGAACTTCGCGTCGTCACTCGCGAGGTAGGCGACGGCGGCGGCGATGTCCTCGGGCTCACCGAGGTGGCCCATCGGGGTCATGGACGTCATCGCGTTCCAGTAGTCGGTGCCCTTGGTCTGCTCGAGGATCGGTGTCTCGATGAAGCCCGGGTGGACCGAGTTCACGCGGATGCCCTCCGTCGCCCAGTGCAGCGCGGCGTTCTTGGTCAGCGTGCGGACCGCGCCCTTGGCCGCGTGGTAGGCCGGCGAGGTGCCGAAGCCGCCGCTCGTGCCGAAGATCGAGCTGATGTTGATGATCGAGGCGTGCTCGGACTTCCTCAGGTGCGGCGCGGCGATCTTCATGCCGAGGAACACGCCTGTCTGGTCGATGGCGACCGTGCGGTTCCACTCGTCGAGCGTCGTGTCCTCAATGGTCTTGAGGTCACCCAGGCCGGCATTGTTGACGACGATGTCGAGCGCGCCGAACGCCTCGACGGCCTTGGCGCAGGCGGCCTCCCAATCGGACTCGCTCGTGACGTCGTGCTTGAAGAACGCCGCGCGGTGGCCGGCGGCCGTGGCTTCCTTGACGGTCGCCTCACCGGCCTCGACCTGGATGTCCGTGACGAGCACGGCGGCGCCCTCCTCGGCGAGCCGCTTGGCCGTCTCCTTGCCGATCCCGCTCGCTGCCCCAGTGACGAGTGCAACCCGACCTTCGAGCCTGTTCATGACCACTCCTTCGACGTGCGGACTGCCCTGCATCCCCACTCTGTCAGGCGGCTGGGTCCACCGGGAGACTTTGGCCGCCTCCGCAACACACCCGCTTATCGACTGCTGCCGTCAGCTGCAGCAGGCCCCAGCAGTCGATAGGCGGGTGTGTTGCGGGGTGGGACCGGGAGGGCTGGGAGGCTGCGGGCGTCGCGGAGCGAGCTCAGCGGCATACGAAATGGGTCAAGGTCGGGCGACTGCGCACCTAAGGTGGCGGGGTGGACCATGACCGAGGCGCGTCGCTCGATGAGATCGCTCGACACCAGTACGTGTCCCTGACGACCTTCCGGAGGTCCGGCGAACCGGTCGCAACGCCGATGTGGGTCGCACGTGACGGGGACGACGTCGTCGTCATCACGGTGGACGGCGTCGGCAAGACGAAGCGCCTCGCGCACACCGCACGCGTCGAGCTCCGGCCGTGCGACGTCCGGGGCCGGGTCGCGGTTGGTGCCCCATGCTGGCTGGGGACGGCCCAGATCGTCAGGGACCGCGACGGTCTCGACGCTGTGCGGCGCGCGATGTCGGCGAAGTACCCGGTCGCCAGAGTGGGCAACGCCATGGAAGATCTCCTCGGGCGGTGGATGCGACGCAAGCCACGGGCCGGCATCCGGATTCGTCTGCAATCCGACGCCTGACCCCGCCCATGGCCCACCGATTCTTCTGGCGAATCAGTGGGTGGGCACGACGCCGAGGGGGTTGGGACGGCACTCAATCCATTCGGTCGAGGATCGCGCGGGCCAAGCGGCGCTCGAGGTCGGCCTTCTCTTCCGCGTCGCCGTCAAAGCACCGCATGAGCTGACGCACGGCATTCATCGTGTCGCGGGTTGCGCGCATGACGTGATCACGGGTGAGTGGGTGCCTGTCCTCGGTACGCCAACCAGCGATCGTCAGAGCCTGGGCCACGGTGTCCTCGACGGTCCGAGGCGCGTCCCACTTCTCCCGCTCCAAGGCCTTCCCCCCGGCCACGGCGAGCAGCCGCAGCCCCACGGCGACCCGCTCGAACTCCTTGCCCGTGAGCGCGAGCCGTTGCAGCACCAAGTCCAGCAGCGCCGTCGGGTCCTCGCGCAGGCGTCGACCGCGCGCCGTGACACTCAGCCGACCCCGTGCCTTGCGGAGGAGTCCCCAGCGCTGACTGCGCTCGCGCAGGTCGAGAACGGGCCACGTCAAGTCCTCGCGGTTGCCCTTCCCGATCCACCCCTCCTCCAGCCGCGCATCGTGGTAGACCGTCTCGACGACCCGTGGCGGCAGGTACCCGGCCGCCGTCAGCTTGAGCTGGTCCCCGATCGCGTCGAGGAGCACCCGGTACGGCGTCGTCAGCGCGGTCGCCTCTTCCGCCGTGAAGCTGACCGGCTGGTCCCAGCCGGGTGCAGCCAGCCAGTCGTCGATCTCGAAGCGCGCGCTCGTGGACAGTTGACTGATCACCTGGATCACCTCGACGGGCAGGCCCGCGAGCGCCGTCTCGGTGTCGCGCGGAGTGAGGCGGGCGAGGGCTGCGTTGATCTCGTCGAGGTCGAAGTCATCCGGATGCCAACCGTCGGGCAGCCAGTCGCGCATCTCCTGGCCGGTCATGCCGTTCTCGAACTCATGGGCGTCGTCCCCGCCCGCCCGCAGCCAGGCCGCGGCCTCCTCGTAGCCCCAGACCCCGCCGATGTCCTCAGGCGGGCACGCGCCCTTCCCCGCCAGACAGACGAGGGGGTATGCCGCTGAGCTCGCACCCGCTACCTCGCCCGGTCCCGACGTGGCGGGCTCAGGCAGCGGGTCGACGGACTCCAGCTTGAGGGTGTGGGTCCAGCCGTCACCGAAGTCGTACTCGTAGGTGAGGGTGTCGCCGGGATCGTGAAGCACCTGGTCGAGGCGCGCGTCCGTCTCGACTGTGCCCTGGTCGCCGTCCTCGACGTCGAACTCCGTGAGGAAGTACGGACTCCGGTAAGGCTCACCGAGGGAGAAGTGGTGCAGGTGCGAGTCGGTCCAGCCCATGACCTGCTGCAACGCGTCGTGGACCTTGCCGAGGTCGAGGTCTCCCGGGATCGTGAAGCGGCGCCAGACCTCTGGCTCCGTGCCACGGAGCGAGATGCGGACGGTGAGGAGCACCGGCTCTTCGGGCGGGTCGGGGAGGTGGATGGCCGGATTGCGTCGGTCCTGGGGCTGGCTCATCCGACTCCTCTGCTCGTTGGTCGGTTCGACGGTACGCGACGGTGACGCCGCCGCCGCGTACTCAGCGGTGTCGATCCCGGCCGGTTCTGAACGTGCAGACTGCGACACTGCTCAATTTCAACTGAGCAGTGCCGCAGTCCTCCCCTGGCCCCGTCAGGTGGTCATTCGTGCGGGTTGGTGACGAAGTCGCCCCGCTCGCGGATGGTGTCGGCCGGCGCCGTGCTCGCCGTCCACAGCGACCCGTCCGCCGCGGAGGTGAGTACCGCCATGCCCGAGACCTCGGCGTGCTTGGCGAGGTAGCCGTTCGACTTCGCACCGATGCCGCCGCGGACCTCGAAGAGGACCGACGTCGAGCCGAGCAGGCCATAGGCGTTGCGCGCGATGCCCGGGGTGGACGTGCTCGGGTATCGCGTGATGTTGGCGTAGCCGTATTGCTCGAGCGAGGTCAGCATGACCGACACCGCGCGCTTGGACATGGTGATCGTCTCGGCGAACTCGTCTGCGATGCCGAGACGCTCGGCTTCCTCCGTGGCGTTGGGCCACATGATCGAGCCAGTGATGAGTCGGCCGTCATCGTCGACGTACGAACCCTGATGGTGGAAGTCGACCACCACGGAGGGCTGGCGTTCGTCCCAGAGCAGCCGCATGGCGACCGCCTCCGGCACGGGGTTGTCCGCGTCGGCGCCGGGCTTGTAGGGGTGGTCATAGGCGCTGTCGCTGTAGGAGTGGTAACGGTTGATGTCATAGCCACGACCGGCTTGGTAGAACTCGCAGAAGGCGACGCAGGTGGGATCCCAGTTCTGCCGCCACGGGGTGGTCGTGCCTCGCGTGTCGACGACGTCGCCGTCGAACCCGTCGACGTTGACTCGCGGCACGATCGTGACGGTCAGCGCGTCCCGAATCTGCTTGGCCTGCTGAGAGTTTCCGGACAGGGTGCGCACGATGGACAACATGCCCTCGCTGACGACGTACTCGTCACCGTGCTGGTTGGCGATGAACATGACGTCCACCGGCCCGGAGCCGATGGTGGCGACGGGGATGTCGCGGCCGAGGTTCGACTGGAGGGGCGCCGGCGCGACGTCGACCACGCCGCCCGAGCTCTTCTCGATTGAACGCAGGGTGTTCCACAGCTGCTCGTAGCTGTGGATCGCCTGGACGTTCTCCGTGCCGTCATCCCACGGACCGCCGGGGACCGTGGTCGGATCGGCGACGGATGGACCGGCGAGGGCGACGGACAATCCCGCGGCCAGAACGACTCCGATGGCTTTCAAGCGCATGGCTGTCTCTCCTTCAAGGCGTCATTGCACAAGAGGGTGGAGGGCGTGAAGCGCGCGCAAAATGCCCGGGTTTGTATGGTTTCGTCAGTTTGGCAGTGGGCCCTGTGGAGGTCAAGGGAGTGGGCCCTATTGCCTGACGAGGACCGCCCTGGCCTCCTTGACCCTGACGGTCGTCGACGGGCCGGGCACGTCGACGGTGGCCGGGATGTCGTCCCAGGTCGCACCCCCGTCGAGACTGAAATCGGCGCCGAACGTCGTCGTCACCCTCGTCGTGAACTCCCCCGGCCGGAGATAGGTGTGCACCACATCGCCATCCGGGTAGATGCCCCCGAGCGAGTCGGTCGGGCCCAACGTCCCACCATCGCCGAAGTGGTACGTGAAGCCGACGAGCTTGGGGCGGATCGAGACCGGGATCCCGCGGAGCACGCGCCGATCCGTCTCGGCCGGCTCGAACCCGGCGCCCGACCACGTCACGCGATAGAAGGTCTCCAGGTTGACGAGGGTGACGTCTCCCTTTGGCTGTGTCGTGATCGTCGGCTTGGCCCACGGGGTGCGCATGAACGCCGCCTTCAGGTCGGCCATGGTGAGCCGCGGACGCGCGCCGGGAGCCACGTCGGAGTAGCAGGTCACGCCCGCGGCCTCCCACGGGCTCCGGTCGTCAGGCGGCGTCACCAGCTGCCGCCAGATACGCAGTCGCGTGTTGCCTTCGAGCTCGGGTGGGCACTGTTTGAGCGCCTGGCCGCACATGATCTCCTGGTCGCGCTCCGGATGGTTCACTGCACAATCCGGCAGCGAAACGTACTCGTAGTAGGGCGAGCCCTCCGGTCGCGGCGCGCCCTTGTCGCCCGGATACGCCGGCAACGCCAACACTTCCTGACGAGACAACAACTCGACGTACGCGTTGTCATTAGTCGCCCCGCAGTCGACAATCCCGCACGGCGGACCAGCAGCGAGCGCCATGGGTGCAGCCAGCGCTACGAGGAGTGCGGCGCCGATTAGTGCAACGACGCAGCGCTTCACGACGTTTCCTCGACCTGGCTGCGTATCGCCACCCAATGACCGTCAAAGGCGAGACTCAAGACGAAGACCTGCCTGCCTTCGGCGGCAACGGTCTCGACCGTATGGCGCTTCTGGTCAACGATCTTGGCCTCGTTTGCAAGAACTGTGACGGCGATGTGCTTCTTGCCTTCGATGAAGGCGTATACGGAAGTTCCTTTGATCGTGAGTGGGCTGGATGCATACCTCTGACCATGCTTCTGGAGATACTCAGCTGTTGAGCGGAACGCACTGCACGTCTTGCAACCATCCCTCTGCAGCCCATCCAAGAGAGCCGGGTCCGGCTTCATCCATGCCTTCGCGACCTGCTCGTAGTAGAACTTGGCGAAGGCTTCGGCGCCGGCTTGGGTGTTGGGTCGCGCAGCTTTCGGGATTCTGGCAACGACCGGATCCACCTCGACTGAGGTCGTGGTGGCGCGTGTCGTCGGCGTGCCGCCGGAGGCGACGCCCGTCGAATCAGACGGTGGCACCAGGGGGCCGGTAGCCGGCCCCGCTG
>NZ_DATCWX010000338.1:0-6111 GCF_036566125.1 Intrasporangium sp.
CTGCTCGCAGCCGGCCTGGACCCGCTCGACGCTGGGTCGCTCGCAGCACTCGTCCACGGCGTTGCGGCCGACCGCGCGTCCGGGGGAGGGCCGCTGCGAGCACTCGCGGTCGCCGAGGCGCTCCGCCCGACGATCCGCGACCTCCTCCGCCGCTGACGCACCCCCGCGCACCCGATCGAGTGGACAACTTCTGCGGCCCCACCACCCCCAAAGCTGTTCACTCGATCATGGAGGGAGGCTCGTGGGTGAGGGGTGGGGCGAGTCTGCCCTTTGGAGCCGGACGTGCGAGGATGCCCAGCGATGAACGCCATTGACCCGACCGCTGGACTCACCGTGTGGGCCGAGATCGACCTCGACGCGCTGGAGCACAACGTTCGGACGCTGCGCGCTCGGGCCCCGAAGTCGGACCTGATGGCGGTCGTCAAGGCCGACGCCTATGGACACGGGCTCCTTCCCGTCGCACGTGCCGCGGTTCGCGCGGGCGCCGGCTGGCTCGGCGTCGCGCAGTTCGCCGAGGCGTTCGCACTCCGCGATGCGGGCATCACGACCCGGCTGCTCACCTGGCTGAGCGTCCCGGGCAGCGACTTCGCAGGAGCGGTGCGCCGGGACATCGACCTCTCCGCCTCCGCGACGTGGACCCTCTATGCGATCGCCGCCACCGCGCGCCAGCAGGGCCGCACCGCCCGTGTCCACCTCAAGGTCGACACCGGACTGGGCCGCGGCGGAGCCTACGGAACCGACTGGCCCGCCCTGCTCGACCACGCCCGGCTCCTCGAGGCAGAGGGGGTGATCTCCGTCGTCGGAATCTGGACGCACTTCGCGTTCGCCGACGCCCCCGAGCACCCGACGGTGCTCACCCAGCAGGACACCTTCTTCGAAGCCGTCGCGCTCGCGGAGAAGGTCGGCCTCCGTCCCGAGGTCCGGCACCTCGCGAACTCGGCAGCGACGCTCGTCCACCCATCGGCTCACGCCGACCTCGTCCGGCCGGGGATCGCCATCTACGGCTTGTCGCCGGTCCCACAGGTGGCGGACGACTTCGACCTGCGACCGGTCATGACCCTCCGGGCCCGACTCGCCCTCGTCAAGCGGGTGCCGGCCGGGCAGGGCATCAGCTACGGCCACGTCTACCGCCCCGAGGTCGACACGTCGATCGCACTGGTTCCCCTCGGTTACGCCGACGGCATCCCTCGCAACGCGACCAATGTCGGGCCGGTCCGCATCGGCGACTACCGGTCGACCATCGCCGGGCGCGTGTGCATGGACCAGTTCGTCGTCGATCTGGGTCCGCAGGGCTCGGCTGTCGCCGGCGACGTCGTGACCCTCTTCGGAGCGGGCCCCGACGAGCCGACCGCGCAGGACTGGGCCGACGCCACGGACACCATCAGCTACGAGATCGTGTCGCGGATCGGCGCGCGAGTGCCCCGGCTATGGCGCGGTGGTTCAGAGGACGAGACAGAGGGTGGGGTGGAGGCATGAGCGACCGCCGGCCCAACCCGATTCTCGGGATCGTGCTCGGCGCTGCCGGCGTCGCGGCGGGCGTCGCCGCGGGAATCGCCGCCGACCGTGCCGGCCGACACCGAGCCGCGCTGGACGCTCTCGAGACCACGGAGCAGCTCGAGATCACCCCAGACGAGGACCGCATGGTTCTGACGAAGGACGGCGTTGCCCTCCACGTCGAGATAGACCTGCCGGCCCCCGAGGCGGCCGCGGCCGCGGCGAAGGGCCTGACGAGCGGAGATGATCCCGCTCGGCTCCCGACCATCGTGCTGAGCCACGGCTACTGCCTGAGCCTGCGGTCCTGGGTGTACCAACGGCGTGCCCTCAAGGCGGCCGGCTACCGAGTCGTCAGCTGGGACCACCGAGGTCACGGCCAGTCCGGCCGAGGCGACCCGACGTCGTACGTCATGGACCAGCTCGGCGACGACCTCAAGCAGGTCATCGACGAGGTGGCCCCCACCGGCCACCTCATCCTCGCTGGCCACTCCATGGGCGGTATGTCGATGCTTGCCCTTGGCGAGCGGCATCCCGACTTCGTCCGCGAGCGGGTCGCGGGCGCGGCCTTCATCGGTACCAGCGCCGGCGGCCTCATCCTGGCCAACGGCGGCCGGAGCGCGACGTTCGGGCGGCTGCTGCTCGAACGCCTCGGCCCCTCGGTCCTCGGGCCGCTCGGCGACCGGCCGGAGCTGATGCTCCGCCTCCGCCGCCTCGGACGTGACCTCGAGGAGCTGCTCGTCGAGCAGAACTCCTTCGCCTCTCCCGTGCCCCGCTCGGTCGTCCGACACACGGCCGACATGCTCATGACCACGCCACCCGACGTCATCAGGGACTTCCTGCTCATCTTCGACGGGTTCGACAAGCGGCCGGCGCTGGCCGAGTTCAAGGACACCGTCACGCTGGTGTTCAACGGCAAGCAGGACGTTCTCACCCCGCCCGAGCACAGCGAGCTCATCGTCGAGGGCATCCCTGGGGCCGAGCACATCGTCGTCAATGACGCCGGGCACATCATCATGCTCGAGCACCCCGATCTGCTCAGCGCCCACCTGCTCGAGCTGGCGGAGCAGGGCACGCGGGCCCGGGAGGAGGACATCGAGGTGTCCCGCCAGCCGCGCGTGCGCCGAATCGTCACTGACGTGGCGAAGAGCCGGCGCCAGCGCCGCATCGAGCGTGAGGCCGATGAGCTGGTGAGGGCCGAGCGGGCACGTGCCCTGGCAAGGCTGCGCCGGGCGCAGCGTGCTGCGACGGCCCGGGAAGAGAGCCGCAGTGGAACGTGAGGCCACACTTCCCACGCGCGAGGACACGCAGGCCTTCGGTGCCCGCTTGGGGCGGCTGCTTCGCGCCGGCGACCTCGTCGTGCTCACCGGCGACCTCGGGGCAGGCAAGACGACCCTGACCCAAGGCATCGCCGAGGGCCTGGGCGTGCGCGGACCGATCACGTCGCCCACCTTCGTCATCGCGCGCGTGCACCCGTCGCTCGTCGGTGGGCCCGCGCTCGTCCACGTCGACGCCTACCGTCTGGGCAGCGCGATGGAGCTCGATGACCTCGACCTTGACGCCGACCTCGACGCGAGCGTCACGATCATCGAGTGGGGAGCGGGCCTCGCCGAACAGCTCTCCTCCGACCGGCTGGGGATCACCCTCACCGGCGAGGAGGTCCGCACGGCCCGTCTCGACCCCGTGGGCGCCCGCTGGGAGAACCTCGTGGAGTCGCTGCTCCTCGACGCCTGACCTCCGCCGACGCGAACCGCTCGCCCGTATGCCGTACCCCTCAGGGGGACTGAACCAGGAGCAGCCAGTCGGTGTCGCCCCCAGAGTTGCGTTCCGGTGTGTTCATGTGAGTTGCGAGCCGGGCTGGCAGCCGATCGCCGGTGGTCGGGTCGATCCAAGAGGCCTTGGCTTGCCTGGCGAACCGACTCGTGTCGACGGTGATCTCCCGTGACGTCGGCACGTACACCAGGGTGGTCGTCCCATCCGGAGTGCTCGATGCCGTCACGTAGTCGCTGTCAAGGACGTCCCGGAACGTGTCATCCGTCACCTGCTCGCCTCGACCAGCGGTCACGATCGGCTCACTGTCATCCGGCACCAGTCGCCACCAAGGGAGTGCGCCGACCAGGGCGCGGAGGCGGGAGATCTGACGGATGGACTCCGAGTCGAGCCGGCCCTGCCATCCCGGTAGGAACTCCCAGTCGTCGGTGCCGAAGATGTCCCCGGGCGAGCCGGAGGTCAGTGCCCAGAGCACCTGTCGTCGAAGCGTCTCGGCCGTCGTAGGGGGGCCCGGCTGGTTGTTCTCTCCCTCGTAGTTGCCTTCGCCGAACAGCGCCGGTCGCGCTGGCTGGGCCCGGTAGGCCTTGAGCACTGCCTCGTAGGTGGGGTGGTAGGTGTACACGAAGTTCCAGTCGACGCGAGGTGCCCAAAACGGGTTCTGGGTCGACCAGGAACGCTCGTAGTTCAACTGTATGGAAAAGGGCCGGGTGTTGCCGGCGTCGCGGATCCCCCGCAGTGCTGCGTCCAGACAGTGGTCCACCTCGCTACCGGCGGCCAGGTCCTCCGTTGCTGGGAAGTAGTCGCCACCTGTCATCCACACGATGTTGGGCAGCCCAGCGAAGTATCTGGCAACCCTCATTCCGTATTCGTGACAGGTGGAAATGCTCGCGGGGACAAACGAGTTGCCAATCGTCCAGCCGTCGATCGGGTACAGGAAGACGGTGATCCCGTGATTCGCGGCTTTGACCAGGTAGCTGTGCACGCGTTGCCAGTAGTCATCGTTCCATGCCAGGACGTCGCTGGAAACGAAGGGAAGCAGCCCGTCGTAGGTTGCGCCGTCGTCGGACGGCCCTCCGTTGGCGGTCGAGCCGATGAGCGAGACCAGGGCCGCGTTGAAACCCTGAGCCGAGCGCGTGGCGAAATATCGCTCGGCGTCCTGGGGGGAGACGTCCACCATGAGTGACCACGGAGAGTCGCCCCGCACGAGGATCGGCTCACCCTGCTGATCGACGAAGAAGCGACCATCAGCGCTCACGGCGGTCACGTATCGTGCCCCGGTCACAGTCGGGCCAGGCAGGTTGGCCAGCGGCGGTGGGCTGTTTGTCCGCGGCGGGTTGTCTGGGATCGCCATTGCCTGTCCGTTGGGGTCCGGGAAAAGGAAACCAGTCCGCCAGGCGAGAGCCGCTCCCAGTACGACGACGAGCATCGTCGCGAGAACGAATGGGCGTCGTAGTGAAGTGGGGATGTTGGGTCTCCGCAACGTATCGCCCACCATTCTTGCTTGAGCCAACAGATCGATCGACCAGCCGCCGGCGAGCGCCCTTGTTGTCGACCTGATCGAGGGTAGCTTCGGCAGTCACCAGCAGGGGCGGCGTTCGCACTTCTGCCCCAAACCCGGCCGCTCTGTGGGCTACCCGGTGTCCTCCGGCATGGGGGCGTAGCTCGCCGGATCTTGACGGGTCGTTAGACGAACGCCACGAGAAGGCAGGCCCTTCGGCACTGTCGCCGCTGCGGCGCCGGCACGAGAGTGAAGATGTCGAAAGGTAGGTGGTGGCCATGTCGCTCACAACCATCCTTCGCAGGACCGCCCTGGTCCTCACAGCGCTGTTCGTCGTCGGCGGGCTGCTCTTCGCGCTCGGCTACGCGTGGGAAGACATGGACCTGTGGCCAGCGGTGCTGGTCACAGCCGCCGTCGTGCTCCCCGTGGTCGGCCTGACCGTCCTTGCCAGCCGGTCCCCGTCGCTGGCCCTCAAGGTCCTGGTCGCCGGAGTCGCGACCTTCGCGGTCTGGGCGGTGGTCACGATCTTCGTCGACGTCGAGGCTCCGACCATCCCAGTCATCGCGCTTGTCCTCGCCCTGCCGATCGCGGTCGTCGGGCAGCGGTACGCCACCCGTGCCGGTGAGCTGCTGATGGCGGTCGCTGCCGTGCCCGTGGTGCTCCTCGTGCTGGAGCTCCTCCCGGGATCGCGTCGAGAAGGCGCGCCCCTACGAGACCTCCTTGGCACGTCGACGGGCGTCGTCGTCATTCCACTCGCACTGCTGGCGGCGATCCTCCTCGTGGCCGGCGCCACCGGCCGGGAGACGCCCGCGCCGGAACAGCCGTCGGTGCAGCCACCGACGCCTGCCGCCAGGAGCTGACGAGCTCGCCGTTCGGGGCTCGACCGTCGGACAGATAGCCTGACGCCCGTGCTCCTGCTCGCCATCGACACGTCCACGACCGCCATCAGCGTTGCCCTGCACGATGGCGGCGCGGTGGTGGCCGAGCAGACGACGCTCGATGCGCGGGCCCACGCGGAGCATCTCGCCCCGAACCTTCAGGCAGCGCTCGCCCAAGCAGGCGCCGGCCCCTCCGACGTAACCGAGGTCGTCGTCGGGATCGGTCCAGGACCGTTCACCGGCCTGCGGGTCGGGATCGTCTCCGGGCGGACGTTCGCCTTCGCCCTCGGCGTGCCGGTCCACGGCCTGTGCAGCCTCGACGCCCTCGCGCACGAGTCGTGGCTGGGTGGCCACCGCGGCCGCCTTCTCGTCGCGACGGACGCCAGACGCAAAGAGGTGTATGCCGCTGAGTTCGTCCTCGACGACCGTGGCCTCACGCGCGTGGCCGGGCCTGTCGTCGGGCGCGCCGCAGCC
>NZ_DATCWX010000349.1:0-2471 GCF_036566125.1 Intrasporangium sp.
CGGCTCGTCTCCCGCCTGCGGGGACGAAGCCTCGTCGCGCTCCCCTATGCAGACGCTGACGTCGCGGCCACCAGCGACGTCGACCCGGACAACCCGGTCGCTCGCGACCTCGTGTCACGGGCCTCCGCGGTCGGCACCCGCCTCGGACAGGCGGTACGGGGGGACATCGCCTGGCCCGCGGACGGACTGCTGCCGCCCGGCCGGGACGCGGCCATCCAGTCGCTGTACTCGACCTCGGCGACCGGGAAGGCCGCCGGGATCATCGTTGACCAACGGGACATCACCGCGGACTCCCCCTTCACCCCGACGGCACGCCGCGTGTCTGACAAGGGCACCCGCCTCGTCGGCTACGACGTGCGACTCTCAGCGCTGCTGCCGAAGCGTTCCGACGCGACGCCGGTCCTGGCCACCCAACGCTTCCTCGCCGAGACGCTCGTGCTGCTCGGAGAGCTGCCGGGCAGGGCCCGCTCCGTCCTCGTCGTCGCGCCCCGAACGTACGATCCCGACCCCGCGGGTCTGGCGGCCTTCCTGCGCGCGACCACCCAATCCATCCCCTGGCTCGACAGCGTGGCGCTCGACGCCCTCGTCCGAGACGACGGGACGGAGAGCGCGCGCCCGCAGGAGAAGCCGGCGAAGGCGCCACCATCGGCAGCCCCCAAGCGGACCCTGAGCGAGTTCCGGCTCAGGCAGCTCGCTGAGCAGCGCGAGACGCTTGATGCCGTGTCCACCGTGGTCCAGGACGGCGCGGCGTTCGAGCGGACCTACGGCGAGATCCTCGACGAGCTGACGAGCACCCGATGGCGCTACCAGCCGGCCGCCTGGTCCCGGCTGCACAACTCGGTCAGCGCCGACGTCCGCAACGCGACGTCAGCGATCCGGGTCGTGCCTCGGCGCATCAACTTCCTCGCCGAGAACGGAACGCTGCGGATCACCGTCGAGAACGGGCTGGGCTACGCCGTCGAGGACCTGCGCCTCGTCCTCTCGCCGATGAACCCCAGGATCCAGATCCGAGAGCAGCCCGGCCCGGTGAGCATTGCGGCAGGACCCGGCGCTCGGCGCAACGTCAACGTGCCGGTCCACGCGGTCGCCGCGGGTAGGGCCGACATTCTCGCCTACCTCACCACCGCGGACGGGACACGGATCGGGTCGGCGGCCACGATCCCCGTCGCGTCCAACCCGCTCGACACGACGTTCTACTGGATCGGCGGGGTGCTGGCCGGCCTCGTGCTCCTCGCCGGGGTGGCCCGTGCCGTGGTCAAGGGCACCTCGCGCATCGACGAGATCGGCGATCTGGACACGATCGCCGAGCGCGACGAGGCCGCACAGAGCCGGAAGAACGACTGAGTCGCCCTAGTATGAAGCAGGACCGCGCTCCGGATCCCAGGTGCGGACGTGGTCACCGGACAGGTTCGCGCGCCCTCGCAATCGGCGCGGCTCTGGAGAGGAAGGGGTGACGCAGGTGCACGGGATTGGACCGGGAACGGTGCTCGGAGGACGCTATGCCGTCACTCTACGCACCTCTGAAGGGCCCCATCACGAGCGGTGGCGAGCCACCGACAACACCTTGGCCCGCGATGTCGTCCTCGTCTGCTTTCCCGTCGCTTCGTCCGTCGCATCGGCAACGCTCGACGCGGCCCGCCGCGCCGCTGGCGTCGAGGATCCGCGACTCGTCCGGGTCCTCGACGTGGGCACCGACGTGGACATCGCCTTCGTCGTCGAGGAGCCGCTGACGGGCGCCATGCCCCTGTCCCACATCCTCCACTCCGGCGGGCTGCCCGCGGAGGAGACCCGTCGGATCGTCGGCGAAGCCGCGAGCGCGCTCGAGAAGGCGCGGCATCGGGGACTGCACCATCTGACGCTCACGCCCTCATCGATCCTGCGCATGCCCGATGGAGACGTGAAGGTCCGTGGCCTCGCGACTGATGCGGCGCTCGTCGACGCCGAGCAGGCCTCCGACGAGCAGGCCTCCCGGATCGATGCCGTCGGTCTGGTCAAGCTCATCTATGCGGGCCTCACCGGCCGCTGGCCTGCAGGCCCGGCTGGGGCGAGCCGCGCACGCCCGGTCGGGCTCGAGCCCGCGCCGACGATGCTCGGCGGTGTCGCCGCGCCGTCCGAGATCGCGGTCGGGATCCCCAACGACCTCGACCTGATCTGCCGGATGACCCTCAACGAGGACCGCGGACCCGTATCCCCCGGCGACCTCGCCCTCCAGATCGCCCCCTGGCCATCAGAGCCGCCCACGAGCGACGGCGCCACCGGGATCCGGCTACCGGCCCAGCCCTCCGACATCACCCCTACGGGCGGGACGCCGGGAATGGCGCCGAGATACGGACCTGCCCACGGAGGGACGGGCGGCGATCTCTACGCACGCCTGTCCGGACGCCGAGGGACCCAGGACTCGGGAGCGGACGCGGGCGCGGCGAACGGATCGGGCGTGGGCGCCGCAGCGAGCGGAGCGGCCAGTGCCGGTG
>NZ_DATCWX010000012.1:0-7608 GCF_036566125.1 Intrasporangium sp.
GGGGGCCTCCGCAGCGACAGCCTGGGCCACCCCGCCGACGAGGTCACCGACCGCCATCGGAGTGGCACCAACCTGCTGCGCCGGCGGCGTCACCTCGACCTGCACGGAGAAGATGTGCGAGACCGACTCCTCCTTGATGGCGTCCATCATGGCCTCGAAGAGCTGGAAACCCTCACGCTGGTACTCGATCAGCGGGTCGCGCTGGGCCATGGCCCGCAGCCCGATCCCCTCTTGGAGGTAGTCCATCTCGTAGAGGTGCTCGCGCCACTTGCGGTCGAGGACGGAGAGCACGACACGGCGCTCGACCTCTCGCATGGTCGCGGATCCGAGTGCCTCCTCGCGCTGGTCGTAGGCGTGATGCGCATCGGACATCAGCTGTTCGCGGAGCAGCTCTGCGTTGACGCCGTTCCGACCGCCCGCGAGGTCCTCGAGCTCCTCGATCGTGATGCCGACGGGGTACACCTGACGCAGCGCCTCCCACAGGCGCTCGAGGTCCCAGTCCGCAGCGAATCCCTCAGCGGTCGCGGCGTCGACATAGCCGCCGACGACATCGTTGACGAACATCCGGAGCTGCTCGTGCAGGTCCCGCCCCTCGAGGACGGCGCGTCGCTCCTCGTAGATGACCTGGCGCTGCCGGTTCATCACGTCGTCGTACTTGAGGACGTTCTTGCGGATCTCGTAGTTCTGGGCCTCGACGGCGCCCTGCGCCTTCTGGATCGAGTTCGTCACCATCTTCGACTCGATCGGCTGGTCGTCCTCCATGCCGGCTGACACCATGAACCGGTCGACCAGGGCCGCGTTGAACAGCCGCATCAGGTCGTCCTGCAGCGAGAGATAGAACCGCGACTCGCCGGGGTCGCCCTGGCGACCGGACCGACCACGCAGCTGGTTGTCGATGCGGCGTGACTCGTGCCGCTCGGTACCCAGCACGTAGAGCCCGCCGATTCCGGTGACCTCATCGTGCTCGGCGGCAACCGCCGCCTCTGCGCCTGCCAGCGCCTCGTCCCACGCCGCCTCGTACTCCTCCGGGGTCTCCACCGGGTCGAGCCCGCGGCGCTTGAGCTCGGCGACCGCGCGGAACTCCGGGTTGCCCCCGAGCATGATGTCGGTGCCTCGTCCGGCCATGTTCGTGGCGACCGTCACCGCGCCCTTCCGGCCGGCCTCGGCGACGATCGCGGCCTCGCGCTCGTGCTGCTTGGCGTTGAGGACCTCGTGCTTGATGCCCTGCTTCTTCAGCTGCTGGGAGAGGTACTCGCTCTTCTCGACCGACGTGGTGCCGACGAGGATGGGCTGCCCGAGCGTGTGCCGCTCGACGATGTCGTCGACAACCGCGTTGAACTTCGCGACCTCCGTGCGGTAGACGAGGTCGGCCTGGTCCTTCCGGATCATCGGCATGTTCGTGGGGATCGGGATGACACCGAGCTTGTAGATCGAGTTGAGCTCGGCCGCCTCCGTCTGGGCGGTACCGGTCATGCCAGACAGCTTGTCGTACATGCGGAAGTAGTTCTGGAGGGTGATCGTCGCGAGGGTCTGGTTCTCGTTCTTGATCTCGACACCCTCCTTCGCCTCGATCGCCTGGTGCATGCCCTCGTTGTAGCGGCGCCCCGGGAGCATGCGGCCCGTGTGCTCGTCGACGATGAGGATCTCGCCATTCATGACGACGTAGTCCTTGTCCCGCTTGAACAGCTCCTTGGCCTTGATGGAGTTGTTGAGGTAGCCGATGAGCGGGGTGTTCACGGTGTCGTAGAGGTTCTCGATGCCGAGCAGGTCCTCGACGCGCGCGATGCCGCTCTCCAGGACCCCGACGGTGCGCTTCTTCTCGTCGACCTCGTAGTCGCCCCGGCCGTCCTCGCCCCGGCTCAGGCGCGAGGCGATCCGGGCGAACTCGACGTACCACTTCGTGGCGATGTCGGCCGGACCGGAGATGATCAGCGGCGTGCGCGCCTCGTCGATGAGGATGGAGTCGACCTCGTCCACGATCGCGTAGTGGTGCCCGCGCTGGACGAGCTCCGCTGGCTCCCACGCCATGTTGTCGCGCAGGTAGTCGAACCCGAACTCGTTGTTCGTGCCGTAGGTGATGTCCTTGGCGTACTCCGCGCGGCGCTGCTCGGGCGTCATGCTCGAGAGGATGCAGCCGGTCTCCATGCCGAGGGCCCGGTGGATGCGGCCCATGAGCTCGGACTGATACTCGGCGAGGTAGTCGTTCACCGTGATGATGTGCACGCCCTTGCCGGTGAGCGCGTTGAGGTAGGACGGGAGCGTCGCCACGAGGGTCTTGCCCTCACCGGTCTTCATCTCGGCCACATTTCCCAGGTGCAGCCCAGCGCCGCCCATGAGCTGCACATCGAAGTGCCGCTTGCCGAGAGTGCGCTTGCTCGCCTCACGAACCGCCGCAAAGGCCTCGGGCAGCAGGTCGTCGAGACTCTCACCGGCCTCGAGGCGCTTGCGGAAGCTGGGCGTCTCCTCGCGTAGTTCCTCGTCGGTGAGCTTCTCGAAGTCAGCCTCGAGGGCATTGACCTGCTCGGCCATGCCCTGAAGGCGCTTCAGGGTCCTGCCCTCACCCGCGCGGAGCAGCTTGTCGATGCCCAAGACCATGGTGCGTACTCACTCCCGACTCAACGTGATGCCACCCGCCGCTGGGCGGGCACGATCGCCCGTGTGGGTCACGGGACCTGCCTAGGCTAGTCGCAGGCAGGCCTTCCGGACCAACGGACCGGAGCCTTGAGTGAGTTCCCCGGCCGCCATCATGGGCCGTATGCCGCTGAGCTCGCTCTCAGGGGTCCGTGGTCGTCACGACGTGGTCGAGCCCGAGCCAGTGGGCCATCGACTCGAGATTGCGCTCCAGCGCCGGACGGGCATCCGGGGGCGCGTCCGGCTCCCACGTGACGGCGTGGCAGCGCAGGAGTCCGGCGGCGCGGTCCGCCTTGAGGTCGCATCGTGCGACGAGCGCGTCACCGTAGAGGAAGGGCAGCACGTAGTACCCGTGCACGCGCTTGTGCGCCGGAGTGTAGATCTCGATGCGGTAGTGGAAGTCCCAGAGGGCATGGACCCGGTCGCGCTGCCAGACGAGCGAGTCGAACGGGCTGAGCAGCGCCTCGGCGTGGACCCTCCGGGGGATACGCGCACCGGCGTGCAGCCACGCGGGGCGCCAGCCCGGCACGTCGACCGGGATGAGCTCGCCGGCGGTCTCCAGCCGACTGATCGCCACCCGGGCATCGGCGCGCTTGATCCGAAAGTAGTCGGCGAGGCAGAGCTCGGTACCGATGCCGTGAGCCCGGGCCGCGATGCGGACCAGTTCGACGAAGCGATCTGGGTCAGTCTCGGGTCCGGGCCGATCACGCCAGGCAGTTCTCAGCTGCCGTGGTGCCGTCAGCTCGAGCGACGCGTACCTCCTCTCGAACTGCGCCGTGCGCCCGGCGGAGCTGATCCGGCCGGCCCAGAAGAGGTACTCGAGGGCCTGCTTCACCTCGCTCCAGTTCCACCCCCAGTTCCCCTTGCCGCGCGGCTGGTCGTGGCTGAGCGCGACCTCGACCTCGCGAGCGGTCATCGGCCCGCGGTCCTCGACCTCGCGCTGGACCAGGTCGACGAAGTCCGGGCGCTCCGCGAGGATCCGACGCATCGATCCCCAGGCGCCGTCCGCGGCGCGGCGCATCCGGTGGTCGAGCAGCGGCCAGGTCTCGGGTGGAATGAGGCTCGCCTCGTGGGCCCAGTACTCGACGAGCCGCCGAGGCGCCCGGTCGCGAGCCCGCTCGAGGATCGTGCGGTCGTACGGACCGAGACGCGAGAAGAACGGGAGGTAGTGGCTGCGCGACAGGACATTGACGCTGTCGATCTGCACGACGCCGACCCGGTCGATGACGCGCTGGATGTGGCGCATCGAGGCGGCGAAGGGCGCCGGACGCGGGTCGAGAAAGCCTTGCGCTGCGATCGCGATGCGGCGAGCCTGCGCAGGGGTCAGCTGACGGACCGGGCCGGTGGACACGCCGCTGTTCACTCCCCCGGCTCGATGAGCCGCTGGCGCACGGCGTACATCGCCGCCTCCATGCGCGAATGCATCTGCAGCTTGTCCAGGATGTTCCGGATGTGGTTGCGGACGGTGTTCTCGGAGATGAACAGATCCCCGGCGATCTCGCGGTTGAGCTTGCCGCGCGCGACGAGCCGGAGGATGCCGAGCTCGCGCTCGGTCAGGCGTGGCAGCTCGAGCTCCGGGGTCGGGGCGGGAGCCGCCGCCTCGTGCCGGCTCATCTTCGAGAACTCCTGGAGCAGCTTCGAGGCCATCATCGGCGAGATGAGCGACTGCCCGTCGAAGACTCCCCGGATCCCGACCGCCACTTCCTCCGGCGGCACGTCCTTGAGCAGGTAGCCGTTGGCCCCGGCACGGACGGCCTCGAACAGATGCTCCTCGTCGTCCGAGCTGGTGAGCATGATGATGCGAGCCGACGGGATGCGCTGCTTGATGACCCGGCAGGCCTCGATGCCGCCACGCTTCGGCATCCCGACATCCATGACGATGACGTCGGGCAGCGTCTCCTCGGCAAGGTCAACCGCTTCGTTCCCGTCGGCCGCCTCCCCCACCACGTCGATTCCATCTTCCGTCTCGAGCACCGTCTGCAGCCCGCGCCGGTACAGCGCGTGATCGTCGACGATGAGCACTCTGATGACGTCTGGGGGAGCGGGATTCACCCCCTCATCTTGGCAGGGCCGGCGCTCCTGCGGGACGGGGACCGTGGTCAGCCCGTGGCAGCGACGGGCTGCTCCGTCTCGAGGTGCAGAACTCCGTAGCTCCAGCCGCGTCTGCGGTACACCACGCTGGGCCGGTCGGTGTCAAGGTCATGGAAGAGGAAGAAGTCGTGGCCCACGAGCTCCATCTGGTTGACCGCGTCCTCGAGGGACATGGGAGCCGCGGTGTGAACCTTCTCGCGGACCTCGATGGGCGAACTGCCCACAGCGCCGAAGCGGCCCTCCTCCTCCGCCCCGGTCCCGGAGCCGGCCTCCACGTCGGTCGCAGCCCCGGCGGACGCGGAGCCGTTCACCGCATCGATCCGGGCGGTCGCCTGCGCGACCGACTCGGGAACCCGCCGGCCCCGGCTCACGCGGCGCTTGTCGTTGACCCTGCGAAGACGTTCCATCAGCTTGTCGACGGCCGCATCGAGCGCGGCGTACTTGTCATCGAGCGCAGCCTCCGCGCGAATGACGGGTCCCTTCGCTCGACAGGTGATCTCGACTCGCTCGGACCCACGGCCTCGGGCAACTTGCTCGTGCGTCACGACGACGTCGATTCGATGCACCTTCGGCGCCAGTGCACCAACTTTGCCCAGGCGCTCGTTCAACAGCTCACGGAATCGGTCAGGGACCTGGACGCGGCGTCCAGTCACGACAATCTCCACGGTTCCTCCTTGGTCGCGCTCTGGGCGCTCAGTGCTCCTGGTTCGGGGCCCGGGACAGGCCCCCGCGTCACCTCGGCACCACCCTCTCCATCGATAGGGCCCGGCGCGGTCAGGCTGTCGAGATGACGCCGCACCACGGGGCCGGGGGTCTCCTTTCGATGACAGTACTTGGACCGATCGGCTGTGGGAAGGCATCCCGGAAGGGCCATGAGTCAGGTCATGGGCGGCGTGGGGTCGCTGCGATGACTGCCGCCCTCACGTCGATCGCGCCAGCAGCTCGCAGGGCTCGCGCACCTTCCGCGAGGGTGCTTCCCGTCGTGACGACATCATCGACGATGAGGCACCGCTGACCCCGGACGAGTGCTGCCGTCCGGCGCTCCACCTCCATGGACGACTGCAGGTTGGCGATCCTGCCGACCGCCCCCAGACCCGCCTGGTCAGCGACCACTCGTCGGTGGTGGAGAGTGTCCAGCGGGCCCAGCAGACGTGGCCCCTGCCCCGGAACGCCGGCCAGGCTCTCGAGCGCGCGGTGCGTCACGTGCTCGAGCGGACGGTCACCCCTGAGGCGCACGGACCGCGCGGACGACGGGACGGTGACGACGAGGACCGGACCGTCCGCCCAGCTGTACCCGCGCGGAGAGCCGGGTGCGGGCCCGCGGAGGGCGGTCGCCATCGCGGAGGCGAGGAGCACGGCCAGGCCCCGATCGAGGTCCCTCCTGCCACCGTCCTTCCAGGACCGGATGCCGGCGCGCAGCGGGCCGGTGTACTGGCCCCAGGCGAAGCAGTCGGGGAAGCCGGGAGGGACCGGGTCAGGCGCGACCAGGCGGACGCCCGGGGCCAGACGGGACCTGGCGAGTGCGGCCGAGCAGCGACGGCACCACGAGTGGCCGGGGCGCCTGCACCCGGCACACTCGAGAGGCAGCACGAGATCGAGCAGCTCGGCGAGGAGACGGACCACCCGGCCAGCAGATCGTGTGGGGTGCCGATGAGCGAGCCTGATGCCGCAACCTGTGGAGTGCGTCGCCGAGCCGCCGGGCCTGTGGACAGGCAGTCGCGCTGCGTGCAGCAGCCAGCTCAGCGGCCCGGCACGAGCAGATCGGTGCCCTCCCCGATCTGCCGCCAGCTCAGGCCAGCCTTGGCCATCACCTTCTTGTCATCGGTCAAGCAGATGAGACCCCGCTGGCCACCGGCCGTCGTGATCGTCCGGGCACCCCCCGGAACGGGCTCGAGACGCTCTTTCGTGGGGTCGCTCAGGCCAATGCGGACGCGTAGCCCGTCGAGCCCGCCACCGATGTGGCCGATCCACGGACTCACGTCGTCCCGGTCCGTGAGGCGACCGAGGACGGCAAAGGACTCGGCGCCGAGCCAGACCACGTCCTTCATCTGGCTCAGCGGCTGCGCCTGGCGGAGCGGCTCGGCGAGCGCCGCCGGTTGTCCGCTGGGTGCCCTCACCACACCGGTGACGTGCAGCTGGCTCGTTCTGGTTTTCGGGTCCCGGGTGATGATGAGCACCCGACTCCCGTCGCCCGACACCGTCAGCGCCACGATCTCGTTCCCACCGAGCCAGGAAACGTCGACGACAACGGGCTTCGGATGCGGTACGAGTGACGCCGTGTTGAGCGTCCAGATCCGTGCGCTCCCCCCTGCGCGTCCGGCGATCCAGAGGTACTGGTTCCGATCATAGGCCGGCCGGATGAGGTTGCTCCAGCTGCCGGGGATCCGCATCGCCTTCTCGTGCGCCGGCCAGATGGACAGCTCCTTGAAGTCCCCGCCGACCGCGGCAACCTGGTTCCCGTCGCGCGACAGGGTCAGCTCGGTCCACTCACCGGCCGGCTGGTTCGGGTCGTCCGGCTTGAGGGACTGCGCCCCTCGCCGACCCTGCGCATTCGCATCGTCGGGGATGAAGGTGGGATCGATTCGCTTGAAGGTCTTCCCGCTGCGGATGAGGGCCGAGTCGAAGACGGGCGCAGGCGTGAAGCCATAGCCGACCTCCTGCGGCGCGGAGAGGCTCGTTCCCACGCCGGCGAGCTCCAGCCCGGTACCTTCGACCGAGATGGAGATGGAGGAGACGTTCGCCCTCGACAGGGTCGCGGACAGCTGTGCCCACATCGCACGCCGCTCCTCGAGGCCCGCCGAGAGCGCGATCGAGCTGAGGTCCACCTGGGCATGCCCCGACTCGATGGGGACCGAGTCGACGGCGAGCCGCGTCGCGGCGGGGAAG
>NZ_DATCWX010000355.1:0-4632 GCF_036566125.1 Intrasporangium sp.
GAGGCAGCCTGCGCGGCCGCGCTCTCGTCCGCCCGCGCGAGGAGCAGGAGGTCGTCGACGAGCGTCGAGAGCCGGTCGACGTCGACCAGGAGGTCCTGAGGCAGGTCGCCCGCCTCGCCGAGGTGCTGGGCCACCTCGAGCTGCGCCCGCATGCTCGCGAGTGGGTTGCGCAGCTCGTGGGCCGCATCGGCGGTGAACGCCCGTTGTTGACGACGCGCCGCGGTGACCCGGTCGAGCATTGCGTTCAGGGTCGTCGCGAGTGCACTCACCTCGTCGTGGGTCGGCGGGACCGGGAGCCGCTCGGTCTCGGACGAGCTCTCGTCGATCCGGGCCGCACCGCGGCGTAGGGCCTCCACCGGTGCGAGCGCCGCACCGACGACCTGCCAGGCGATGAGCCCGATGACGACGAGGAGGATCGGCAGCGAGAGGAGCAGCAGCGTGCGCACCGTTGCGGCGCTCCGCTCGATGTCGGTCGTCGGGGCCGCGGCGACGACATCAAGCGGGGCGCTCTGCGGACCGGCCCGCACCGCCACGACCTGCAGACCGCCCGAGAGACCCGACCGGTTGCCGGGTACGACGACTGACGCACCCGACAGGGCTCGCTGCAGCTCATCGGGGGTCACGAGAGCGGTGAGTCGGTCGGCAGCGATGGATCCGTTAACGACGCGACCCTGCTGGTCGAGCACCTGAATGACCTGGACACCCGACACCGGGACGGGGTCGGGCAGCCGCCCGGCGTCGACGAGGAGCGCGACCTGCTCCGCACTGGCCCGCGCCGCCGCCTCGACGGAGCGAGTGAGCGAGGCGGTGAGCACGCCATACAGGAGTGCTCCCCCGATCGCGAGCGCGCCTGCCACGCCCAGCAGCCCGACGGTCATGAGCCGCGCGCGGATCGTGGACCGGGCGAACCACCCGAACCACGGACGTGGAGGCAACCGGCTCACCATCGCCCGGGCCTCACGTCTCCACACGGCCTCACGAGCGCCCCGCTCACTGCGCGAGTCGGTAGCCGTGGCCGCGGACCGTCTCGATCCGGGTGCGCCCGACCTTGCGGCGGAGGTAGCCGACATAGACCTCGACGACGTTCGTGTCGCCGGTCTCACCCCAGATCCGGTCGAGCAGCTCCTCCTTGTTGCAGGCCGCGGGATGCGCGCGCAGCAGGTGCTCGAGCAGGAGGAACTCGCGGGGCGACAGGTCGACGTCGGCCCCGTCCACGTCGACGCGGTGGGTGGCCGGGTCGAGGCGCACCCCGGCCGCCTCGAGGACTGCAGGCCGTGGCGCCGGGTCGCGTCGCAGCAGGGCGCGCAGCCTGGCCACGAGAACGACGAAGGAGAACGGCTTCGTGAGGTAGTCGTCGGCGCCGTAGTCGAGCCCGTCGGCCTCGTCGTACTCGCCGTCCTTGGCGGTGAGAAACAGGACGGGCACCCAGTTCTCCTCCTCGCGCAGGGTGCGCACGATGGTGTAGCCCGACATGCCCGGCAGCATGATGTCGAGCACGATGACGTCGTAGCCTCCGAACCGGGCCGCCTCCAGACCGCTCGGCCCGTCCGCGAGATGGTCGACGACGAATCCCTCGGAGCCGAGTCCCCGGACGAGCGCGGCGGCCATCCGCACCTCGTCCTCGACCAGTAGCACCCGCACGCCCTCACCCTGCCACGTGTCGCAGGCCCCTCGCGCGTCACCGAGAGTGCTTCTCAGGACGCTCTCAGCACCGCTGTCGGAGGATGGTCCCATGAGCATCTTCACCGACCGTCCATGGACTCGCTGGGTCGTCCCGGTCGCCGCCTTCGGCGTCATCGGCGCGACGGCCGCGGTGGCGAGCCAGCAGGCCAACGCCGACGCCGGGCTGCCGCACCGCACCGCCGCGCAACTGCTCGCCGACGTCCAGTCAGCGGATGTGACGAGCCTGTCGGGGACGGTCGTCCAGACGGCTGACCTCGGCCTGCCCTCGCTCCCCGGCCTCGATGGCGGTGGCCCCGGGCCGATGTCCGGCAGCGGTGGCAGCAGCTCACTCACCTCGTTGCTGTCCGGCTCGCACACGTGGCGGGTCTGGCTCGACGGGTCGACTCGCCAGCGGCTGGCGCTCGTCGGCAGTTCCGGCGAGTCCGACGTGATCCGCAACGGGCAGGACCTCTGGCTGTGGTCGAGCACCGACAAGTCGGCCGTCCACTACAAGCTCCCCGCGGTCCACCTGTCGCCGCAGGCCAGGGGCAGCAGTTCCTCGCTTCCCAGCGGCGCACCCTCGGGGCTGCCGACGACCGCGCCGCGGACGCCCGACGAAGCCGCGAGCCAAGCGCTGGCCCTCATGGGCAAGGACACCACGGTCACGACGAGCGGCACTGCCACCGTCGCCGGCCGTTCCGCCTACGAGCTCGTCCTCACGCCGAAGGACAAGGCGACCCGCGTCGCCTCAATCCGCATCGCCATCGACGGCGAGCGCCACGTGCCGCTACGGGTGCAGGTCTACTCGACCAAGCTCGCCAACCCGGCCTTCGAGGTCGGCTTCACCTCGATCGACTTCGCCAAGCCCGATTCCCGGCAGTTCGCGTTCACCCCGCCACCCGGCACGAAGGTGACCAACAAGAGCGCGCCGACCGCCCCCGTCGGACCCCCGAAGGCGTCAGGGAGCAACCCGGCTCCCAGCGAGACCTCCAGCCCGCCGAAGGTCTCCGGCTCCGGATGGAGCACGGTCATGGTCGCAACACTGCCGCCGGACGCCTTGTCCGGCCAGAGCCAGAGTGGCCGGTCCGGTACGTCGCAGCAGGGCTCGCTCGGCCAGCTCGGCTCCGTGCTCGGCTCACTGCCCTCGGTCTCCGGGTCGTGGGGTCGCGGGCACCTCTTCGAAGGCACGCTCGTCTCCGCGGTGATCACGGACAACGGACGGATCGCGGTGGGTGCCGTGGGGCCAACGCAGCTGTATGCCGCGCTGGCGGCGAAGTGACCGAACGCGCGGTCACCGGGTCCCCGGGTCTCGCCCTCGAGACCCGGGGACTGACCAAGTTCTTCCACGGCAGGGCCGCGGTCGACGGCATCGACCTCGCCGTCCCGACCGGCAGCGTCTACGGCTTCCTCGGCCCGAACGGATCGGGCAAAACGACGACGATTCGTATGCTGCTGAGCCTCGTTCGCCCGTCGGCCGGCACGAGCAGCGTGCTGGGTCAGCCAATGCCGGGTGGTGCACTCCAGGTGTTACCGAGGGTCGGGTCGCTCGTTGAGGGACCGGCCTTCCACCCTTATCTGTCGGGCCGACGCAACCTCGAGCGTCTCGACGCGGCCGACCTCACCGCCGACCCGGGCACGTCCGGCAACCGCATCGAGGCCGCCCTTGACCGGGTCGGCTTGCTCGCCGCCGCCAACAAGCGCTATCGCGCCTACTCGCTCGGGATGCGTCAGCGCCTCGCGATCGCGGCCGGGCTGCTCATGCCGCGCGACCTTCTCGTTCTCGATGAGCCGACGAATGGCCTTGACCCGCAAGGGACTCGAGAGGTGCGACACCTAGTCGCCGACCTCGCGTCAGACGGGACGACGGTCTTTGTGTCGAGCCACCTGCTGTCGGAGGTCGAGCAGATGTGCACGCACCTTGGCGTCATGAGCGAGGGCAGACTGGTGGCACAGGGCTCCATCGACGAGGTCCGGGCCCCCTCGGCCGCGGTCGCCCTCGTACGCACCGACCAGCCGGACCTCGCCGCGAAGGTGCTCACGGGGCTCGGGCTCGCCGACGTCCAGCCCGGGCCGGGCGGGGTGCGCGCCAATCCCGGAGACGTCGAGCCGGAGAAGATCGTCGCCTCCCTCGTGAACAACGGGGTCGGCGTCAAGGAGTTCACCGTGTCGAGCGCAAGCCTCGAGGACCTGTTCGTCTCGCTCACGGGGGAGGGCTTCGATGTCAGCGGCTGACAGCATGGTCCGGGTGGACCCGCCGACGACCCCGGCCAGGAGCCAACCGGCGCCATCAGGCGGCGTCGTCTGGTGGCGCACGCTCCGGCTGCTCGGCTCGGAAATCCGCCTCATCGCGGGCCGGCGACGCAACCAGATGGGACTGCTCGTCCTCGCGGTGGTCCCCATCCTCATGGCGGTGGCCGTCAAGCTGAGCTCCCCGGGGCGCGGCGGCGGCGGTCCCGACCTGCTCGCCTCGATCACCTCGAACGGCCTCTTCGTCCCGCTCGCCGCGCTGAGCGTCGAAATCGGGCTCTTCCTCCCCCTCGCCATCGCGATGCTCTCGGGCGACGCGATCGCGGGCGAGGCCAACACGGGCACCCTGCGCTATCTGCTCACGGTGCCGGTCGGGCGAACCCGCCTGCTCGTCACGAAGTACGTCTCGCTCTGCATCGGCGCCGTCTGGGCTGTCGCCGTCATCGTCATCCCGGGCGCCCTCGTCGGCATCGCAATGTTCGGCAGCGGACCCATGCTGACTCTCTCCGGCACGCAGTTGCCGTTCTGGACCGCGGTGGGGCGGGTCGTGCTCATCGGCCTCTACCTCGCCGCCGGCCTCGCCGCCCTGGCCGCCGTCGGGCTGTTCATCTCGACCCTGACCGAGCAGCCGCTGGCCGCCACGATCGCGCTGATGATCTTCACGATCCTGTCGTGGATCGCGGACGCCATCCCGCAGATCGACTGGCTGCACCCGTGGCTCCT
>NZ_DATCWX010000001.1:0-8681 GCF_036566125.1 Intrasporangium sp.
ACGGCAGGGCCAGCCCTCGCCCCAGCGAGCCCGCCGAACCCGACCCCCCACCCGTGGTCACGGGGACGCCTTGGAAAGTGAGCGGCATACGCGATCCACTTGCAGCGCAAGGGAGTCCGCCAGGTCGCGGTAGGTCGCGCGGGCGGCGGCGGGGTTGGCGCGAACCACAACGTCAACCCCATGTGGTATGCCGCTGAGCTGGGTCGCCATGATTCCCCGCAGTCGCCGTTTGGTCAGGTTTCGGGTCACGGCGTTCCCCACCGCCTTCGACACAACGAAACCGACGCGCGGCGGAAGTTCCGCCCGCGCATCGGTCCGGTTGGCATGCACGACGAGAAGTGGCCCGCCCGCTCTGCTGGCACCTGGTCCCCGCACTGCCGACGTGAAGTCCGCCCGATCGCGCAGGCGGTGACGTGCCGGCAGCACGTCGGTCCTCAGGCCGAGAGCTCGGAGCGGCCCTTGCGACGACGGGCGGTGATGATGGCGCGGCCGGCGCGCGTGCGCATGCGCAGGCGGAAGCCGTGTGTCTTGGCGCGGCGACGGTTGTTCGGCTGGAAGGTGCGCTTGCTCACGAGGTTCTCCGTTGCTTGCGGGACGGACGACAGGCGCCGACCTGATCCCAAGTCCAATCGAGTGGTTCAACTGCAGATTGCTGCTGCTGGCGACCGCAATCGGCAAGCCCATGGATCGACGCCACCGCATCCAGGCGCGCGCCACGGGCATGCGAAAGAGGTCGCCGACACGCTCGATCCACGATACGGGAGCGGCGGAAGGGGGGTCAAACCGGCTCGATGACGCCCGATGCCGCACCCGCAAAGTATCCATCCTTGACCATCGCGGCTCATCCGCAAGTCGACACGCCGAGGACTCGAGCCTTTCGCAGGCGGGACAGTTGTCAGCCGCATCCAGGTGTTGTTAGGTTGCGGTTCGCACGATTGCCGCCGAGTGCGCTCTCCGCCGTCATGCACAGGGTGTGGACAATCGTGTGGAAAACGTCCGCATCTGGAGTGGTGAGATGACAGGCTGGACATCGTCCTGTGCTCCCGAGCATGTCGGACATCCGAGCAGGGCGGCAACAGAGCAGTCAGGGACAGGGTGAGGCAGTGACGGGCGGAGACGTTGACTACGGCCAGGTCTGGCATCAGACCCTCGCGTCGCTCGGCACTGCGGGAGTCACCGCACAGGAGCGTGCCTTCGTCCGCTTGTGCCGGCTCGTCGGCGTGCTCGATCAGACCGCTCTGGTGAAGGTGCCCAACGCCTACACCAAGGACTTCCTCGAGATCCGACTCCAGGGCCAGGTCGTCGCTGCGCTCTCGACGCATCTCGGTCACCCGGTCCAACTTGCGGTCAGCGTTGACGAATCCCTCGACCAGGACGACCTCGGACTCATCACGGACGAGCCGACGGGCCAACCCGCGCTGTCCGATGTCGGCCGGGTCGCGCATGCCTTCGGGACGCGCGACCCACGACTGGAGCCGGTCACGCCGCTCGTCGTCAGCGGGGACCCGCTCAAGGATCTCGATGCCAGCGCTCCCGATCTGTTGGCGGCCGATCTCGACCCGGCGACGACCCCGGCGGAGTTCGCGCCACCGATGGGTCCCAATGGTTTGGGCCCGGATCACCGACGGGCCGGGTACCTCTCACCGGACCACCTCCAGCCCGGCCAAGTGCACCAGGGGATCCAACACGCTCACATGCCCGGCGGGGAGAGCGGCCCGCTGCGACAGCAACGACCGGAGCCGGCGGCCCAGGCGAGCGACACGCGGCTCAACCCGAAGTACACCTTCGACACCTTCGTCATCGGTGCGAGCAACCGCTTCGCTCACGCCGCCGCCGTTGCCGTCGCGGAGGCGCCGGCGAAGGCGTACAACCCGCTCTTCGTCTACGGCGAGTCGGGGCTCGGCAAGACCCACCTGCTCCACGCGATCGGGCACTACGCCCGGACGATGTTCCCCAATGTGCGGGTCCGCTACGTGAACTCCGAGGAGTTCACCAACGACTTCATCAACAGCATCCGCGACGACAAGGCCAGTGCCTTCCAGTCCCGCTACCGCAGCGTCGACGTCCTGCTCATCGACGACATCCAGTTCCTCCAGGGCAAGCTCCAGACCCAGGAGGAGTTCTTCCACACGTTCAATACGCTCCACAACGCGAACAAGCAGATCATCATCACGAGCGACCTGCCACCCAAGGAGCTGTCGGGCTTCGAGGACCGCATGCGCACACGGTTCGAGTCCGGCCTGCTCACCGACGTCCAGCCACCCGACCTCGAGACCCGCATCGCAATCCTGCGCAAGAAGGCGATCCAGGAGCGGATGTCGGTGCCCGACGACGTGCTCGAGTACATCGCGAGCAACTTCAGCACCAACATCCGCGAGCTCGAGGGTGCGCTCATCCGGGTCACGGCCTTCAGCAACCTCAACCGCCAGCAGATCGACCTGCCCCTGGCCGAGATCGTCCTGAAGGACGTGCTGCCCAACGAGACGCCAAACCAGGTGACGGCGGCAACGATCATGGCCGTCACGTCCGCCTACTACGCGGTGACGATCGAGGACCTGTGTGGCTCGTCGCGGTCCCGCCAGCTCGTCACCGCTCGACAGATCGCCATGTACCTGTGCCGCGAGATGACCGACCTGTCCCTGCCGAAGATCGGGCAGCACTTCGGTGGGCGCGACCACACGACGGTGATGCACGCCGATCGCAAGATCCGCGAGCTGATGAGCGAGCGCCGCGCCATCTACAACCAGGTGACCGAGCTGACCAACCGGATCCGTCAGCAGTCCACCTGAGCTCCGGCGACAGCAGCCGTATGCCGCTCAGTCCTGTCGCGAGGCGATGGTGACCTTGAGCGCGTCCTCCCAGGGCGTGGGCTCGAGCCCGAAGGTTCGCTCGGTGTCAGTGCTGTCGAGGATGAAGGGGCGCTCGAACTGGTGCCGGGTCTCGCGCAGCTCGCGCATGAACGGCACGGCAACGCCAGCCGCGGTCCCGAGCGCCCGGGGCAGCACCCAGAGCCGTCGCCGCCGGACGCCGGCGATTCGGGCCACATCGTCCGCTGCCTCCTGGAAGGTTCGCGGCGCCGACGTCGGCACGTGCCAGGCCCGGCCCCAGGCCAGGTCCCCGATGTCCCTCGGATCCCCCGCCGCGACCCGTGCGGCGAGCCGGCCCACATCCGGCACGTAGGTCCATGAATGGGGCGCGTCCCGGCGACCCAGCGGGAGGAACGGAGGACGCCCGGCGAGCAGGGAGTCGATGATGACGTCGTTGAGATAGCTCGTCATCCGCGTCGTCCCCGGACCGAAGTAGTCGCTCGAGCGCAGCTCGGTCGCGCGGAGCCGCCCCGATTCGTGCAGGGCAAGGGCGTCGGCCCACATCCGGGCACGGAGCTGGCCCTTGTGCCCGGCCGGCCGCATCGGCTGGTCCTCTGTCATCGGGCCCTCGACGCGACCGTAGCCATAGAGGTTGCCGATGATGACGAGTCCGGCGCCGGAGGTCTCGGCGGCCGAGAGGACCGCCGCTGCCACGGGTGGCCAGTCGGTGTCCCAGGTCGTGTAGCTCGGCGGGTTGAGCGCGTTGACGATGCTCGTGGCACCCCGCGCGAGGGAGGCGAGACGGCGCTCGTCCCTGGCGTCGGCGGCGACGACCTGCACGGCGTCCGGATGAGTGGTCTCCCAGGGGCGGTCGGTGACGTGGCCGGAGCGGGATACGAGGGTGACGGCGTGGCCGAGCGTGACGAGCTCGCCGGTGGTGGCTCGGCCGACGCCGCCGGCGCCGAGGACGAGGTGGTGCGACATGGGAACTCCTTCGATAAGTGAGCACTGCTCTCGAATCCAGTATGGATCCGAGTGCTTCACAAATCAAGAGCGGTGCTCACATTTGTTCCGGAACTGTGGCAGGCTGGCGGCATGGGAGTCCGTCAGGAGCGCCGCGCCGCCATCGAGGCAGAGATCACCCGGGTCGCCCGCGAGCACCTGGCGAAGTACGGCGCACCCGGCCTCAGTCTCCGTTCGGTCGCCAAGGAGCTCGGCATGGTCTCCTCGGGCATCTACCGGTATGTCGCGAGCCGCGACGACCTGCTGACGCGCCTCATCGTGCGGGCCTACACGTCCTTGGCCGAGACTGCAGCCTCAGCCCACTCGGCCGTTCCGGCAGACGACCTCGACGGCCGGTGGAACGCGGTCGGGCGCGCCATGCGCGAGTGGGCCCTGGCCAACCCGCACGACTTCGCCCTCATCTACGGCTCGCCGGTCCCCGACTACGCCGCACCGGGAGAGCTCACCATCGGGCCCGGCACCGCGGTCCAGGCCATCCTCATCCAGCTGCTTCAGGATGCCCTGCGCGCTGGACGCATGCCCGACCCCCGGGCCGACGACCTCTCCAGCCGCGCTGTCGGCGACCTCCTCGCCGACGACCTGTTCACCGGGCTCGAGGTCGACGCCAATGCCCTGGGCCGAGGACTCTCCGCCTGGACTCTGCTCCTGGGCGCAGTGACGAGCGAGCTCTTTCACCAGCTCGGTCCGATCGCAGACCCCGAGGCGCTGTTCGAGTGGCATCTGGCTCGAGCCCGGGATCTCTTCCTCACATCCACGGAGCGGGCCTGACGATCCACAGTTCCGTCCACAGGTGTGTACACAACGAGACCATCCAGTGACACCGCGGCCCAGCACCCCGGGGCCGGTTGTCCACCGCTGTGGATAACTCTGTGGAGGAATTAGCTCGGACTTCTCCACAGGGGCAATGTGGACAAATAGCAAGGAATCGCCAGCCGTTCGACATTGTCCACACCTTGCTGTGGACAACTGTGGACGGAAAGGCAAACCCTGCGGAAAACCTGCACCCCTCCTGTGTTCTGGGTGTGTACGGCCGTTGGCCCGTCCACAGCCGATCCGGAGCAGGCGCCTGTTCACCCACAGCAGCTACACAGGGCGCCACGCCGCCCGACCTGCGCTGACGACCGTTGTCCACATCGTCCACAGCACCTACGACTATGACGAGACCCCAGTCAAAGGAAGGATCCCCGAGTACAGCGGTCCGACCGCCCGGCCAGATGTGCGGAGCGCGCACCGACCGTCAGCCCTGTGGTGCAGAATCACCTCCACGGGCTAATGTCTGAGCCCCCACTGTTGTCTGAAACCGCACGTGTTGTCAGAGCTTCAATGTCCATCGTCGTGAAGTGAGTCCGTCGTGAAGTTCCGCGTTGAGCGAGACGTCCTGGCCGAGGCAGTGACCTGGGTTGCCCGGGGCCTCCCCGCCCGGCCACCCGTGCCGGTGCTGGCGGGCGTCATGCTGGAGGCGTTCGACGACGGCAGCCTCACCCTGTCCGCCTTCGACTACGAGGTGTCCGCGCGCATCACCGTGCCGGCTGACGTCGCGGAGCCGGGCCAGGTGCTCGTCCTCGGGCGCCTCCTCGCCGACATCTCCCGCAATCTGCCGGCCAAGCCCGTCGACGTCAGCACCGACAGCACCAAGGTCAACGTGACGTGTGGCTCCTCGCGGTTCAGCCTGCGCGAGATGCCGGTCAGCGACTACCCGACCTTGCCCGCCGCGCCGGAGGCGAGCGGGACCATTGCCGGGGACGTGTTCACGCAGGCTGTGGCTCAGGTGGCCATCGCCGCCGACCGCGGCGACACGCTGCCCATCCTCACCGGCGTGCGCATGGAGATCGACGGCGACAAGGTCGTGCTTCTCGCCACGGACCGCTACCGCCTGGCGATGCGGGAGCTGACCTGGACGCCGGCGACCCCGGAGGCCAACCACGTCGCCCTGATCCCGGCGAGGCAGCTCTCCGAGACCGCCAAGGCACTCGGAGCGTCCGGCTCCGTCCAGCTCGCCTTCGGAGGCGGCGGCGACGGACTGATCGGCTTCGAGGCCGGGCAGCGCCAAGCCACGACTCGCCTGCTCGATGGCGAGTACCCCAAGGTCACCTCGATCTTCCCCACCTCGGTGGACACCGAGGCCATCATCGAGACGGCCGCGCTCGAGGAGGCCGTCAAACGAGTCGCACTCGTGGCCGAGCGCAACACCCCGGTCCTGCTCAAGTTCACCGACGGGCAGGTCGCCATCGAGGCGGGCACGGGCGATGATGCCCAGGCGAGCGAAGCCGTCGAGGCGACCCTGCACGGCCCGGAGATCCAGATCGCATTCAACCCGCAGTACCTCCTCGACGGACTGCACGCGGTGGGCCAGCCCTGGAGCCGACTCTCCTTCACCCAACCGAGCAGGCCAGCCGTCCTCACCGGGCAGCCGGAGGCCGACAGTGAGACCAACTCGTCGTACCGGTATGTCCTCATGCCGGTGCGCTTCGCCAGCTGACCCAGGGTGTCGCTGACTGCTGTTGGCCTCGGGAGCGAGCCCAGCGGCATACGGCATAAGCCTGTTTGGGTAGGTGACCCGACAACGACACCTGCGGGTGGCGACGACTACCCTCACAGGATCTGGCCCGGAACGGAAGGCACTCGACATGCAGCTCGGTCTCATCGGTCTCGGCAGGATGGGCGGCAACATGCGCGAGCGGCTCCGCGCTGCCGGCCACGAGGTCATCGGCTACGACCGCAACCCTGATGTGACCGACGCCCCTACGCTCGAGGCGATGGTCGAGGGCCTGGCCGCCCCCCGCGTCATCTGGGTCATGGTGCCGTCAGGGGACCCGACACGTGACACCGTCGCCCGCCTCGCCGAGCTGCTCAAGGCTGACGACCTCGTCATCGATGGTGGCAACTCGAGGTTCACCGACGACTTCGAGAACGCCAAGCTGCTCGGTGACAAGGGAATCGGCTACGTCGACTGCGGCGTCTCCGGCGGGGTCTGGGGGCTGGAGAACGGCTATGGGCTGATGTGTGGCGGCGATGTGGAGTGGGTGGAGCGGGCCATGCCCGTCTTCGACGCGCTCCGCCCCGAGGGACCCCGGGAGGAGAGCTTCGTCCACGCCGGCGAGGTGGGGGCAGGGCACTACGCGAAGATGGTCCACAACGGCATCGAGTACGGCCTCATGCACGCGTACGCGGAGGGCTATGAGCTGCTCGAGACCAAGGACATCGTCAAAGACGTGTCGGGCACCTTCAAGGCCTGGAGCCGCGGGACCGTCGTGCGCTCCTGGCTGCTCGACCTCATGGTGGACGCCCTCGAGGAGAACCCCCACCTCGGCAACGTGTCCGACTACACCCAGGACTCCGGCGAGGGCCGGTGGACCGTCGAGGAGGCGATCGCCCTGGGCGTCCCGATGCCGGTCATCTCGGCGTCCCTCTTCGCCCGCTTCGCGTCCCGACAGAAGACGTCGCCCGCGATGCAGGCCGTTGCCGCGCTGCGTGGCGAGTTCGGCGGGCACCAGGTCATGACGATCGCCGAGGGTGACGCCCTCCGCGAGGGTGAAGTGCCGCAGGAGCCGGGCAAGCGGGACAAGGTGGCCCACGACGTACACTCCTTCGCGGCCAAGGGCGAGGCGAGCTCGCGGGCTTTCGGGAGGGCATCGCAGGCCAACGTCGAGGCGGCAAAGGATGCCGTCGACGCGGGTGCCCCGCCTGCGACCGAGCCGACCGACCAGGCCCACACGGCGCTCGGCACCGAGCGCTCGAAGCACGCCGACTGAGCGGGCGTGCACGTCAGACACCTGACCCTGAAGGACTTCCGGAGCTACCCCAGCGCCGATGTCGCACTGTCCCCCGGCGTCACGACGCTCATCGGGTTGAACGGCCAGGGCAAGACGAACCTCGTCGAGGCGATCGGCTATCTGGCGACGCTCGGGTCGCACCGGGTGGCGACCGACCAGCCGCTGGTCCGGTTCGGCGCCAGTCAGGCCATCATTCGCGGTGCGATCGTGCGCGACGGGCGCGAGACGATGGTCGAGCTCGAGATCACGCCGGGACGATCGAACCGGGCGCGTCTCGGGCGCGCACCAGTCGCCCGGCCCCGCGACGTGCTCGGCACCGTGCGCACCGTCCTCTTCGCTCCCGAGGACCTGGCCCTGGTCAAGGGCGACCCGTCCGAGCGACGCCGCTTCCTCGACGACCTGCTCGTGCAGCGCCAGCCTCGCTGGGCTGGCGTCCGGTCCGACTACGACAAGATCCTGCGGCAACGCAATGCGCTGCTGAAGTCTGCGGCACCCGTGCTGCGCCGAGGCCGGGGGGCGGGGCGCCCGCGCCCAGGCGAGCCACCGCTCGAGGAGGCGCGTGACTCGGCCCTCCACACCCTCGACGTGTGGAGCGAGCACCTCTCGACGGTCGGTGCCCAGCTGCTCTACGCCCGCCTCCGACTGCTGCGCGACCTGCTGCCCGACGTCGGGGCCAGCTACGACGCGGTGTCGGCCAGCAACGCCCGGGCGACGGCGCGGTACAGGAGCTCGCTCCACGAGGAGGTCTCAGAGCGCATCGCCGAGCGCATCGCCGCCGGAGAGGTGCCGGAGATCGACGAGCTCCGGACAGCCATGCTCGACAGCCTCGCCGCGGTTCGCGCGACGGAGATCGAGCGAGGCGTGAGCCTCGTCGGTCCCCACCGTGACGACGTCGTCCTCAGTCTCGGCGACCTCCCGGCCAAGGGCTATGCCAGCCACGGTGAGTCGTGGAGCTTCGCCCTCGGCCTCAAGCTCGCGGCCTACCGGCTGCTGGCCCGTGACCTCGGCGACGACCCCGTGCTCGTCCTCGATGACGTCTTCGCAGAGCTGGACACCGGTCGCCGCGAGCGGCTGGGCG
>NZ_DATCWX010000011.1:0-9382 GCF_036566125.1 Intrasporangium sp.
GTCCGGGTCATCCGGTGGCACCGAGGGGTCGACGTAGCCGACGAGCGTCTGCGCCCAGTCGGAGAGTCCCTCGTTGACCCACGAGGCCTCGTCCGGGTCTTCGTAGTACTCCAGGAGGTGCTGGTACTCGTGGGCGAAGACACCCTCGTAGAGGTGTGGCCGAGGCAGCCCGAGCAGACGCGACGGGTCGACCTGGAGCTCTTCGCTGCACGCCACGTAGGCAGGATCGGCAGAGTCGTCGGGCGGGTTGGCACCGGTACGGTGCAGCCAGTCGAAGGCGTCGATCGTCATGACGTTGCGGTCGAAGTACTCGTTGAAGACCGAGTAGAAGAATCCGGCGATGTAGGTCTGCCCGTCCGGGGTCGTCGGCTCGTAGAAGTTCGCGTCTCGCACGTTGTCGACCAGTGTGACGATGTTGTCGCCCTCGCCCTTGTACTCCGAGGACGGCAGGTTCGGGATGAGCTTTGGCAGGATTGCGTTGTGGCCGTCGCGCGCTGGCGGTACCGAGAAGGTCGCCGACTCCTTGGGATAGATGTTGGTGTCGAACTCATGGATGAAGTTGTTCACCTGTGCGTCGGTGACATTGGTCAGACCCAGGTCGTTGCGGCAGTCGCCCTCCGGGAAGGCCCGGTTGTTGGCCACCCAGACCTCGATGTGGTCGCCGACGCCGCGGAGCGTGTAGTTCTTCAGGTAGATCGCGCCCGAGACGTCGTCGAGTGCGAGCCACGTCCTCGTGGTGCCGACCTTGGCCGGCCCGAGCGGGGGCTGACCCTTGACGGTCTCGCTCTCCTTGGCGCTGATGGGCAGCTTCTTGCCCTTGTTGAAGTCGGGCCCCGTGTTGCGCACGTCGCTGTTGCCCTGCCCACTGCCAGCCTTGGCAGAGGGGGCGGCGGACGCCGCGAACCCGCTCGAGAATGCGAGGCCCATGGCCAGCAGCGCAGCTGCGCCTGAGACGAGGATCCTCGATCGTTGCCAATCACTCATGCGGAATCCCTTCGTTGCGAAGGCCCGGTCAGCGCCGCAGTCATCTCGACGACGTTGCCGGGACCTTCGGAGTCAACCACTCCGCGAGTCCGCCGGGAAGGTTTCGAGCTTCACTTTCTGACGCCCGGGGCCGCTCACCCGGTCCGCCGTGCGCTGCCGGAAGCTGCCTGCCGCCCACGCCACGAAGGCAACCGCGGCCAGGAGGTAGGCATTGCCGACGATGTGGTCGAGAGGAGTCCACGCGTACTCGCGACCCTCGCCGTAGCCGGGCCAGATGATCGGGCGGGCGACGAAGACCAGGGTCCATGCGATCGCAGCCAACCTCCCGCGTTCCCACAGCACCAAGGCGATCGGTGCGCACCACACCCAGTGGTGCGACCACGAGACGGGTGAGGCGAGGAGCATGGAGGTGGCCGCAAGGCAGGTGCCGAGGAGTGGGTCGCCCCGCCGCCACCAACGGACGCCGACACCGAGGACGGCGACGGCCAACGGCACGGCGATCGCGAGCCACAGCAGGATCGAGGGCCTGGCGTCGAGCAGGCGGGTGAGCGCCCCATAGACGGACTGGTTGTGCGCCAGGGCGGGAGGTCCGATGCGGCCGGCGTCGACGAGGCCATGACTCCAGTAACGGCCCGACCACCCCGGGTTCACCGCGACGCCAATGGCGACGGTGCCGACGAAGGCGAGGATCGCCCGCCCCGCGGCGGTGCGACGTCCCACGAGGACGAGGAGGACGACGAACACGAGCGGGGTGAGCTTCACTCCGGCCGCGATCCCGATCAGCACGCCGGACCAGCGCCGCGACGGCCTGAGCAGGTCCACGAGGACGGCGAGCATGATGAGGGTGTTGATCTGACCGAACACGAGGTTCTGCCAGATCGGCTCGAGGGCGACCGCACCGAGGGTGAGTAGCGCGACGAGCCAGCCGGGCGAGGGCCGTTCGAGGACGCGACGCACGAGGGCCACGACTCCGGCGAGCGCGGCCACCGATGCAGCAGTCCACAGCCCTGCCGCAAGCCAGGACGGAAGCGGCGCCAGCGGTGCCATGAGCACGGCCGCGAAGGGTGGATAGGTGAAGCGCAGCCCGGTCACCGGGTCGCGCGACTCCGGTGACAACCCGTCGAGCACGACTCGGCCTCCGTGCTGGTACACGAACAGGTCGGTGAAGCCGCCGTGGAGCGCACCCACAACGGCCGCGACGCCGATCAGGGCGATGACCGGAGCGGGCCCTCTGAGCACGCGGGCCAGCACAGGGGCATCGTAGGCAGGAACAGTCGCGCGGCGGGTACCACCCATGCCGTATGCCGCTGAGCCCGCTCTCGGGGCGAGGCTCAGTTCCCGGGTGGCCGGGTCGCGACCATGAGCCCGATGTCGCCGGACTGGACGACGACACCGTCCTGGTTGGTCAGGGTGAAGCGTCGCGACAGGATGCCGGCGTCCCCTGCGCTCGTGAGGCGGGTGCCCGTGATCTCGACCGTGACGTGGACCGTGTCGCCGATGCGGATGGGCGCGTGGAACCGCCAGCCGTCGACCCCGAGCAGCGCGATCGAGCTGTCCTCGAAGACGCCGAGCCGTGACGCCAGGCCCATCGCGACGGAGAGGCCGAGCATGCCGTGTGCGATCCGCCCGCCGAAGCGGCTGACCCTCATCGACTCGGCATCGGTGTGGGGCGGGTTGGTGTCCCAGCTCCACCCGGCGAAGACGACGACGTCCGTCTCCGTGATGGTCCGGCCCTGGCTGGTGAAGGTCTGGCCGACCGAGAAGTCCTCGAAGAACACGCGTCAGCCTCGCACGTCGATTGCCTCGTCGGCACGGTCTGGGACGGCGACGGCCGGGCGGTCGCTGCGCTGCTCGTGGAGGACGAGACCGACCACGGCGACGAGCACGACCCCGAAACCGACCCACTGTGAGGGCGCGAGCGTCCGCCCGAGCAGGGCGACGCCGACGACGGCCGCGGTGATCGGAAACGCCAGCTCCGCCAACGTCGCTCGCGAGGCCGGCGTGCTGCGCAGCCCGCGGTAGTAGAGGAGCAGCGCGAGCAGACCCGGCACGAGGGCGAGGATGACGATCGACCCTGCGGCCGACGTGTCGACGCGCACCGACGTGTCCGTCACGAGCGAGATCACACCCAGCGCCACGAGACCGACTCCGAAGCGCAAGGACGTGAGCTCGCGGAAGGTCAGCTCCGCGGAGGCGGCGCGTCCGAGAACGGTGCCGGCCGCCCAGAGGGCCGCTGCCCCGAGAGCGAGCCCAGCGGCATACAGGCTGGTGATGCTGATCGCGAAGGGCTCCGGGAAGCTGAGCAGCCAGGCACCCGCGATCGCCGGCACGGCGAACAACGCGAAGGACGGCCGAAGGCGCTCCCCGAGGAGGAGGGCCGCAAGGAGGAGGGCGATGAGCGGCTGCAACTTCTGGAGGACCTGGGGGGTGATGGGGTCGCCCAGCCGGAAGGCGGAGGTGAACAGGGTCGTGGCGAGCGCCGACGAGCCGGCTCCGATGACGAGGACGCTCAGCTGGGTGCGGCGGCTCGCCCGGGCCACGGCACGAACCGCTCCGAAGAGCCACGGCGTCACGAGCAGGACGAGGACGACGTGCTCCCAGAAGACGATGGCGACGGAGGGGTACTGCTTGGCGAGTGGGTCGCGCCAGATCGCGGAGAGGCCCCACAGGCTCGCGGCCAGGGCGATGAGCCAGGTGCGATCTGCGCGGCGGGTGGACGGGGCAGGCATGGCGGTCAGCCTAGAGCCGAGTCCGGGACCGTGATCCGGAGGCCCCGTACAGTCGATCCGTGAGCAATGACGCGTTCACGATCGGTCTCGACGAGGCGCTCGATCCGCTGGTCCTGGGGATCGATGTGGGCTCGACCGGCACCCGGGCCGGGATCTACGACGCCCGAGGTGTGCCCGTGCACCGGCACCGCCACAAGGCGCCCCACTCCTTCACGACCGCCCCGGACGGCACCGTCACGATCGATCCCCTACAGGTCGTCGACGAGGCCGCCGCCTGCATCACAGCCGTCACCGAGCACCTGGGCAGCCGGACAGTCGCCGGGGTCGCCATCGACACGTTCGCCTCGTCCCTCGTCGGCGTGGGGCGTGACGGCACCCCCCTGACGCCGTGCTACACCTACGCCGACACCCGCTCCACCTCGCAGCTGATGGGGCTGCTGCGCGAGCTCGACATCGACGAGATCCACGACCTCACCGGCACGCGCCTGCACACGAGCTACCTCGCGCCTCGGCTGCGCTGGCTGCGCGAGACCTCGCCCGAGGTCTTCGCGCGGGTGGACCGTTGGCTATCCCTCGGTGAGTTCCTCCAGCTGCGGCTCGCCGGCGCGACTGCGGTCGGCACATCCACCGCCGCGTGGACCGGGCTGCTCGACCGGCGCACGGGCGCATGGGCATCGCCCCTGCTCGATGCGGTGGGCGTTGGGGCCGAGCGCTTCTCCCCGATCTGTGACCCGGACTCCTCGGTGGACGGGGCCGGCACCGACCGGTGGCCGGCGCTCCGTGACGCGCGCTGGTTCGCGCCCCTCGCGGACGGGTTGAGCAGCAACATCGGCTCGGGGGCGACCGACCCCGGGACAATCGGGCTCGCAGCCGCCACCAGCGGCGCCATGCGGGTCCTCGTCCCCGGCACGCCCGCGGTCCTCCCGTCCGGGCTCTGGTGCTATCGCATCAGCCGCGGACAGTCGCTCGTCGGCGGGGCACTCAACGATGTCGGCCGGGTCGTGTCCTGGCTCGAGGACGTCGTGCGACTTCCCGAGGGCACGAGCCTCGAGGACGTCGCGCGCCGGGCGCCCGAGGCCGCCACGCCGACCGTGCTGCCCTTCCTCACCGGCGAGCGCAGCACCGGTTGGCGTGCGGACGCCCGCGGGGTTGTCGCGGACATCGGAGCGGCCGCAGACGGCGCCGACGTGGCGCGCGGGGCCCTCGAGGGCCTGGCCCTCAGCTACGAGCGGGTCCACGACCAGCTCGTCGACGCGAACCCGGCCGTCACGCGGGTCGTCGCGTCGGGCCGCGTCACGAACCGCGTGCCCGGACTGCTCGCGCTGGTCGCCGACGCCATCGGCATGCCCGTCGACCACGCCGTGCTGCGCCGGGCCACACTGCGCGGCACCGTGCTCCTCGCGCTCGACGTCCTCGCGCCCGACGTGGAACGGGCTCCCACGCCAATGGCCGTCACCGAATCGCCCGACCCCGACCACGCGGCCTACTACGCCAGCCGGCGTGAACGGTTCGCCGACCTCTATGAGCGCGTCCTCAACTGACCGTCCCGAAGCGAGTTTCCTTCCAGCTCAACACAGGATGCCGCCCCCTGAGGGACGAGTGACGGGACGACGTCGTGCGGCACGTGCTTGGGCAGCTGTCCAGCGCAGGTTTGGTCCCGTCACTGCTCCCATCCGGAACTTGTTTCGCGGCGGCCGTCGAGTACGAGGAGTGCGCTTCCCCGTCTCCGGCCGCGCTGATCAGTTCAGGCGCGCTGACGCTCGTCCCGCTGCCGGACCAGCTCCTCGACCGCACTGGGGAGGGTGGTCTCGAAGTCGATAAGCTTGGCCCACGTTGGGGTGATGACGATTCGGACCATCCCGTCGTAGAGGGAACGCACCTCGGCCTCCCACTCGACGCGCTGCTCGGGCGTCATCTCGTAGCTGCCGTTCATCTGCAGGTACTCCTCCGGGATGCCGTCCACCACGTCAAGCTCCGCTCGACCGCGGAGGAGCAGGATCTTCGGTGGGTGCACCTCGGTGTCGATCGTCAGCGCGACCGCGGGGTTGTGCCGCAGCGAGAGTAGTTTCGGGGCGTTCTTCGTGGTGCAGACGACGATCTCGGACCCGTTCCAGGTGAAGGCGATCGGGACGTTCCGGGGGGTGCCATCCTTGGCCACGTAGGCCATGCGGAGCAGGTCGCGGGCCAAGAGCTCCTGGCTGAGCGGGAGGTTCAGGATCGCGGCGATCTCGTTTGGCTGCATGGTGGTCGCTCCTTCATCGGTGTCGTTGAGGCCGGTTGGGCTGCTCATACCCTGGGAACGGAGCCGACCGGGCGTTCTCGACAGCCACGAGGCAGGATTTCCGGCCCTTTTCTGATCCGGCAGGGACGGAGCTCCATCAGACTCAAAGGTGCTATAACCGCGCGACGCTCCCCTGCTCAGGTCCCCAGAGCGACACCGCTTGACGCCCCATCCAGCTCTGACACGACGCCGTAGAGAGAGAGCCGGACGAGCGCCCGCACCCGCTCGACGGGGTCATCGGTGAGCCCATCGGCCCAGGCCCGCATCGCGGCCTCGAGGGCGTTGTGGACGTGGACGCACATCAGCTCGACCGGCACGTCGGTGCGGAGCTCGCCGCGGGTATGAGCGATCTCCAGCAGGTGGTGAATGGTCCGGAAGGCGGCTGGCGTCGACTCGTCCTCCGGTTTGAGCAGCGCCTCGTGCCGGACGGGAAGGCTGTAGATGAAGCGCGCGAGCTGCGGCTGGTCGAGCATGCCGCGAGCCGCCTCGATGGCGACATGCTCGATCTGCTCGAGCGGTGGGACGTTGGTCCGGGTGTGGTCCGGCACCTCCGTCGCAAGCAGTCGCTGGAAGAGCGCCCCGAGGACCTCTTCGCGCTCGGAGAAGTGGTTGTAGAACGTGGCTCGTGAAACGCCCGCTTCTCGGGCGACGTCCTCGACTCGCACCGCCTCGTAGCCGTGCGCCGTGAACAGGTCGAGGGCGCTGTCCATGATCGCCTCGCGCGTCGCCCGCCTCCGTCTACTCGTCACAGGTCCACCTTACTTGACACGTGTCCAATCTGACGTAAGTTGACACTTGTCCAACTTCTGGACACGTGTCAAAAAAAGGAGCAACACATGGGACGACACACGAGGCACGCCGCCGCGCTCACCGCCGCCTTGGCCGTGGTCGGAGCAGCCGTCTGGATGGGCGTCAGCAGCGGCACCGAGCCCGCCGTCCAGGCAGGGAGCGGCACCGTGGCCGCCGCAGCGAAGGACCGCGTGACGCAACCGCTGCGCGACGAGCACAAGGAGCTCATCCCGCATATCGACGGTCTTGCCGCGGCTGGTGACGCGATCGGGGTGTCGAGCCTCGCCGAGCAGCAGGAGAAGGTCCACGCGTCCTACGTCTTCCTCACCGAGAGCCTGATCCCGCACGCCGTCGCCGAGGACAAGGTCCTCTACGCCAAGGTCGACGAGCTCATCGGCACCAATGGCAAGACCCACGCAACCGACACGATGCGGCGCGACCATCAGGAGGTCGGGACGCTGACCGATGAGCTCGGCAAACTGGGCGGCAAGCTCGAGAAGGGCGACCTCGCGGCGCCTGACCAGCACGAGATGCGCCGGGTCCTCTACTCGCTCAACGGGATCGTCGGCCTCCACTTCGCCAAGGAGGAGGAGGTCTACCTGCCCCTGCTCGACCGGACCCTGACGGCCGAGCAGGCACAGGAGATGTTCGAGGAGATGGAGGAGGTGACCGCCAAGGAGACTGGCGGCTCAGGCCACGCCCACTGAGGCCGCCCCGCCGGCTCTGCACCCACTGCAATGCGGCACTGCTCAGCCAGGGTGAGCAGTGCCGCAGTTGCGTTCTGGTCCGACAGGTGTCCCGCGACGAGGGAGAAGCACCCCGCGACGGGGTGCCCGCGCCCGACCGGGCTCTCAGCCCACGTGCGGCCCGTTTCGCTTGAGCTCGTGGCGCGCGATGGTCCGCCGGTGCACGGCGTCGGGGCCGTCGACGATGCGCAGCACCCGCGCCCACGCGTAGAAGTACGCGAGGGGCGTGTCCTGCGAGACGCCGGCCGCGCCGAAGACCTCGATGGCCCGGTCCACGACGCGCGTGGCCATGGCCGGGGCGGCGACCTTGATCCCGGAGATCTCGGTCCGGGCGCCCTTGGCACCGTGCTGGTCGATGAGCCAGGCCGTCTTGTAGACGTAGAGCCGGGCCATGTCGATCTCGATCCGGGACTGGGCGATGAGCTCCTGGACGACGCCCATGCCCGACAGGTGCTCGCCGAACGCGACCCGCGACTTGGCCCGGTCGACCATGAGCGACAGGGCCCGCTCGGCCATCCCGATGGCGCGCATCGCGTGGTGGATCCGGCCCGGGCCGAGGCGAGCCTGCGCGATCATGAACCCGTCTCCCTCTCCCGCAATGAGATTCGCGACCGGCACCCGCACGTCGCGGAAGACGACCTCCGCGTGCCCGTGCTGGTCGTGGTAGCCGAAGATCGACAGATCCCGCTCGATCGTCAGACCCGGGGTGTCCCGCGGCACGAGGATCATCGACTGCTGGCGGTGGGTGTCGGCACCCGGCTCGGTCTTGCCCATGACGATGAAGACCTGGCAGCGCTCATCCATCGCGCCGCTGCTCCACCACTTGCGCCCGTTGATGACGTACTCGTCGCCCTCACGGCTGATCACCGTCTGGATGTTCGTGGCATCCGAGGAGGCGACGTCCGGCTCGGTCATCGAGAACGCCGAGCGGATCTCCCCGGCCAGCAGCGGCTCGAGCCAGCGCTGCTTCTGCTCGTCGGTGCCGAACATGTGCAGCACCTCCATGTTCCCGGTGTCCGGGGCCTGGCAGTTGATCGCCTCCGGCGCGATGACCGGCGACCACCCGGAGATCTCCGCGAGCGCGGCGTAGTCAACGTTGCTCAGGCCCGACTCGGCCGGCAGGAACAGGTTCCACAGACCCCGCCGGCGCGCCGACTCCTTGAGCCGCTCCACGACGGGCGGCAGCCCGTACTGACCATGCTCGGCGAGGTGGCGGTAGTACTCGGCCTCGGCGGGGAACACCTCCTCGCGCATGAAGTCCCACATCCGAGCGGACAGCTCCTCCGCCTTGGGCGACAGTGCGAAATCCATCAGAGTCCCTTCACTGGTCCTTGACTGCGGCGAGGCCCGCGGCGACGAGGGGCTGGACCGCCTCGCCGACCGTCGCGAACCCCTCCCCCACCGTCTGGCCCTGTGTGTAGCGGTAGTGGATGCCCTCGAGGATCACCGCGAGCTTGAAGTAGGCCAGCCCGAGGTGGAACGAGAGCCGGCCCAGGTCGCGACCCGACCCCGCGGCATACCGGTCCAGGATCTCGTCGGGTCCGAGCCACCCCGGCGCCAAGGCGACGTCCGACACCGCATCGCCGCTGCCCATCCCGGCCAGCGCCTGGTACACCTGCAGCAGCCCGACATCGGTCAGCGGGTCCCCGAGCGTGGCCATCTCCCAGTCGAGCACCGCGGCAACGCGGTCGGCGCCACCGGTCGTGTCGATGAGCAGGTTGTCGAGCCGGAAGTCGCCGTGCACGATCGCCGGGGGCGACTCCGGCGGCACGTTGGTCGCCAGCCAGGCGTGCAGCTCGTCGATGCCGGCCACGTCACGGCTGCGTGAGCCGTCGAGCTGCTGCTTCCAGCGC
>NZ_DATCWX010000013.1:0-6831 GCF_036566125.1 Intrasporangium sp.
CCTCGCACGGGAAGTCGTCGACGCCTGCAGCACCTTCAACGTCGGCCGCGGTCTCCACGCCCTGCCCCGTCTGCCCCATGTGCCCCGGCTGGCCCACGGGCGAGCCGAGTGCCTCCAGCCGCCGGCGCAGCCGGTCATCGAAGGCATCGGGGGGCAGCCACCCCGGGCACACCCAGGCGATGAGTGCGTCCCGGAGGTCCTTGTCGTCGAGCGGCCCGACAAGGGCTGGCAACAGCGGGTCAAGGTCGGTCGGCTCGGCGCCGTCCAACAGCCGGCCCCACGCGGCGAAGCATTCATCCGCGAGGACGTCCCACCGAGTCGGACGGTCGGGCTGCGCATCCTGGGAATACGGTCTCGTCCCCTCGTGCTCGACCCATCGCAGTGAGCGCGTTCGCAGTGCCGCGTGGTAGCTGACTCGCCACTGCTCGATGGCCTCCCCCACGCCCGACCCAGAATCGCCGGTCTCAGGCACCGGTCGGACGAGGGACTCCATGGCCTCGCGGTCGGCAAGGACGGCTCGACCGAGGGCCACGTAGCCGGCGACAGCGGGCACATCGGCGGGCGCTGGCAGGTCCTCGCCTTCGTCCGGGCAGTCGTCGACCTTGAGGCAGTACCAGCGCCCATCGCGGATCACGATGTCTTCGGTGACCGGGATGCCGGCCAGCCCCAGCGCCGCTCCGAGTGCGGCGGCGAGGGGCCGGGCCTCTCCGGGCCGGCTCTCGTACGAGACCAGCGCCACCGCGGTCGGGCCGTCCCGCCGGATCGTCTCGGTCAGCTGCGCAGCTGCCTCCGCCGCGTGCGGGCTGCCGACCACGTCGATCCGGGCCACCAGACCAAAGGCCCTGTCCCGGAGGCAGATGGCGACGACACTTCGCTCAGGCTGGAACCCGAGGTGGAACGGGACGATGGTGACCAGCTCGGCCGGTCCGGAGACTGAGATCTTCTGCATGCAGCGACATTGGCCGTCCAGAGCTCGCCGCGACAGCGGCTACCCCCTTCCTGTGGACGGCGCTCGACGCGCGCCGGGGGATGTGGACACGTCCCGCCAGCACGCCTGCATGCCGCCGCGTCACCGCTCCAGTCGCTTGCGGACCGTCTCGAGAACGTAGTTCGTCGCAGCCTGCCTGGCTTCGACGCCGGGGCGCGGCCCGGCTCCGGTCGCGCGGGCCTGCCGGTGATCCGCGCTGGCCGTGCCGCCCCCATCCCGGGTTCCCTGACCAGTCCCGTCAGCCCCATCAGCCTCGACCACGACACCTCCACGAATCGGTCGAGAGGAGCCGCGAGCCGAGCCGCCCCGACCCTCGCCGGCCTCCCATGCGAGGAACCGGTCCGTCTCCTCCACCAGCGTCTTGATCGCCCACGAGATGACGAATGCGTCGTCGACCGTGCCGAGCACGGGGAGAACTGCCTCGGGCACCAGGTCCACCGGCGAGACGATGTAGGCCACCGCGCCGGCGAGCAACCCGAGGCGCCCCCGCGTCGTGCCGACGTAGCGGCCGCTGAGCGTTGCCCGCACGAGTCTCGGCACCGCCTGCACCCGGCTCGAGAGGCTCGGTGCGCCGGGCCGCGTGGACGCGCGGACCACCGAGGCGACGGTGGCGATGAGCTTGAGCCGCTTACCGGCCATACGTCGCCACCGCTGGGAACTCCCGGCGAGCCTGACTGGCGATCCGGGTCAACATGTACGCGTCGACGCCGCCGCCGATGAGCCCGCCGACGATCGGCACCGCGCGACCCAGCTTCGCGATGATGCCCGAGCCGAGGCGTCCGAGCAGACGGAACGCGATCGCCTTGTTGAGCACCATGAGCGCCGGCGCCGGGAGCCGCTCAAGCGCGACAGTGGTGAGGCTACCGCCGGCCGCGAAGACGCCCGCCTTCTTCAGCAGGTCGTCGCTGTCGGCGCCAGCGAGGGTGAGCAGGACGGCCGACCGGATCTCCGGTTGGTCGATGTCGTAACCGCGGAGCCGAGCCGTGGCGGCGGTCATCCGCGTGCCGAGGAGGTAGAACTCCAGGACGTTCGCCGGCAGGGCGACCGCCATGGTGAAGAACCCGCCGAACCCGGTGACAAAGCCCCCGGCCAGCCCGAGGCGGCGGTGCTGGCGGTGGAGTATCCGGATGGCCTCGTCGGGATCACCACCGGCGTCCTTCAAGGCCTGGTCCGCCACCGTGTGCGCGGAGTCGAACGGTCCCTTCCCATCGATCCCGACGTCGAGCAGCCGCTCCAGGAACCGTGTGGCTGCGCCGCTCAGGCCACCTTCGTCGGCGCCCCTCGCCCGCTCGAGCGCGCTGCCGCCAGACCCGTGCTTCGCAACCTCCTGCACCTGACCGGCGGTGCGGTCCGACGCTGCCTGCGTCTCATCCTTACCCCATCCGAAGATGCCCACGTGGCTCCCTTCCCTGACACAGTTCGTCTCGTCGATCAAGGGCGCACATCCCTGTCCTCGACTGTCCGGACCGGGCTGACGTTACGCGATCCGCGACGCGCACGAGGCCATCTGGCGACCCTTGCTTCCGTACCCCTTACCCCCTGTTCGTCTCCTCGAGACGTCGGTGTGCTCTCCTAGGCTCGTGACCATGACGGACCGCATCCTCACGGCCCCGGCGGACGACCTGAGGCGTTCCCGGACGAGTCTCAAGTGGCGCGCCCACCCGAGCGACGTCCTGCCGCTCTGGGTGGCGGAGATGGACTGTGAGCCGTGCCCGGCCGTGGTCGAAGCTGTGTCGGAGGCGATGCGTCGGGGCGACACCGGCTACCCCTGGACGCGCGACTACACCGAGGCCTTCGCCAGTTTCGCTGCCACCCAGTGGAACTGGCACTTCGACGCGCAGACGTCTGTCGTCGTAGCGGACGTCCTCAGCGGCATTGCCCGCCTCCTCGAGGCTGTGACTGACCAGGCGGCGCCGGTCGTCCTGAGCTCCCCCGTCTACAACGCCTTCTTCACCGTCATCGACTCCATCGGGCGCAAGCCCCTCGATGCGCCACTCACGCCGGACGGCCGCCTCGACCCCGAGTCCCTCGCGGACGCGTTCGAGCGGGCGACAACGGGGGGTGCCCGAGCGGCCTATCTGCTGTGCAACCCGCACAATCCCACCGGCACGGTGCACACCTCCGCGGAGCTGGAGATGCTGGCCCGTCTCGCGGACGACCACGGCGTCACCGTCATCTCCGACGAGATCCATGCCGCGCTGGTGTACCAGTCCAGCTCCTTCACGCCCTACCTCACCGTCCCCGGCGCCGAGAGGGCCGTCACGGTGACGTCCGCCTCCAAGGCGTGGAACCTCGCCGGCCTCAAGGCCGGCCTCATCGTCCCTGGACCCGAGGCCCGTGCCGCGATCGGACGCCTCCACCCATTCGTCACGTTCGGCGCGAGCCACCTCGGTGTCATCGCGCACACGGCGGCGTTGACCAGAGGCGTCGACTGGGTCCAGCGCCTCGTCCAGGAGCTCGACGCCAACCGCCAGCTGCTCGCCGAGCTGATCGCCGACCAGCTGCCCGGTGTGCGCCTGCAGCTGCCGGAGGCGACTTACCTGGCCTGGCTCGACTGCCGGGCGCTCGACCTGGGTGACGACCCGTCGGCCCGCTTCCGGGAGCGTGGAAGGGTCGCCCTCTCCGAGGGTCCGAGCTTCGGCGAGGGCGGTCGCGGCTGCTGCCGGCTCAACTTCGCCACGTCGCCGGAGATTCTGCGTGAGGCCATCAGTCGGATGGCCGGTTCCATTGACTGACCAGCCGAGTGGGCAGCCTGCCAGCCCAGCGCTCGTCGCGCTCGTCGTGGGCACCAACGAGGCGTATGCCGCTGGGCCCGGTCTGGACGAGCCGTGGCCGCTCGCCGAGGTGGCGTCCCAGGTCGCCCGGCTGGTCGAGTCCGTCAACCCGCGCTGGGTCGTGTGGTCGGCCGGCAACGGGCTTCGCGGAGTCGTCGCCGCAGGCGTGGAGGTACCCCGGACGTGGGACCTCGCCGAGGCGCATCGGTTGCTGCATGGTGGCTGGTCGGCCACCCCCGGCCACGTCGTGGCCGGCTGCCGTGGACTCCCCGCGCGGGACGTCCCGCTTCCCCGGCGCGGTCGGCACGCCGGCTTCGATGCCGACCTCTTCGACGTGGCCGGGTCGGGATCGGACGACCTGCTCACGTCCACGGGGCACCTGCGGGCCGACGCCCTGGAGGGCTGGGCATCGACCGCGGACCGCGTCGCAGCCCTTGCCCACCTCGCCCTCGAGTGCCAACGCGACCAGGACGAGTCCGTTCGGCGCACTGCCGGGTCCGCCGCCGAGCGGCTCATCCAAACCGTGTGGTCAGAGTCTGCCGCGGCGGTCCTCTGCCTGGAGCTCGAGCGCGACGGCCTGCCCGTTGACCGTGACGCGGCCGAGGACCTCATCGGGGCCGCGGCTGGACCACGACCCCAAGACGATGCGGACGCGGCGCGGATCCGCACGCTGCGCGACCGCGTGGTCCTGCGCCACGCTCCCGGGCGCGAGCGGACCGACCTTCGCAATCCAGCCCAGGTCCGCGACCTGCTCTCGTCCGTCGGGATCGACGTGCCCAGTACCCGGGCCTGGCTCCTCGAGCCCTACCGGCACACGCACCCACTCGTCGACGCCCTCCTGACGTGGCGCAAGGACGAGCGCATCGCGACGACGTACGGTTACCGCTGGCTCGATGAGCACGTCGGAGCGGACGACCGACTCCGTGGCAACTGGACCGCGTGCGACGGGGCCGCAGGACGGATGACGGCACAGAACGGCCTGCACAACCTCCCTGCCCCGCTCCGACCGGCCATCTGCGCCAGGCCCGGGCACGTGTTCGTCCGCGCCGACCTCGGACAGGTCGAGCCTCGGGTCCTCGCGGTCGTCAGCGGCGACCGGGCTTTCGCCGAGGCAACGCGCAGCGACGACCTGTACGCACCGGTCGCCGCCAAGCTGGGCGTCGAGCGCCCGGTCGCCAAGGTGGCCGTGCTCGCCGCGATGTATGGCCAGCGGTCCGGTGCGGCGGGCGAGGCACTCGAGGATCTCGAGCGCGCCTACCCCGTGGCGATGAGCCTGCTCGACCGGGCCTACGCCGACGGCGTGGCCCGCCGGCCGTTGCGCACGTATGGCGGTCGCCTGATTCCCTTCACAGCGGCGCCTCGTCCTGGCGATCCCGCCACGGGCGGACCGGATGCCGCAGGGGACGAGCCCAGCGGCACACGGTCGGATGGTGCTGCCGACGCAGCCCGGGGACGTTACGCGCGCAACGCGATCATCCAGGGGTCGGCAGCCGAGCTCTTCAAGGCGTGGGCGGCGACGGTGCGTCACGGCGTCCGCCCACTCGGCGGCCAGATCGTGCTGTGCCTGCACGACGAGCTCCTCGTCCACGTCCCGCTGGCGCACTCCGACGAGGCGCGACGGACCGTGGCCGAGGCTCTGGTCCGAGCGTCCCGGACGTGGGCGGGGACGGACCAGGTGCGCTTCGTCGCCGACACGAGCGTCATCCGCCGATGGAGCGAGGCCAAGGAGTGACCCCTGTCCCATGACCGACCACATGGCCGACCACATGACCGACCCGTCCGAGATCCCCATCAATCCCCGCGAGCAGTACCGCACGCTCAGTGACACCGTCTTTCGCCTCTACGCCGAGCACCGGCGCAGTGAGGCCATCGACCTGATCACCGAGTCGTCCGCCGAGCTGCAGCCCTGGCGCGCCGAGCTGGCCCACCTCACGGCATGCCTGCTCGGCTCCCTGGGCAACCACAACGAGGCCCTCGACACTCTCGCCACCGCCCACGCCGCCGGCTCCTGGTGGGATCCCCGGATCCTCGTGGACGACGACGACCTGGCGGGCCTGCGGGAGATCGGGCGCTTCACCGGCCTCGTGGAGTCCTCCCGCGGACAGTGGGAGCGGGCCAACGCGGACCAGGACCGCAGTGGTGACCGGTTGGGGCTGCCCGCCGCCGCCCCCCGGGGCCTGGTCCTCGCGCTCCATGGAGCCGAGGAGGACGCCGACGACGCGATGGCTGCCTGGGGCTCGGCGACGAGCAACGGCTTCGCGGTGCTGGCGATCCGCTCGTCGCAACTGACGTCGCCTCGCTACCGGTCGTGGCCGGACCCGCAGCGCGCAGCTGCTGAGATCGCGGAGGCCCGCCGGCTGTTGCCGGACCAGCTCCGGTCGCTGCCCGCCGTCGCAGCAGGCTTCTCCGCGGGTGGCCGGGTCGCGCTCCAATGGGCCCTCTCAGCCGACCCCTTTCCGGTGTCAGGAGTCATCGCAGTAGCCCCGGCTGCATCGGCCGGCACGCTCCCCCCTCGGGCGTCGCGCGACCAGCTCAGCCCGGCACTCATCATCGTCGGAGCAGACGACGAGCTCGCCGAGGATGTGGTGGGGCTGGCCGAGGAACTCGACTCGGGACCTTCCGGCCACTTCACGCTCGACGTGGTCCCCGGTCTCGGTCACGGCTTCCCGGATGACTTCCCTGCTCGGCTCGCGGCAGGCCTCGTTGGTGCGCTGGCGAGCAGCGCGAGCGACCGCGCTGGTGCAGCGCACTGACCCGCTGGCCGAGCACGCAGTGCTCACTCGGGCCGCTCAGCCCTTGGGGCTGTCCTCGCCGTCCGACCCGTCCGACCCCGCGGCTTCGTCGCCCTCGTCGGCGACGTCCTTGAGGAAGGCCTCGAACTCAGCGCCGATCTCGTCGGCCGTGGGCAGGTCGGACAGGTCCGTGGCGAGCAGGCTCCGGTGACGACGGCCCTCGAGGAACGTGTCGTACTGCTGCTCGAGCGCTCGCACGACCGCAGAGATCTCGTCGGACTGTTCCATCTGGCGGGCGATCTCGGCACGGTCGCGGCCTGCGGCGGCAGCCAGCGCC
>NZ_DATCWX010000017.1:0-7781 GCF_036566125.1 Intrasporangium sp.
CAGCCGGTCATCCGGCTCGGCAACCGCCGACTCCAGCGCCCATTCCTGGGCATGACGCTCCCGGATGACGGCAGCGACAAGCTCGATCTCCTCACGCTGACGCTCCACGAAGGCGGCGTCGACCGGCCGGCCATGGCCAGGCACGACGACACTCTCTGGACCGAGCCAGTTGAGGTGCGATATCAGGGTGTCCGACCACTCGAGCGGCCAGCAGTCCCCGCCGAAGGACGGGTTGGCGGACTCCTCGATGAGGTCACCGAGGAACATCGCGTCGGCGTCGGCGACGTGGACGCCGATGTCACCGTCGGTGTGACCGCGGCCCGCCCAGGTCAGCGACACGGCGCGGTCTCCGAGGTCGATCGTCGCGCTGTGCTCGAAGGTGCAGTCGGGGCCGCGAACCTCAGTTGCGAGGACCTCGACGACCTCGCGGGAGGTGTACCCCAGCTCGGGCCCGTCGTCCGGGTCCGCGCGGAACAGTGCCTTGATCCGTTCGACGTCCGCATCGAGCCCGCGACCCACGTTGGCGTGGGCGTGAACGGTGGCGGTGGTGAACGCGGTGTTGCCGAAGACGTGGTCGAAATGGATGTGCGTGTTGACGACGTGGCTCACGGTGACGTCTCGGCCCAGCCGCCGGATGTCGTCGAGGACCTCGAAGCCCTGCAGGCTGCTGGCTCGCGTGTCCACGACGACGGCGCCGTCGCGGCCGAGCACCAGGCCTACGTTGACGTCCCACTGCGGGTAGCGGGCGATGAAGACCCGGTCCGCCACCTCGTGGAATCCCGTTCTCGCCATCGCAACCACCTTCACGCCGTCCCGCCGTACTGGTGCGGAGCCACGCTATCGGGCTGCTCGGGCTCCGCACCACCGGTCCGTTTCGTCTACCTTGGTGTGCCATGCGTCGTGCGGAGATGAGAGCGAAGGCGCGGGCTGCGAGACGTCGCCGCACCGTGGCCGTCGCCCTCCCCGCCTCGGTCGTCGCCCTCATCGTGGCAGTGGTCGTCTGGTGGCCAGAAGGCAGCAGCTGGCGTGAGGAGCAGCTCTCGTCCGGCTCGATCCCGACGAGTTCTTCGGCTGGGTCGACCCTGCCGGCCAGCGGTGATTGGCGCGCCGGCGGCACGGAGGGCAGCCAGACCACATCTCCGACCTCGTCCACGACGACCAGCGTGCCCAGCCGCGCGACTGTGGTCACCGGCCCATCGACGCGTGCAACGGCCACCGCACAGCCATCGACGACGACGTCCGGAGCGCCGAGCCCCACGTCGACCACCACAGAGGTGGAGCCGACGAAGCGAACGGGGCCGCCGCCCAGCAAGCCCTCGAACCCGAACAAGCCGACCAAGACCCCACGGCTCTGACCGAGCTGACCCCAGGGCCGTGGCACGCTGAGCGTCATGGACTGCACATTCTGTGCGATCGCCGCGGGTACGATCCCGGCTGACCTCGTCCTCGACGAGCCCGATTTCGTCGCGTTCCTCGACCGGCGCCCGGTCTTCAAGGGCCACGTCCTGCTCGTGCCGCGGACCCATGTCCACACCCTGCTCGACCTGCCCGAGGGCCTCAGTGCCGGTCTCACCGACACCTCTCGACGGTTGGCCGCCGCGGCGGTGGCTGGGCTCGGTGCGCAGGGGACGTTCGTCGCGGTGAACAACGTCGTGAGCCAGTCGGTACCGCACCTGCATGTCCACGTGGTGCCCCGCACCAAGGGCGACGGCCTCCGAGGGTTCTTCTGGCCGCGCACGAAGTACTCGAGCGACGAGGAGTCCGCGTCGTATGCCGCTCGGCTCGCCGCCGCTCTCGAGCCCGCTTCCTGACCCGCATCGAAGTTGTGGTGACCACGCTGGGACGTCCGTGCTACGGGGACCCAGCTCAGCGGCATACGGCATCGGTCTTTGGTGGTGGACGACCACGCTCCCACCCGATCGTTTGCACTCTCCACCCTTGAGTGCCAATAATGGCGTTAGCACTCTCCCCCGGGGAGTGACAGAAATGGGCCGCATGCCGAGGGGCGGTGTCTCGCAGCGACGTGAGCTGTGAGGGTCGTCTCGTCCGTCGCGGGCGGGGTGCGGGCCAGTCAACCAACGTTTCGTGTGGGAGGAACCACCCGAATGGCCAAGACCATTGCGTTTGACGAAGAGGCGCGTCGCGGCCTCGAGCGCGGCATGAACATCCTTGCCGACGCCGTCCGCGTCACGCTCGGCCCGAAGGGCCGCAACGTCGTCCTGGAGAAGAAGTGGGGCGCCCCCACCATCACCAACGACGGCGTTTCGATCGCCAAGGAGATCGAGCTCGACGACCCGTACGAGAAGATCGGCGCCGAGCTCGTCAAGGAAGTTGCCAAGAAGACCGACGACGTCGCCGGTGACGGCACGACGACGGCGACCGTGCTTGCCCAGGCCATGGTGAGGGAGGGCCTGCGCAACGTTGCCGCCGGCGCCAACCCGATGGCCCTCAAGCGTGGCATCGAGAAGGCCGTCGAGGCCGTCGCCGAGGCGCTGCTCGACTCCGCCAAGGAGATCGAGACCAAGGAGGAGATCGCCTCCACCGCCTCCATCTCCGCGGCTGACGAGGAGATCGGTGCTCTCATCGCCGAGGCGATGGACAAGGTCGGCAAGGAAGGCGTCATCACCGTCGAGGACTCCAACACCATGGGCCTCGAGCTGGAGATGACCGAGGGTATGCGCTTCGACAAGGGCTACATCTCGGCGTACTTCGTCACCGACACCGAGCGCATGGAGACCGTCCTCGACGACGCCTACGTCCTCGTCGCGAACTCCAAGATCAGCGCCGTCAAGGACCTGCTGCCCGTCCTCGAGAAGGTCATGCAGTCCGGCAAGCCGCTGCTCATCATCGCCGAGGACGTCGAGGGCGAGGCCCTCGCGACGCTCGTCGTGAACAAGATCCGTGGCACGTTCAAGTCCGTCGCCGTCAAGGCCCCGGGCTTCGGCGACCGCCGCAAGGCCATGCTCACCGACATCGCCATCCTCACCGGTGGCCAGGTCATCTCCGAGGAGGTCGGTCTCAAGCTCGAGAACGCCACCCTCGACCTGCTCGGCAAGGCCCGCAAGGTCGTCGTGACGAAGGACGAGACGACCATCGTCGAGGACGCCCAGGACCGCAGCGCGATCGAGGGCCGCATCTCCCAGATCAAGGCCGAGATCGAGAAGTCGGACTCGGACTACGACCGCGAGAAGCTCCAGGAGCGCCTCGCCAAGCTCGCCGGTGGCGTCGCCGTCATCAAGGCGGGTGCGGCCACCGAGGTCGAGCTCAAGGAGCGCAAGCACCGCATCGAGGACGCCGTCCGCAACGCGAAGGCTGCCGTCGAGGAGGGCATCGTCGCCGGTGGTGGTGTCGCGCTCATCCAGGCCGCCAAGGCCGTCGACTCCCTCAACCTCGAGGGTGACGAGGCGACCGGTGCCAACATCGTGCGGGTCGCTGCCGAGGCCCCGCTCAAGCAGATCGCGATCAACGCGGGTCTCGAGGGCGGCGTCGTGGCCGAGAAGGTCCGCCACCTCGGTGCGCACGAGGGTCTCAACGCTGCGACGGGTGAGTACGGTGACCTGCTCGCCGCGGGCATCATCGACCCGGTCAAGGTGACGCGCTCAGCGCTGCAGAACGCCGCGTCGATCGCTGCGCTGTTCCTCACGACCGAGGCCGTCATCGCCGACAAGCCGGAGAAGGCCGCGGCTGGCGCGGGTGCCCCGGACATGGGCGACATGGGTGGCATGGGCTTCTGAGTCCAGCACCACGTAGTGAGTGCCGAACGCGCGGAATGTCGCGCGTTCGGCACTCGCCTTTTTGCTTTGGGCCGGAGGACGGCTCCCGTTCGTGGGGAGCCGTCCCCCGGTGGGACTCGATCCGGGCCAGGGGCAGAACGGATGGCGCCCGGATCGAGCGCTCGGGACCGAGTCAGGAGAACATGGCCCGGGTCGCCGTCTCGTGCTGCTCGTACGCCGTCGACGCCTTCGCCGTCAGGGTGCTGATCTCGGCGAGTGTCGTGTTGATCTTGTGCTGCATCTGGTTGTAGCGCTCCAGGACGTCGTCGAACTGCTTGCGTGCCGGGCCCTCCCAGGCGCCGCCCAGCGATCCGAGCCGGCCGCGGAGCGCGGCGGTGGCCGACTGGATGTCGTCGGAGAGTCGCTGGATATCGGCGGACGCGACTCGGATCGCCTCGGTGTCGACGATGGACCTGGCCATGTGCTTCTCCTTCGAATCGGCCGGGGTGGCCGGTTGGTGACCTGACACCGTGAAACGCTAGGCTGATTCGCCCGGGAGCCCTCCGGCTTGTCCACAGGCCTTGTCGGTCCCCTGACTAGGCTCGCTCGTATGACGTTGTTCATCGACGAGCCGATCTGGCCGGCGCACGGTCGCCACTTCGCGCACCTCGTCAGCGACACGTCTTACACAGAGCTGCATGACTTCGCCCGGAGGGTCGCGCTGCACCCGCGGTCCTTCGACGGCGACCACTACGACGTCCCGGACGTCCGCTGGGGCGACGCGGTGGCCGCCGGTGCCACACTGACGACCGGCCTCGACCTCGCGCGGCGGCTCAACGCCTCGGGCCTGCGACTGCGCAAGCGCAAGGGGGATCGCGGCCTCGTCCGGCACCTCGCGGTCCCCTTCCCCAACGGAGCGAGCCACGTCGATCTCGTCGCCTCGTCGAGGCCGGTCCCGGAGGCCCAGGTCTTCGCGGCGATGCTCTTCGTGCGCGATGCCGCGGGCCACTTCGCCGCCGTGCACAGCGTGCGGCGTGCTGAATGGGGTTCGCCGGGGGGCTGGCGCGAGCCGGGCGAGACGCCGATCGAGAACGCGCTCCGAGAAACCCATGAGGAGACCGGCCTTCGCGTCGAGCAGACCCGGGTCAGCGTCGTCGGCTACGAGCGGTTCACACCGGTCACTGATGACAACCTCATCGACCCGCGTCGACCCTTCCTGCAGACCTACCGCGCAGACCTCGACATCGTCCTGCCCCCGATCACCCAGGGTGATGACGGAGTTCACGAGACCCGCTGGGTGACGCCGGACGAGTACACCGAGCTGTGCTCGCACCTGTTCTGGTGGCCCCTGGCGCAGGCCGCCTTCCCGGACCTGCGCTGACCGGCGGGCGCCCGAGTCCTCGGGGACTGCACGCTCGACGAGAAGGGCGGGAGGTGCGAAAGGCTACTTGCGTGGGGGAGGGGCTCAACGGCATACGACATCTGTCGGATTTCGGGTTGTGGTCACGCTTGCGGAGCCGGCCGCATCGGTGGTGATGTTGCACGTGGCGCTCCACAGAACCCACTCATCGAGGAGAACGAACCCATGCGCGCACCCAGCCCCGGCTATGCGATCACCGTCCGCGTCGAGACCCCGACCTCGGCGGATGCGACGGGAGGGCTGGTGGCCGCGGTGGCCAGGGCCGGCGGCTCGCTGACCGCGCTCGACATCGCCGAGTCGACGCACGACCGTCTCGTCGTCGACGTCACCTACGACGCGTCGGACGCGGACCACGCCGAGGACATCGCCCAGGAGCTCGCGACGGTCCCCAACGTCACCGTGCGCAAGGTTAGCGACCGCACCTTCCTCATGCACCTCGGTGGCAAGCTCGAGGTCAACCCCAAGGTCCCGCTCAAGCACCGCGACGACCTCTCGCGCGCCTACACGCCCGGCGTCGCCCGGATCTGCCTCGCCATCGCCGCCAACCCGGCCGACGCGCGTCGCCTGACGATCAAGCGCAACACGGTCGCCGTCGTCACGGACGGGTCGGCGGTGCTCGGGCTGGGCAACATCGGACCGGCCGCGGCTTTGCCGGTCATGGAGGGCAAGGCGGCGCTCTTCAAGCAATTCGCGGGGGTCGACGCCTGGCCCGTGTGCCTCGACACCCAGGACACCGAGGAGATCATCTCCATCGTCAAGGCGATAGCGCCGGTCTATGGCGGCATCAACCTCGAGGACATCGCTGCGCCACGGTGTTTCGAGATCGAGCGGCGGCTGCGGGCCGAGCTCGACATCCCCGTCTTCCACGACGACCAGCACGGCACGGCGATCGTCGTCCTGGCGGCGCTGACCAACGCGCTGCGCGTGGTCGGCAAGGACATCGGGGCGATCCGCATCGCCATGAGTGGCGTCGGCGCCGCGGGACACGCGATCATCGAGCTGCTCCTCGCGCAGGGAGCCACCGACATCATTGCCTGCGGGCGCGGCGGGGCCATTCACGCCGGTCAGTCCTATGACGACCCCGACCGCGAGTGGATCGCCCAGCACACCAACCAGCGCCATGAGGAGGGATCGCTGCGCGACGTGATCCGGGGGGCGGACGTCTTCATCGGCGTGTCGGGGCCCAATCTGCTCACAGGGGACGACATCGCGACGATGGCCGACGACGCCATCGTCTTCGCGCTCGCCAACCCGGACCCTGAGGTCGACCCGCTGGAGGCCAGCAAGCATGCGGCAGTTGTCGCCACGGGAAGGTCGGACTATCCGAACCAGATCAACAACGTCCTCTGCTTCCCGGGGTTCTTCCGCGGGATGTTGGACTCAGGGTCCTCGGAGATCACGCAGGAGGTGATGGTCGCGGCAGCGCACGCCATCGCCGACGCGGTGACCCCCGAGGAGCTCAATGCGAGCTACATCGTCCCGTCGGTGTTCGACCCAGTGGTGGCCCCTGGTGTCGCCCACGCCGTGCGGGCGGCCGTCGAGTCCGGGGGCGGTGCGGAGTCGGAGACGCGCACCACTCCGGTCGGCAAGGTGCTCTGAGCCGGGTGTCTGGGCGTCCCGAAGACCAGGTCATTGGCCCCGAGGTCGAGAGGCAGGACGAGATCCTCACCCCCGGGGCGCTCGCCTTTGTGGCCTCGCTGCAGCGCGAGTTCCGGGCGCGGCGGGACGAGCTGATTGCGGCGCGCCGCGTGCGTCGCGACGAGATGGCGCGGTCCGGGCGGCTGGACTTCCTCCCTGAGACGGCGCACGTCCGGGACAGCGAGTGGATGGTGGCTCCGGCGCCCGCCGACCTCGTCGACCGCCGGGTCGAGATGACCGGGCCGACGGACCGCAAGATGGCGATCAACGCGCTCAACTCCGGGGCGCGCGTGTGGCTCGCCGACCTCGAGGACGCGAGCACGCCGCACTGGCACAACGTCATCGGCGGCCAGGTCAACCTCAGGGACGCGATCCGGGGGACGCTCGGCTTCGCATCGCCCGAGGGCAAGCACTATGAGCTGCGCAGTGACCAGCGGCTCGCCACGATCGTCATGCGGCCCCGCGGCTGGCACCTCGACGAGCGGCATCTCGTGGTGGACGGGAGGCCGGCCGCGGGTGGACTGGTGGACTTCGGGCTGTACTTCTACCACAACGCGTTGGAGCTGCTCGAGCGGGGGAGCGGGCCTTACTTCTACCTGCCCAAGACTGAATCGCACCTCGAGGCGCGGCTCTGGAACGACGTCTTCACGTTTGCGCAGCAAGCCCTGCAGGTCCCCTACGGCACGGTCCGCGCGACCGTCCTCATCGAGACCATCCCGGCCGCCTTCGAGATGGAGGAGATCCTCTACGAGCTGCGCGACCACGCCTCCGGGCTCAATGCCGGGCGATGGGACTACCTGTTCTCGGTCATCAAGTACTTCCGTGACGCGGGCGCCGACTTCGTCCTGCCGGACCGGGCGTCAGTGCCGATGACGACGCCGTTCATGCGCGCCTATGCCGAGCTGCTCGTGCAGACCTGCCACAAGCGTGGGGCCCTCGCCATCGGCGGGATGTCGGCCTTCATCCCGAGCCGCCGGGACGAGGAGGTCAACGCGCGGGCGTTCGAGCAG
>NZ_DATCWX010000030.1:0-29731 GCF_036566125.1 Intrasporangium sp.
CTCGACCTGTCGGCTCCGTTGGAGGAGCAGCCAACCGCCGCGATCTCCCCTGTCACGACGATGCCTTTGCCAGCCGGCCCCACTGGCCCGCCGGCACCACCAACAGTCGCGATGGGAACGCCCGCCGCGGCTAGACCGGCCGCCGAGGCCGACGCTGGCGGCGCCACCGCGCTCACCGGCTCGTCATTGCCTCGCCCCACGCCGTCAACCCCACCGCCTGCCAACAGTGAACGCATTGACCGTCGGTCCCGCCGAGGGATCGCGGTGCTCGTCGCGCTGGCGGCCATCGCGGCCGTTGGCTTCCTGGCCCTTCAGGCTCTCCTGGGCGATGACGGCCGAACACCTGCTGCCGCGCCACCCACGATGTCATCGGCCGCCGACAGCCCCTCGCCGTCGCGCTCAGCCGTGACGACGAGCCCTGCCGTCAGGACGAGCCCCACCGCCACGACCAGGCCGGCCCAGACGACGGCGGAAACCCGGCCCTCCTCACCGGCTGCGACGAAGTCATCCAGCGCGGCCGCCTCGGAGTCGCCGGCCGCCGGGCAACCCGGAGGGATCCGTTCGGTACGGGCCCTGCAGGACTACTACGCCCTGCTGCCTGACAACACCGACGAGGGCTACGCCCTCCTCACGGACCGGTACCGGAACACCACGGCCGGCAGCAAGGAGTCGTACGAGGCGTTCTGGGGCCAGATCGAGCAGGTCAGGATCCGTGACTCCGCGGCGACATCGGGCGGAAGGGTCCAGGCGACCCTCACCTACACGTTCGACGACGGTCGCGTGGTCGAAGAACGAACGGCGTATCGGCTGGTGGAGCAGGACGGCACGCTGAGGATCGACAGTTCCACCGTCCTGAGCAGCCGCGAGCTCTGAGACTTGGCAATAGCATCGCCATATGACGATGCAGATGAGTCGTTCCGGTGATCCCGGCGCAGGCGAGGTGGCCGCGCTCAGAGCGGCGGCCTGCCTCTTCCACGGCTTCCAGGACCCATCGAGACTCGCCATCCTTCAACACCTGGCTCTCGGTGATCACCGGGTGGTCGACTTGACGGCCCACCTCGGGCTGGCTCAGAGCACGGTCTCCAAACACCTCGCCTGCCTCAAGGACTGCGGCCTCGTCAGCTCCCGGCCGCAGGGACGCGCATCCGTCTTCTCCCTCAACCACCCTGAGGCTTTGATGGACCTCTTCGCGGCGGCAGAGAGACTCCTCGGGCTGACCGGGGACGCGGTCACGCTGTGCCCGCGGTACGGGATCAGAGCCACGGAGAGCGCGTGATGGCCACCGGCCATCGAGAACCGTGGCCGTCCCGGGCCCTGGGGCGCAAGAGAATGCTGGCCCCGAACGTCCCGGGCTCGTCGACGCTGGGCGAGCCTGAGACCGAGCGGTTGACCCGTCGGGCGCTGCGTCTGGCGCAGTTCACCGTCGCCTACAACGTCGTCGAGGGCGCCGTGGCCATCAGCGCGGGACTGGTGGCGGGACTGGTATCACTGGTCGGCTTCGGATTCGACTCCGGGATCGAGTCGGCCGTCGCCGTCCTCGTCGGACTTCGGCTTGCCGCACGACTCCGGCACGGCGAGGCGGACGAGCGCAAGGAGCGCCGGACCCTGCGAGCGGTCGCACTGACCTTCTTCCTCCTCGCGGCCTACGTGGTGTTCGAGGGCGTGCGGTCGCTGATGGATGGCGAGTCGCCCGAGCACTCGCTCGTCGGCATCGTCCTGCTCACCGCGTCCATCATCGTGATGCCCGTCCTGGCCTCCGCCAAGCAGCGGGTGGCGCTCCAGCTCGGCGGCGACAAGCTCATCCTGGCCGACGCAGCCGAGACGAAGATCTGCGTGCTGCTCAGCATCTCCACGCTCCTTGGACTGGGCCTCTACACCATCACGGGCGCAACCTGGCTGGACCCGGTGGCGGGATTCGTCATCGCAGTCTTTGCCGTAAACGAGGGCCGGGAAGCCTGGGAGGGCGAGCTGGTCGAGGAGGACGACAACCGGGATCAGCGGCGCTCGTGTGCGAGTGGGGAGGCGCGCTGATGAGCACCGGGCACGCCCATGGCGGTGGGGCTCCGGCTGGGCACGCCGGTGGTCGTCATCGTTGGCGCCTGCGGGTCGCGTTCGTCCTCATCGCCGCCTTCTTCGCGGTCGAGCTCGTCTTCGCGCTGCTCTCCGGGTCGCTCGCGCTGCTCTCCGACGCTGGCCACATGGCTTCGGACGTCGTGGCACTGGGCGCCGCACTTGTCGCCACGACGGTGGCCACCCGCCCCGACTCCACGGGCCGGCGGACGTATGGGTCCTACCGGGCAGAGATTCTTGCTTCCGGGCTGGCGGTCCTGCTGATGCTCGGCGTCGCGTCCTACGTCGTCGTCGCGGCCATCGGACGGATCGGCGACCCGGTCGAGGTCCAGACCGGCCCGATGCTCATCGTCGGAGCGATCGGGCTGGCCGTGAACCTCGCAGCCCTGCTGCTCCTGCGCGGCGGGTCCACCGAGTCTCTCAACGTCAAAGGCGCCTACCTCGAGGTGGTGGCTGACACTGCGGGTTCAGTGGGCGTGCTCGCTGCCGGATGGCTGGTCGCCGCCACGTCCAACGCCATCTGGGACACCCTCGTCGCCCTGGCCATCGGGGTCTTCGTCGCGATCCGCGCGGTGCTCCTGGGACGGCAGGTCCTGGCCGTCCTCGGCCAGCACGTTCCCGAGAGCGTCGACATCGACGAGGTCACCACCGACCTGGCGGCGATCCCGGGGGTGCGCGACGTGCACGACCTGCACCTCTGGACCCTGACGTCCGGGATGCTCGTGGCCACGGCGCACCTCGTCTCCGACGAGGGCGCGCAGACCCCAGACCTGCTCGAGGGGGCCAAAGAGGTCCTCCGCGAGAAGCACGGTGTGCTGCACGCGACGCTGCAGGTCGAGCCCGCGCGCAGCCGGGAGTGCCATGAACTCGACTGGTGAGCACCGGAACCCGTGAGCACCAACCACACAAACAATCGGTGAGGCGACACCTCGGCATGCCTGATCCCCGAATGGACCACCGCGGCGCTCGGCGCCGCGACCCAAGCGGCGATGATCCAGGTTGACGGCGGCACTCAACAGCCGAAGCTTGCGGAGTGCCGTCTGCAGCATCCGTTGGTCGTACGACCGAGCATGCTCGCGGTTCCACAGCCGCTCCGGGTTCTTGTCCCCGAACGACCTGATCACCCGGCAAGGATTCAACGGAGCGCGCTATTAACGCTAGACGTTAAACCTGAACTCCACGACGTCGCCGTCCTGCATGACGTAGTCCTTGCCCTCGATCCGCACCTTGCCGGCGCCCTTGGCGGCGGCCATCGACCCAGCAGCCACCAGGTCGTCGAACGACACGACCTCGGCCTTGATGAACCCGCGCTGGAAGTCGGTGTGGATGACCCCCGCCGCCTGCGGCGCGGTCCACCCCTTGCCGATGGTCCACGCGCGCGCCTCCTTCGGTCCCGCGGTCAGGTACGTCTGCAGCCCGAGCGTGTGGAAGCCCTGCCGTGCGAGCTGGTTCAGGCCCGACTCCTTGGCCCCGAAGCTCTCGAGCAGCTCGAGCGCCTCGTCCGGCTCCATGTCCATCAGGTCCATCTCGAGCTTGGCGTTGAGGAACACCGAGTCCGCCGGGGCCACCGACGCGCCGAGCTCGCGCTTGAGCTCCTCTTCGGCGAGCTGGTCCTCGTCGAGATTGAACACGTAGATGAACGGCTTCGTCGTCAGCAGACCCAAGCCCCTCGCCAACTCGGCGTCGACCCCGGCAGCGAGCCCAGCGGCATACAACGTATTGCCCTCCTCGAGCACCTTCTGCGCGGCGAGCGCGGTGTCGAGGACCGCCTTGTCGGTCTTCTTGCCCTTGACCTCCTTGTCGAGGCGGGGCACCGCCTTCTCGAGCGTCTGCAGGTCGGCGAGGACGAGCTCGGTCTCGATGGTCTCGATGTCGCCAGCGGGGTCGACCTTGCCGTCGACGTGGGCGACGTCGTCGTCGGTGAAGACCCGGACGACCTGGCAGATCGCGTCCGACTCGCGGATGTTGGCGAGGAACTTGTTGCCCAGCCCCTCCCCCTCGCTCGCGCCGCGCACGAGCCCGGCGATGTCGACGAAGCTCACCGTCGCCGGCAGGATCCGCTCGGACCCGAAGATCTCCGCCAGTACGCCGAGCCGCTCGTCGGGCAGCGGCACGACGCCGATGTTCGGCTCGATCGTCGCGAACGGGTAGTTCGCCGCGAGGACGGTGTTCTTGGTCAGCGCGTTGAAGAGCGTTGACTTGCCGACGTTGGGGAGTCCGACGATTCCGATGGTGAGGGCCACGGGGTCAAGAGTTTAGTCGCCGTGTGGCGGGCTCCCGACCACGCAGCCGTATGCCGCTGAGCTCGCTTCCCGGCACACGCCCGAGCCGGGCCAACCAACCGGAAGTCCACGGGCGGGTGAGCACGGCGGTGCGGTTCTGCGCCCGGTGGTTCCGGTTGGTTGACCCGGGGACGGCTACTCGGTGGCGATCGCGTCGAGGACCTTCATCCGGGAGGCCCTGACGGCCGGCACGATAGCGGCGAGGACGCCGAAGATGACGGCCACGGCGAGGAAGGCGATCAGGCTGCCGACCGGCAGCGCCAGCTCGGTCAGGTCCTCGGAGAGGGACTGCCGCAGCAGGACCCCAATGGCCAGGCCCAGCCCCATGCCGAGCAGCGCCCCGAGCAGGGCGATCGCCACCGACTCGAGGGTGACCATCTGCCTCAACTTGCGCCTGCTGAGACCGACCGCGCGCAGCAGTCCGATCTCCCGGGTGCGCTCGAGGACGCTGAGACCGAGGGTGTTGACGATGCCGATGACCGCGATGATCACGGCGAGCGCCAGGAGGGCGTAGATGATCGCCAGCAGCTGGTTGATCTGGCCGCTCGTCGTCTCGGTGAACGCCACCTTGTCCTGGACCGACACGATCGGCAGGTCCTCGACGACCCTGTCGAGTGCCGCCTGGACAGCCGCCAGGTCGGCACCCTCGACGACGTTGATGCTCAGCGTGACGTCGCTGCGCTTGAGACCGGCCTGCTCCAGAACCGACATCGGGACCGTGACCGAGCCGGTGGCGTAGGACGACTCGAAGATGCCGGCGACCTTGAGATCGATCGTCTTGCCGCCCGGGAAGGCGACGGCGAGGGTGTCCCCGACGCCGACGGAGTGCTCGGCGGCGACGTCCTCGGTGAGCAGCACCTCGTCACCGGAGAGCGCCTGCGTGCCTGACACCAGGTCGAGCTGGTAGATCTGGTCGAAGCTCTCGTCGATGCCGCTCACCGATGCCTGCTTGCCGCCGATCAGCGCGGGGGTGAACTGCTGCCGACTGACCGTCGCGACGCCTTCGACGCCCTCCATCTGGTCGCCGATGCTCGTCGGGAAGCTCTGGAAGGTCGGCGACTGCACGAGGAAGTCGCTGCGGAACTGCTGGTCGATCAACGCAGCGTTGGTCTTGTCTGTGGAGGCAGCGAGCACCCCGACGGCTGACACGACGGCGAGGCCGATCATCAGGGCCGAGGCCGTCGCACCTGTCCGGCGTGGGTTGCGCAGCGCGTTCTCGCCGGCGAGCCGGCCCGCCGTGCCGAACAGCCGGCCGAACACCGCCCGGCAGGCGACGAGCACGGGATGCCCGAGGACGGGAGCCATGACCGCGACGGTGATGACCCAGATCACTGCGCCGGCGCCGATCCAGAGGGCGCTGCTCCCCGGCGCGTCGGCGAACCCGGCCACGACCAGCCCACCGCCGAGGACGAGAGCGATGGTGCCGAAGAGTAGTCGCCGGTGCATTCCTTTCTCCTGGACGGTCAGGTCGTCCCGCAGCGCGGCGACCGGCGAGACCTTGGACGCCCGGCGTGCCGGCACGAGTGCGGCGACCATGGTGACGACGATCCCGACGATGTACGCCGCAATGATGGTCCGGAGGTTCAGCGTGAGGACGTCACCCGAGATGTCGAGGCCGATGGCCCGGAACACCGCGGCCAGGGCGCGCGACAGGCCGAGCCCCAGCAGGAGGCCGAGCGTGCTGCCCACGATGGCCATGAGGAAGGCCTCGACGAGCACCGACCGGGTCACCTGCTTCTTGCTCGCACCGAGGGCTCGTAGCAGGGCGGACTCACGCACGCGTTGGCTCACAAGGATCGAGAACGTGTTGAAGATGATGAACGCACCGACGACGATCGCGATCACCGCGAAGGTGGTGAGAAAGATCGAGAAGACGCCGAGGAACCGCCCGACCTGGTCCTGGGACTCGGCCACGACCTTGTCACCGGTGACGGCCGTGAAGCCCGCCGGGACGACCTTGTTGGCGGCGGCGACGAGCTCGCCCTGGGTGACCCCGTCTGCCGCGGTGAGGGCAACCGACGTGAAATCGTCCTGCCCGCCGAGGAAGATGTCCTGGGCCTGGCCGGTCTCGAGGAGCACGAGGGTCGCCCCGGCCGTGCCGCCGCCGTTGAGGTTGCCGGTCCCGACCAGCTCGAAGGTCCGCCGGGGCTCACCGAAGGGCACGATGAGCGTCACGGTGTCGCCGATCCGGTAGTTGGCGCGCTCCGCCGAGGAGGCGTCGAGGGTCACCTCGCCGGCTCGCTCCGGCCAGCGGCCAGACTCGAGCTCCAGGACCGGCTCACCGAGCATGTTCTCGCTCTCGGCGTAGTTGAAGGCAAGCGTCGGCGCGCCCTGCCCTCCGACCACCTTGCCGTCCTTGCCGAGCAGGTAGGAGCCCTGCCCGTCGACGGATCCCACCGCCCTGGCCACCTCGGGCAGCGCGTCGAGCCGGGCGACGTCGGCCGGCGTCAGCAGCGCTGACGTCCCGGCCCCCGAGGCCTCGAAGGACGTCTCCCCCTCGGTTCGGACGACCCCGTCCTGTGTCGAGCCCTTGATGATGTTGTCGAAGGTGGCGTTGAGGCCGCTGCTGAAGGTCATCACGCCGGCGAGAAAGCCGATGCCGAGCACGATGGCCAGCGTGCTCATGAGGAGGCGGAGCTTGCGGGCAACGAGGTTGCGCCAAGTCAGGCGGAGCATGGTCAGCCCGCCACCTTCGCGTCGGCGGTGGCCCGCAGGGCCGCCGTCTTGGCCGCGGCCGCGTCGTGGAGGCGCGCCATCCGCTCGAGGATCTGATCCCGGTTCGGAGCGCGGAGCTCATCGACGATCCGGCCGTCGGCGAGGAACAGCACCCGGTCGGTGTACGAGGCCGCGACGGGGTCGTGGGTGACCATGACCACGGTCTGGCCGAACTCGTCGACGCTGCGACGCAGGAAGCCGAGCACCTCGGCCCCGCTCGTGCTGTCGAGGTTGCCGGTGGGCTCGTCGGCGAAGACGATCGAGGGCTTGCTCACGAGGGCGCGGGCGCAGGCAACGCGTTGCTGCTGGCCGCCAGACAGCTCGGCGGGGCGGTGCCCGAGGCGGGGCCGGAGGCCGACTGCGTCGACCACCTCGTCGAACCATGCCTGGTCGGGCTTGCGGCCAGCGAGGCTGAGCGGCAGGACGATGTTCTCCTCCGCGCTGAGGGTGGGCACGAGGTTGAAGGCCTGGAAGACGAAGCCGATCCGCTCGCGGCGCAGGGCCGTCAGGTCGTTGTCCTTCAGCTGCCCCAGGGCGACGCCGTCGACGATGGCCTCACCGGACGTGGGGGTGTCGAGTGCGGCGAGACAGTGCATGAGGGTCGACTTGCCGGACCCGGAGGGCCCCATGACGGCGGTGAACTCCCCCCGCGTCAGGTCGACGGTGACCCCGTCCAGGGCCCGCACCTGGGCCTCGTCCTTCCCGTAGATCTTCACCAGATCGACGGCGCTCGCCGCCGCCCCGCGGTTGTCGGTCAGGTCGCTCATCGTGGGTCCCCCAGATGTCGTAGGTTCGTCGATAACCCGGGCAGTCTCGTAGGTGAAGCCACTCCCGGACATCAGGGAAGCACCCCGATGTGACCCTGAGGTCCGTGACCCGACCCCGACGGGAGGTCACGTACGCGCGCGAGCGAGCACAGCGGCATACGGCCTCCCGAAGGGACGGAGCTCAGGGGGTCGTGCGGAGGGGACGCACCCCGCACAGCTGGCGCGACTGCGCCACGAGGTTGCCGGCCGAGTCCCAGATCCGGGCGTCCTCCTCGAGCATGCCTCCGGCGTAGTTCTCCGTCGACAGGGCAACCCGCAACCAGCCGGGCGCGGGTCGCCTCCTGATGTGGCCGGTGAACTCGAGCGTCGGCGTCCACCCGTAGAGGCCGAGGTCGAAGGCCACCGGAGGGAAGGCGTCGAGGGCCCAGGCGAGCAGGGTGGTGTCTGGCTCGCGGTGGTCGCGCAGGCGGAGCCAGCCGCGGATCTGACCCTGCATCGATGGCTTGCCGACCGCCCACCCCGCGGTCGCAGGATCGAGGCGCAGGTCGACCCGGTCGAGGAAGCTGCTGTGCGCGAGGAACTCCGGCGGGGCCTGTTCCGACGAGAGACACTCGTCCGGGGGTGGCAGGTCCGGCGGCGTCGACTGGCGGCTCGCGTCGACCTCGTCGAGGTTGCCGAAGGAGGCGATGGCCCGCATCCGCTCGACCTGCTGGCCGTCGACGTCCTGGAAAACGCTCAGCTGGCCGGTCGAGAGGAGCCGGCCGGTCCGCATGACCTCGCTGGCGACCGTGAAGGCGCCCGGCAGGGACGCCGTCATGAAGTAGGCGCTGACGACGACCGGGTCGACGTGGTGGGTCGTCTCCGCGGGGTCGTGGGACAGGTGCTGCCCCAGGGCCGTGAGCCCCGACGCCATGACCACTCCGCCGTTGACGGCATTGCCGATCATCCAGGACTCGCTGAAGGCACCGTGCCGGGTGGCCGGTGTGTCCCCGGGCTGGAGCTGCATGGCCTCGTCGTACTCGCTCACACGTCGAGTTCTAGCAGACCGCCCATCCGGCCCAGGCAACCATCCCCCTGCATCGCGGCATCTTCCCGGTGAGCCACTCGAAGGGGATGACATGTCTGGAACAAAGGCAGTGCCACTTGCAAGCCTCGGCGCCACCATGCTGCTGGCGGGCGCCTTGATGCCGGCAGGCGACGCAACGCCGGCCGCGCTCGAGCGAGGGTCGCAGCTGATATCGACGTCGGATCCCATCCAGGCCGTGATCAAGACGGTCACCAGCGCGGACGTCAGGTACACGTGGCGCGCCGGCTGCCCGGTCGGGCCCGCCAGCCTGCGCAAGGTCGAGATGAACTACCGGAGGTACGACGGCACCATCAAGCGGGGCGTCCTCATCGTGCGGGCGTCACACGCATCGGCGGTCGCAGCGATCTTCCGCGACGCCTACCGGAACGGCTTCCGGATCAACCGGATGGACAACCCGAACCTCTGGTACGGCAACGACGAGCAGATGATGGCCGCCGACAACACCTCGGCCTTCAACTGCCGTCGGGTCACCGGCAACTCGTCCCGGCTCTCGCCGCACTCGTACGGCAAGGCCATCGACGTCAACCCGCGCCGCAACCCCTACAAGGCGGCCAACGGCGTCTGGTACCCCCCGAACGGATACCGGTGGATCAACCGCTCGCTGCGGGACCCCGGCATGTTGTTCCGCTGGTCCGCGATGACGAAGAACATCATCAACCGTGGCGGCATCTGGGGTGGGTTCTGGCGCTACCCCGACTACCAGCACTTCGAGCTGCACTGAGCCGTCGTTGAGCGCTGGGCGTCGTGGGCCCGCGTGGTGGTCCCGGCTGCTGTCGGCGCGGTCTGGGACGGTGAGGACATGGATGGAGCTGCACTGTTTGCCGGTCTCGTCGCCGGGCTGGTCCTCGGCGGGTTCATCGCGTTCCTGTGGGTGCGGGGCTCGCTCCTGCCGCGGGCGACTGCCGCGGAGGCTGAGCGAGACCTGCTGCGGGTTCGCTTGGAGGATCTCGAGCTCGCGCGCGCCGAGTCCGCCGACGCGGCCGCCCTCCTGGCGCCGCTCCGGGACACGATCGGCCGGGTCGAGCGGCAGGTCGGTGCGCTGGAACGCGACCGGGTGGAGCAGTTCGGCGAGCTCGGCGAGCGCCTCACCGCGGTCAGCCGTTCGACGGAGTCGCTCCGCTCGGAGACGGCCACCCTCGCGACCGCGCTGAGTGCCTCCTCGGTGCGTGGCGCCTGGGGGGAGGTCCAGCTGCGCCGGGTGCTCGAGCTGTCCGGGATGTTGGCGCGGTGCGACTTCGACGAGCAGGTCACGCGGACCTCGCGCCACGGCGCGACGGTGCGGCCCGACGCGGTGATCAACCTGCCCGGTGGGCGCCACGTGGTGGTCGACAGCAAGGCACCGATGTCCCACTTCCTCCAGGCGCAGGCCGAGACGGTGGGGGCGCAGGAGCGCGCTGAACTGCTCGGCTCGCATGCGACCGCGCTGCGACGTCACGTCGACACCCTTGCCGGCAAGGCGTACTGGACCGCCTTCAGCCGCACGCCGGAGGTCGTGGTGTGTTTCGTTCCCGGCGAGGCCATCCTCGGTGCGGCGCTCGCCGACGACCCCGGGCTCTACGAGCACGCCCTCGGTCGCAAGGTCGTACTCGCCTCACCCGGCACCCTCTTCGCCGTCCTGCGCACCATCGGCGCCGTCTGGCAGCAGGACGCGCTGGAGCAGAGTGCACGGGACCTGCTCGCGCTCGGCCAGGACCTGCATGTCCGACTGTCGACCCTCGGGACCCACGTCACATCGATGGGCCAGTCGCTTGCGCGCAGCGTCGAGCACTACAACCGGTTCGTCGGGACGCTCGAGTCGCGCGTCCTCGTCACGGCACGGCGTCTCCACGAGCTGGGGATCGCCGAGGATCCCGGCGCAAGTGTCGACCCGCTCGAGTCCGCGCCACGATCGCTGAGCGCGCCCGAGCTGCTCGACGGCCTCGGCCGGATGGCACGGGACGAGGCACACCTGGCACGCGAGCGTGTGACTGAGCCGCCCGGGGCGTCAACCGAGGCCACCGCCTAGGCCCGACAAGCCACGCAATCCAGCGCCGAACGTTCCGAATGGAACACGTTCTGGCATTACGGACAGGCCGCAGGTGGACTTCCGCAGGTTACCCCCGGACAATTGCCGCGTGGATGGTGGTGCACAGTGACCGCGGGTGGGGGGCCCGCGCCAGAAGAGGATCGTAATTCGACGGGTCGGCGGATCGGGCCCTATGAGCAGTCGCTCCGTGACTCAGCCCGTCGCGCCGAGCAGACGCACCGCTCCCGAGTGCGCAAGACACGACGTCGACGCGCGATGATCGCGGCGGTGACCGTCGTGGCCGTCGCCATCGCCGGCTTCGCCGGCTGGCGACTGCTGGCTCCCGAGCCGCCACCGACCGGGGTGCCATCGACGGCAGCCGCCCCGGTCTCCTGCGCGAACCCGACGGCGGTCACCATCGCGGCTGCTCCAGCCGTGGCTCCGATCGTTGCCTCGCTCGCCAGGACACTCAGCACGCACAAGGACGGACCGTGTGCTGCCTTCACGATCCAGGCTGCGGAGGCCTTCGCCGCCGCCCGCACGGTGGGCACCTCGGCCGAGCCGGCCGCCTGGGTCGCTGACTCCGCGGAGTGGATCCAGCATGCGCAGTCACTCGCCGCCCGTGAGTTCAAGGTGGACGCCCCGTTCGCCTCCAGTGGCATCGTCGTGGCGCTTCCCCCTGCGGCGGCTGACGAGCTGGGCAATCAGGCGACGTGGTCGACCATCATGACCGGGGGCACGCCGATCCGCGTCCCGGACCCGAACCGCTCCGCTCTCGGTGCCGCGGCCCTGGGCGCCGCCGCCCCGGGCCTCCCACCGGCACGGGTGACGGAAGTCGTCCGGGCCAACGCCTCGACGCCGGTGCCGGACCTCGAAGCGGTCGCCCAGTCGAACACACCCCTCGGAGTCGTCGTCCCGGCCGCGCAGCTGGTCGCGTTCAACGAGTCGGACTCCGACCAGGACCTGGCTGCACTGGCGCCGGCAGACGGAGCTGCCTTCCTCCAGTACAGCCTCGTCACGGTCAACGAGAAGCCAGAGGTCGCCAAGCTCATCGCGGACTTCGCCACCTATCTCGCGACCGACGAAGCCAAGGACGCCCTCTCGGAGGCGGGATTCACGACACCGGACGGGCCGGAACCCCGGGTGCCGACGCCGCTCTACGGCATGGTCACGCAGAAGCCGGCCCCCGAGGCGGCCGTGCTCGCGGACGTCAGGGCCGCGTGGACCAGCGTGGCACCGAAGGCTCAGGCCCTGCTCGCCCTCGACGTGTCCGGCGCCATGCTTCGGCGCACTCCGGAGGGAACCCGGCTCGATGTCCTGCAGGCGGCGGTCCTGCGTAGCATCGCCGGCATCCAGCCATCCAACACCCTTGCCCTCTGGGCCTACTCGCTCCACATCGGCACCAAGGGAGACGATTTCCGACCTCTCCGAGGTGCAGGGTCGCTCGGCGATGGCAAGCATTTCCTCGCCGTCCGCGAGAGCATCGCCGACCTCGACCGGACGGTGGGTGGTGGCCGCGGTCTCTACGACACCATCGCCGCCGCCTACGAGCAGGCCCGCTCGACCTTCGCGAAGGGAAACGACAACTCCGTCGTCGTCGTCACGGCTGGGCCCAACGAGGACGACTACGGCGCCTCCCTACAGATCCTCACCGACAGGCTCAACGAGCTCAAGGATCCGGCCCGTCCGGTCCGGGTCGACATCATCGGCTTCGGCACGGAGCCGGATGCCAAGGCGATGACCTCGATCGCGAAGCTGACCGGCGGCCGCTACCTTTCCGCACCGGAGCCGGGCGACCTGGACGCCGCCCTGTGGACGGCACTCGGCGACTGACCGAACGGCGCGGTGCTGGCCCGGCCGCCGGGGCCGGGGATCGTCAGTGCAGTGAGCCGGCGTCCTCGAAGGCGGCGTCGTGACGGACCGACCCTGCCTCGCTCCCGGAGAGGCGCTTGATGTCGCGGCGCAGCTCGTTGGGCAGGGCGAACAGGAGTGACTCCTCAGCGGCAACCACCGGCTCGACCGTCTCGTAGCCGCGCGCTGCGAGATACGCCAGCACGTCACGGACGAGCACCTCGGGAACGCTCGCGCCAGACGTCACCCCGACGGTGGAGACCCCATCGAGCCAGGCCTCGTCGATCTCGTCGGCATAGTCGACGAGATGGCCGGCACGCGCGCCGTGCTCGAGCGCGACCTCGACGAGGCGGACGGAGTTCGACGAGTTGCGCGACCCGACGACGATCATGAGGTCGGTGTCCCCCGCCATCTGCTTGACCGCGCCCTGGCGGTTCTGCGTCGCGTAGCAGATGTCGTCGCTGGGCGGGCTCTGCAGGGCGGGGAACTTCTCCTTGAGCCGCTTGACCGTCTCCATCGTCTCGTCGACCGACAGCGTGGTCTGGGAGAGCCAGACGACCTTGTTGGGGTCCCGGACCGTGACGTTGTCGACGTCGTCGGGCCCCTCGACGAGGGTGATGTGCTCAGGCGCCTCGCCGGACGTGCCGACGACCTCCTCGTGGCCCTCGTGGCCGATGAGCAGGATGTCGAAGTCGTCGTCTGCGAAGCGGACGGCCTCGCGGTGCACCTTGGTCACGAGGGGACACGTCGCATCGATCGTCTTGAGGCTGCGAGCGCGGGCCTCGTCGTGGACGACCGGCGCGACACCGTGCGCCGAGAAGATGACCGTGGCGCCCTCGGGCACCTCCTCGGTCTCCTCGACGAAGATCGCTCCGCGCTTCTCGAGGGTGCTGACGACGTGCTTGTTGTGGACGATCTGCTTGCGGACGTAGACCGGCGGCCCGTAGAGCTCGAGCGCCTTCTCCACCGTCACGACCGCGCGGTCGACGCCGGCGCAGTAGCCACGGGGAGCGGCGAGGAGGACCTTCTTCTCGGGCTGAGTCATGCGTCCATGGTAGGTGGGCTGGTGGTGGCATCCCCAATCGTGGTCGTATGCCGCTGGGCTCGCGGGCGCACGCCCGTGACCTGCCGTGGTGGGCGGGGCGCACCGTAGGGTGACCCTCGTGAGCAACCTGGGACCGTTGCCCGAGAAGGCGGCCGACACCACCGCCGAGCGGCCCTGGCCAGTCCGCCTGCTCAGCATCAAGATCGCCGACTACGTCGACAAGATGTCGCAGCTGTGGGTCGAGGGACAGGTCGTCCAGTTCACGCCTCGGGGCGGGACGGCGTTCCTGACCCTGCGCGACCCGGACGTCGACATGTCCCTGTCCGTCTCGGTCCCGATGAACGCCGTCAACGCCATGTCGATCCCGTTGACGCAGGGTGCCCGGGTGGTGCTCCAGGCGAAGCCGACCTTCTGGACCAAGCGCGGGTCCCTCCAGCTCGAGGCCCGGCAGATCCGCCCGGTGGGCATCGGTGACCTGCTGGCCCGCGTCGAGATGCTCAAGCGGACGCTGGCGGCCGAGGGTGTCTTCGATGCCGAGCGCAAGCGGCCGATTCCTTTCCTGCCGCACCGAGTCGGTCTCATCACCGGGCGCAACTCCGCCGCGGAGAAGGACGTCGTCGAGAACGCCCGGCGCCGGTGGCCCGCCGTGCGCTTCGAGATCCGCGAGGTCGCGGTACAGGGCAGCACGGCCGTCGCCGAGGTCGTCGCGGCCCTGGCCGAGCTGGATGCGCAGCACGGGGTCGACGTCATCGTCATCGCCCGCGGGGGCGGGGCGCTCGAGGAGCTGCTGCCCTTCTCCAACGAGGCGATGATCCGCGCCGTTGCAGCCGCACGCACCCCGGTCATCAGCGCCATCGGCCACGACGTCGACCAGCCCCTGCTCGACTTCGTGGCCGACTGGAGGGCGTCGACGCCGACGGATGCCGGCAAGAAGGTCGTCCCCGACGCCGCCCGCGAGATCGCCCTGGTGGCCGGGGGCCGTGACCGTTTGCGCAGCGCGATCGAGCGACGGATCGAGTCCGAGTGGCGAGGTCTGCGCTCCCTGGTCAGCCGTCCCGTGCTCGCCGACCCGATCGCCCACGTCCGGGTGCGACGCGACGAGCTCGAGGGCCTGCGCGAGCGCGCGGCCGTGCGCCTCGAGGCCAGGCTGCACCGGGCGGCCGACCAGGTCGAGCACCTGCGTCGTCAGGTCATCGCACTGTCGCCGCAGTCGACCCTGGATCGCGGCTACGCGGTCGTCCAACACCGTGACGGACGCATCGTGATGGACCAGGAGGACGTCGGCGTCGGTGAGCTGCTCCGCGTGCGGGTGGCCCGGGGCGACTTCGGGGTGCGCCCGGTGAGCGACGGCACCGCGGATGCGCCCTTGTCATCCCCAGGTGCGGCTCGCAAGCCACGCACGACGCAGTCGAAGCCGGCGTCATAGGGTGTCCGGCATGGCTTCCGGCACGGCTGAGGACCCCAACGCGGCGTTTCCCGACATCGCGGACCTGCGTTATGAGGATGCCCGCGAAGAGCTCATCGGCATCGTCGCCAAGCTCGAGGCGGGGCAAGCGCCCCTCGAGGACTCCATGCAGCTGTGGCGTCGCGGCGAGGCCCTGGCCGCCCACTGCTCACGCTGGCTCGACGGCGCCCAGGCCGAGATCGAGAGAGTCACCGACACGAAGCAGACCGACTCCGCCAACGGCGCCGCAGGCTAGGTTGCTGTCCGCCGCTCGCGCCCTCCCCACGGCGCACTGGGCGGTCAGGTGGCCGGTGTCACCTCGCGCAGGGCGGCGACGAAGGCCTTGAGCTCGTCCTCGGTGGTGGTGCCCGTTACGGCGAGCGTGGTCGCGTCGGAGCCGGACGCGCGCTCGACGTAGCTGACCTGAGACCCGGATCGGGACACGTAGCGCTCGAAGGTGCGGGCCCCGACGTTGACCGAGCCGTCGCGCGCCCCGTCGTTGACGGACCGGGCGACCCAGCCGTCCGTGGCGTCAGTCGCCTCCTTGAGCGCGATGTCGCCGCCCGCAGGCGTCTCCCACACCGTGGTGAAGGTCGGAACGTTCGCGGTCCCCGGCGCGTACGTCGCGACGGTGGGGACCCATCCCTCACCCAGGCCCTGGGGCAGCTCGAGCGGCACCCCGGTCTGGGTCATCGTGATCCGCGCCTTCGCGAGGGCGTCGACGGCCGGACGGTGCACCTCGTCGACCCGCGGCACGAGGGCGACCAGGGCCGCCACGAGGAGACCGATGAAGAGCAGGGAGCGAAGCATGTTGGGAAGCGAGCCCAGCGAGTAGCGGCTGGGACGCGGGGCCTCGGTTGTCGACACGGTCTCCGGGACGGTCATGGGACCATCGTCCCCGAGTCCTGCGGCCGCTCCAAACCGGTCCCCCTGCCCCGATAGGCTGGCGCCGACCGCGACGCCGCAGAGCCGGAGGACCCCATGAAGCACAGCCCGCCCGATCGCAACATGGCCCTGGAACTCGTGCGAGTGACCGAGGCGGCGGCGATGGCGGGTGGTCGCTGGGTGGGCAGGGGTGAGAAGAACAAGGCCGATGGGGCCGCCGTCGAGGCCATGAGGGCCATGATCTCCACGGTCAGCATGAACGGCATCGTCGTGATCGGCGAGGGCGAGAAGGACAACGCCCCCATGCTGTTCAACGGGGAGCACGTCGGTGACGGGACCGGCCTCGAGTACGACGTGGCCGTCGACCCGATCGACGGGACGACGCTGACGGCCAAGGGCATGCCGAACGCCATCTCCGTCATGGCCGTCGCCAACCGCGGCGCCATGTATGACCCGTCCGCCGTGTTCTACATGGACAAGCTGGCGACTGGGCCGGACGCCGCCGACGTCGTCGACATCCGGCTCCCCGTCGCGGAGAACATCCGCCGTGTCGCCAAGGCGAAGCGCGAGACGACGGCCGATGTCACGGTCGTCATGCTCGACCGGCCCCGTCACGAGAAGCTCGCCGACGAGGTCCGTGCGACGGGGGCTCGCATCCGCTACATCACCGATGGCGACGTCGCTGGTGCGGTCATGGCCGCTCGGCCCAACACCGGTGTCGACCTGCTGCTCGGCATCGGGGGCACACCCGAGGGCATCATCGCTGCCTGTGCCATCAAGTGCGTCGGCGGCGTCATCCAGGGCAAGCTCTGGCCCAAGGACGACGAGGAGCGGCAGAAGGCCATCGATGCCGGCCACGACCTCGACCGCGTCCTGTCCACAGAGGACCTCGTCACGAGTGACTGCTTCTTCGTGGCGACCGGCGTCACCGACGGCGAGCTGCTCCGCGGCGTCCGCTACGGCAGCAACTCCGCCCGCACGAACTCCCTCGTCATGCGCTCGCGCAGCGGGACGATCCGCACCATCGAGAGCGAGCACAACTTCAGCCGTCCGGGCTGGTTCGGCAGCCCGGACATGATCGAGGACTGAAGGCCGGGTCCGTGACCGACCACCCCCTCGGCAGCGCGCCCGGCGGCCGCACGCTCGTCATCGGCGAGGCGCTCATCGACGCCGTGGCCACCGCCGGGAGCCGGGAGGACGACGGAGGCACGGGCGCGGACGCGACGGTCGAGCACGTCGGCGGCAGCCCCGCGAACGTCGCCCTTGGCCTGGCCGCCCTTGGCCACCCGGTCTCCCTCGCGACGTGGGTCGCAACGGACGACCACGGCAACCGGATCGCGGATCACTGCCAGGAGCGGGGGGTGGAGCTGACACCAGGGTCGCAGGGTGCCCCCTTCACCTCCGTCGCGCACGCCACCATCGACGGCACCGGCGCTGCGACCTACCGCTTCGAGCTGGAGTGGCAGCTGCCGGCCGTCCCCGCGTTGGGGGCATACGGCCACGTGCACACGGGCAGCATCGCGGCGGTGCTCGAGCCCGGTGGCGGCGCGGTGCGCGACACGTTGGGGATGGCACGCCGGACGGCGACGATCTCGTATGACCCCAACGTCCGGCCCGCACTCATGGGCGACCCCGTCGAGGCGCGCCGGGTCATCGAGGAGTGCGTCGCGCTCGCCGATGTCGTCAAGGTGTCGGACGAGGACCTCGCGTGGCTGCGCCCGGAGGAAGCGCCGGACGACGTGGTCGCGGACTGGGCAGGACGCGGTCCCAGCCTGATCGTCGTGACCCGCGGCGATCAGGGAGCCGTGGCGAGGCTGACCCGGACCGGTGAGACGCACGTCGCGCCCGTTCCCCCGGTGACGGTCGTCGACACGGTCGGGGCCGGGGACTCCTTCATGGCCGGCCTGATCTCCGGTCTGCTCGACGACGGCCTCGCGGGGGGCCCGGCCGCCCGCGACCGGCTCGGGCGTGCCGACCTCGCCGCAGTCGTGCCCGCCATCGAACGGGCGATCGCGACCAGTCGGATCACGGTCGGCCAACCCGGGGCCCATGCCCCGACGCGAGCCGACCTCATCAGCGGCTGACGCGTCATTCGACAATTACGGCCGTCGCGAGCCACAATCGACCGCGAATCCCGCGCTACGTTGCCGGTGATTCATATCGTGACGCCCGGGCTCCGGGGCGTACTCATGTAAGGAACCCCCTTGACCAACCCTCCACCTCCACAGCGCCCGTCGAGCCCGTACGACCAGACCCTCAATGAGACGAGGGCAGCACGGAAGGCGCTCGAGGCCCAGATCGCCGCGGCCCGTCGTCGACGTCGAGTGGGCGCGATAGCCGCGATCGTGGCTCTCGTCGCTGCAGTCGTGGGAGGCGCGACCTGGTGGATCGGTCGCGACACCTCGCCCGCCTCGACCCCCGTCGCCAGCCCCTCCGGCAAGACCTGCGACACGCTGACGCCGGTGACTCTCTGGGCCGCCCCTTCGATGCAGCGCGCGGCGCACGAGCTCGCAAAGACCTACCAGAAGCTGCCCGACTCGCCCTGCGTGAACTATGAGGTGTTCGCCCGCAAGCCGGTCGAGGCCATGCTCGGTCTCGGCAAGGAGCAGCCGGAGCGACCCGACGCCTGGATCCCCGACTCCCCGCTCTGGGTCGACCGGGTCAACCAGGTCGCCAAGCTCGGCGCCGAGCAGGTCGCGCCGTTCGCCAAGAGCGCCCTCGTCGTGGCCATGGACCGGGCCGAGGCCGACCAGCTCGACGGCAAGGCAGCATGGCTCGAGCTCGTGGCGTCGGACACGCCGATCCGCCTGAGCGACCCCAGGAGCACGACGGCAGGCATGCTGACGCTCTCGACGACGTTGCCGCTCCTCAGCAAGGAGCAGGGGCGGGTCATCATCCCGAAGCTGGCCCAGCAGATGGCCGCCTCGGATGACCAGCTCTTCGAGACCTACGTGGAGAAGCCGGAGGAGGCCATGGCCTTCCCGACGTCGGAGGCCTCCTTGGCCCAGCACAACCGGTTCAACCCGAAGAACCAGATGGTGGCGGTCGTCCCGTCGGAGGGGACCCCGTCGTTCGAGTACAGCCTGATCACCATGTCCGAGGACCCGGCTCGTAAGAAGGGCATCGAGTCCCTGCGCGAGTTCCTGAGCACCCCCGAGGCAGCCAAGATCATGGCCACGTTCGGCCTGCGCTCCACCGCGGTTCCGGTGACCCTGCCGACGCCCGAGGGCAGCATCGGCGACATCAAGGCCAGTGCGTCCCCGAGCGCCGCCCAGGTGGCCGCGGCCACCGACGTCTGGCAGTCCGCGACGACCGACTTCCAGCTGCTCTCCGTCTTCGACGTCTCCGGCTCGATGAACGAGAAGGTGGGCGACACGACCCGCGTGAAGATCACCCAGGAGGCGGCCGGCATCGCGCTCAACGCCCTGCCCGGATCGACCAAGCTCGGCCTCTGGGTCTTCTCGAACGACAAGGGGCCGAACGGAGAGGACTACAAGAAGATCGTGCCGATCGGCACCCTGTCGGACGACCAGCACCGGGCCCGGATGGCCGCTGCCGCCGCCTCGTTGAGCAAGGAGGTCGAGGGGTGGACCGGTCTCTACGACACGATCTGGGCGGCGTACCAGGAGGTCAAGGCCAACTATGACCCGAAGCGCGTCAACGCCGTCGTCGTCCTGACGGACGGCAAGAACGAGGACCCGGGTGGCGGCCTGTCCCTGGACCAGCTGATGGCGAACATCCGTCAGGCGACCGACCCCAAGCGGCCCATCGCCATCACGACGATCGGCATCGGCCCGGACGTCGACGCGGAGTCATTGCGGAAGATCTCGCGGGGCTCGTTCTCGGAGTTCTACGGCGCGCCCAGCCCGGCCGACATGACCACGGTGCTCGCGAAGGCGCTGTTCGACCACGAGTGCAAGGACGGCGTTTGCGTCTGACCGTCTGGGTCTGAGGCAAGGCTGGGTGATCCCGCCAACTCCACCTCGGGCCGTATGCCGCTGAGCTCGCTCACGCTCGGCGCGACCGCGCGCTGCTCTCCCTTCACAACGTTTCGCTCACGCCTACTGGCCTCTGTCCCCCGCAGGCGGTAGGAATGAGGAATGTGGGGTGACTCACGTCACGGGACAAAGCGGTCCAAGTGCACAACTCAGGCGAGGAGTGGCAGATGAGCGGGCGTAAACGAGTCGTGCTGGCGGGTGGGATGGCCGTCGCGATGACCCTCTTGGCGGGATGTCTGTCGTCGAACGACAACGGGGGCGGGGGCGGTGGCGCAGGTGGTACCGGTAGCTTCGTCGACGGCGGCAGCGCGGACAACGACAAGAAGGTCACCATGCTGGGTACCTTCGGTGGCGACGAGGAGAAGAACTTCCTCGCGGCGCTCGCCCCGTTCGAGAAGTCGAGCGGGATCGACATCCAGTACGTCGCCGACCGAGACTTCGCCACGACCATCAAGCAGAAGGTCAACTCAGGCGACGCGCCGGACATCGGTCTCTTCGCCCAACCAGGCGGCCTGATGGAGTTCGCAGCCGACAACAAGGTCCAGGCGCTGGATTCGATCCTTGACGTGAACGCGCTCAACTCCTCGCTCGTCCCGGGCCTGCTCGACTCCGCGAAATACAACGGCAAGGTCTACGCCGCCCCGATGAAGCTAGCTGGCAAGAGCCTCGTCTGGTACCCGAAGAAGGCCTACACCGCGGGCGGGTACTCGACGGCACCGGCGACGATGACCGAGCTGCAGGGCGTCGCCGACAAGATCAAGTCCAGTGGGACGGCGCCCTGGTGCATGGGCTGGGAGTCCGCCCAGGACACCGGTTGGGTCGGCACCGACTGGATCGAGCAGTACGTCCTGGGCATGTTCGGACCCGAGGTCTACGACCAGTGGACCAGCCACAAGATCCCGTTCAACGACCCGCGGATCATCCAGGCGTTCGACGAGTTCGCCAAGATCGCCAAGGGTGACGGCTACGTGCTCGGCGGCCCGAAGGGAGTGCTCAGCACTCCGTTCGGCGAGGCCATGCTCCCAGCCTTCGCCAAGCCGCCGCAGTGCTTCCTCGAGCGTCAGGGCAACTTCGTCACCTCGTTCCTGCCGAAGAACATCCAGGCCAACCTCGCAGAGGAGGTCGGGGTCTTCGCCTTCCCGAAGTTCGACAACGGTTTCGAGGGAACGGCGATGGTCGGTGCGGCAGACATGGCGGCGCTGTTCAACGGCAATGACCCTGACGCGCAGGCGGTCATGAAGTTCCTCGCCTCGGCCGACTTCGGCAAGGAGTGGGCCAAGGCCGGCGGCTGGCTGTCGCCGCACAAGACGTTCGACATCTCTCTCTACCCCGACGAGACCACGAAGCAGGTCGCCGACATCGTTTCGAAGGCAGGCGTCTTCCGCTTCGACGGTTCCGACCTCATGCCCAAGGCGGTCGGTTCGGGGACGTTCTGGTCCGAGCTGATCAAGTGGGAGAACGGCCAGTCCTCAAAGGAGACGGCTGACAACATCGAGGCGAGCTGGCCGAAGTCATGACTACGCAGATCGTCACGCCTCCGCAACGCGCCGCACCCGACGAATCCTACGCGGCGCTCCGGGCCCGTCCGCGCATGATCATCATCGGCCTCGTCGGGATGGCCGTGGTGGTCTGGGCCCTGGCCAACCTCTTCCTCGCCTTCGGCTACTACCCGGAGCGGTTCGGCAACAAGATCGTCATAGCCCTGCTCGCGATCGTGGCGGGCGTCGCGGGGGCCGCCCTGCTCTTCTGGTTCCTCAACATGTTCGTCGAGGGTCTGCCGGAGCGGCTCACGCAGGGAGTCATCCCCTACGCCTTCCTGATCCCGGGCTTCCTCTTCGTTGCCCTGATGCTGATCTACCCGACGTTCCAGTCGATCAACTACTCGTTCGCCAACTCCGACAGCACGGCCTATGTCGGCCTGCAGAACTACCGGACCATCTTCGGCGACAGCGAGTTCTGGAACGCGATCATCAACAACATCCTGTGGCTGATCATCGTCCCCGCGGTCGTTGTCGCCTTCGGCGTCGTCGTCGCGGTGCTGTCCGACAAGTTGTCGGCCAACGGAGAGAAGTTCGCCAAGAGCCTGATCTTCGTGCCGATGGCGATCTCGGCCGTGAGCGCGTCGGCGATCTGGCTGCTCGTCTATGCGTACAACAACCCCGGGCAGGCGCAGACCGGCCTGCTCAACGCGATCTGGGTCGGACTCGGAGGCGAGCCCCAGGCCTGGCTGCAGATCGAGACGGCCAAGCTCAACTCGATCCTGCTCATGGTCATCCTCATCTGGCTCCAGGCCGGCTTCGCGATGGTCCTGCTCAGCTCGGCCATCAAGGGGGTGCCCGAGGACACGCTCGAGGCCGCCCGCATCGACGGCGCCTCCGAGTGGCAGATCTTCTGGCGGGTCGTCATCCCGCAGATCATGGGCACCATCATCACGGTCTTCGTCACGGTGTTCATCACGGTGCTCAAGGTCTTCGACATCGTCTACGTCACGACCAACGGCGCCTACAACACCAACGTCATCGCGAACCTCTTCTTCAACAAGCTGTTCGGGGCGAGCGAGGCGGGGCAGGCCTCGGCCATCGTCGTCGTCCTGCTGCTGGCGGTGATCCCGCTCATCTGGTTCCAGATCCGGCACTTCCGCAACGAGGAGACGAACCGATGAGTCGCAGGCTCATGAAGGACGGACGGCCGCTCAGCCCGTTCTCGATCGTCGTCATGGCAGTCCTGGCGCTGCTGTGGTCGATCCCCACGATCGGCCTGCTGGTCACGTCGTTCCGCAGCCGTGACGAGGCCGCCTCGTCCGGCTGGTGGACGGCCCTGTTCAACCCCTTCTCGTCCGAGTGGACCACGAGCAACTACCGGGGCGTCTGGGAGGGGAACGACTTCGGCGCCGGGTTCGTCAACAGCATCGCTGTCGCGGTGCCGGCCACGATCATCCCGATCATGTTCGCGGCCTTCGCCGCCTACGCGTTCACCTTCATGAAGTTCCGGTTCAAGGAGTTCCTCTTCCTGCTCATCATCGCCGTCATGGTGGTGCCAATCCACGTCGCGTTCCAGCCGATGCTCAACCTGCTCGGTCCGCGCGGCCTCGGCATCTCGGGCCAGTACATCGCGGTCTGGCTGCTGCACACCGGCTTCGGCATGCCGCTGTGTATCTATGTCCTCCGCAACTACATGACCACGCTGCCGGCGAGCGTGGTCGAGTCGGCCAAGATCGACGGGGCAACCCACTTCCAGACGTTCTGGCGGCTGGTGGCCCCGATGTCGATCCCGGCCATCGCGGCGTTCGCGACGCTCCAGTTCCTCTGGGTGTGGAACGACCTGCTCGTCGCCAAGCTGTTCCTCAACGCCGACAACGCGACAGTCATCGTCAAGCTCCAGCAGCTGCTCGGCACGCAGGGTCAGGGTCAGGAACTGCTCACCGCCGGCGCCTTCATCTCGATCATCATCCCGATGATCGTCTTCGTGGCCCTCCAGCGGTACATGGTCCGAGGCATGACCTCCGGCGCCGTGAAGGGCTGACGCCCACCCACTGACCCGGCCACGGGCGTGCCCTCCCAGCGCAACTAGGCTGGGAGGGCACGTTCGTATGCCGCTGAGCTGAGCGGCATACGGCAGCGTCCTCCCAGCCCGCCAAAGACCCAAGGAGACCTCCGTGGCCGAGTTCGCCTACGAGGACCTGCTGCCGATCGGCAGTGACGAGACGCCGTACCGGCTACTCACCACGGAGGGGGTGCGGACCGTCGACGGCCCCGGAGGACGCACGTTCCTCGAGGTCGACCCCGAGGCCTTGCGGCTGCTCACGGAGACGGCGATGCACGACATCGCCCACTACCTGCGCCCCGGGCACCTCCAGCAGCTCGCGAACATCCTCGACGACCCGGAGGCGAGCAACAACGACAAGTTCGTCGCCCTCGACCTGCTCAAGAACGCCAACATTGCGGCCGGTGGCGTGCTGCCGATGTGCCAGGACACGGGCACGGCGATCGTCATGGGCAAGCGTGGTCAGCAGGTGCTGACACCCGGTGTCGACGAGGAGGCGATCAGCCGCGGGGTCTATGACGCCTACACGCGGCTCAATCTGCGCTATTCGCAGATGGCTCCGGTGACGACGTGGGACGAGCGGAACACCGGGTCGAACCTGCCCGCCCAGATCGAGCTCTACGCCGACACCGCGCCTGGTCATGAGACGTCGTACAAGTTCCTGTTCATGGCCAAGGGCGGCGGCTCGGCCAACAAGAGCTATCTCTACCAGGAGACGAAGGCGATCCTCAACGAGGAAGCGATGATGCGCTTCCTCGACGAGAAGCTCCGCTCGTTGGGGACCGCTGCCTGTCCGCCCTACCATCTCGCCATCGTCATCGGCGGCACGAGTGCCGAGTTCGCGCTGAAGACAGCGAAATACGCGTCAGCGAAGTACCTCGACACACTGCCGAAACGGGGCTCGATGACGGCTCATGGTTTCAGGGATGTCGAGCTCGAGGAGAAGGTCCTCGAGCTGACCCGCCAGTTCGGCATCGGGGCGCAGTTCGGGGGCAAGTACTTCTGCCACGACGTGCGCGTCGTGCGCCTGCCGCGCCACGGCGCGTCGCTGCCCGTGGCGATCGCGGTGTCGTGCTCGGCCGACCGCCAGGTGCTTGGCAAGATCACTTCTGAGGGCGTCTTCATCGAGCAGCTCGAGACCGATCCGGCACGGTTCCTGCCCGACGAGACGCACGAGGGGCTGGAGGGGCTGGGCGAGCATGCCGAGGACGCGGTCGGCGTCTCGTCGATGAGCAGGAACGTCGTCGTCAAGGTCGACCTCAACCAGCCGATGGACGACATCCTCGGCGAGCTGTCCAAGTACCCGGTCAAGACGCGGCTGTCGCTGACCGGGCCCCTGGTCGTCGCACGGGACATCGCCCACGCGAAAATCAAGGAGCGGCTCGACGCGGGCGAGGAGATGCCCCAGTACCTCAAGGACCACCCCGTCTACTACGCCGGGCCGGCCAAGACTCCGGCCGGGATGCCGTCGGGGTCGTTCGGGCCGACGACGGCCGGCCGGATGGACTCCTACGTCGAGCAGTTCCAGGCCGCCGGTGGGTCGAAGGTCATGCTCGCCAAGGGCAACCGGAGCAAGCAGGTGACCGATGCCTGCGCTGCCCACGGAGGCTTCTACCTCGGGTCGATCGGTGGTCCGGCGGCGCGCCTCGCGCAGGACTGCATCAAGAGGGTCGAGGTGCTCGAGTACGAGGAGCTCGGCATGGAGGCGGTCTGGCGGATTGAGGTGGAGGACTTCCCCGCGTTCATCGTCGTCGACGACAAGGGCAACGACTTCTTCGCCGAGGTGAGCAAGCCGCTCGCGATGACGATCACGAAGCGGCCGGGTCTCGCATGACCGACAAGCTCGAGAACCCGACCGGCTTCCAGGACCTGCTGAACAACAACCGCTCCTATGCCGAGAACTTCCATCTCGCAGGCTTCGACGGCATCGCGAAGGCGGGCGTGGCGATCGTCACGTGCATGGACTCGCGCATCGACCCGCTCGGGATCATCGGGCTCGAACCCGGCGACGCGAAGATCTTCCGAAACCCCGGCGGGCGCGTCACCGAGGCGGCACTCGAGGCGCTCGTGCTGGCCACCCACCTGCTCAACGTGAACCGGATCCTCGTCGTGCCGCACACCCGCTGCGCAATGACCTCGAGCACCGAGAACGAGCTGCGTCGCCAGATCACCGAGCTGTCGGGGATCGACGCGTCATGGCAGAGCTTCGGGGTCATCGACGACCAGGTCCAGAAGCTGCGCGAGGACCTGGCCAAGGTCCGGTCGCACCCCCTCATCCCCGACTCGGCCCTCGTCGGTGGCTTCATCTACGACGTCGACACCGGCCTGCTCCGACCGGTGGCCTGACCACCACTTCGCGGAACCGGGACCGCCGCCCTCCGGTCGATGCATCCCCACGTCACCCGGGGGAGGCAACCACGTCGTCACGGGTGCTGGTTGACCACACGTGCTGTGCCACCGCAGTGGCGACGACGAGGCCGATGAGCAATGCGGTGACGCCGATCGAGGGCCCGAGGAGCGCGGCGACGACGACCGATCCGGCTGTCACGAGTGCGCTCAGGGCTGAGCCGGCCCGGCCGTCGGCGACCGCGTGGAACACACCCAGGGTCGTGAGGTAGACGGCGATCGCACCCGCGAGGGCCAGACCGACCAGACGGGACGAGGCGTGTGCCTCGTGTGTTGCCAGGTCGACCGACGCCGCGAGCGCGGCACCCGTCGCCGCGACACTGGCGAAGACGGCGAAGTGTCCGTAGCCGGCCAGCAGGTTGTGCCGGAGCGGTCCCTCGAACAGTTCGAGGTGGTCGCGCTTGAAGTAGATCCACCAGAGCGAGTAGACGACGAGCAGGCCGCCGAGGATGACGCCGAGCAAGTCGCCCGTCACCCCTGACTCGAGCGCCCCCTGGACCGCTTGGACCGAGGCCAGGATGACCTCACCGAGCACGATGATCGTGAAGAGCGCATACCGCTCGGTGATGTGGTGCGGGTGGTGGGGTGTCCGACGTCCGCGTTCCGCGACGACGGGTACGAGCAGCTCAAGGACGATGCCGATCGCGAATGTCCCGTAACGCCACGCTTGGTCCTCGACCACCAGTCGCCAGATCCAGAACAGCTGGACGGCGGCGATACCCACCGCATAGCGCAGAGCTGTGGGCCGCCCCGCTTCGTCCGCGCCTGCAGCCCTGAGCCAGAACGCGACCATGGCCAGACGCATCACCGCGTATCCCGCCACAACCAGGCCCGACTGCCCGTCGTCGAAGAGGTCTGGGATCCCTGCCGCCAACATGAGGGAGCCCGTCATGATGACGAACGTGAGAACGCGGTAGACGACGTCGTCGCAGCCGTAGGCGGAGGCGAACCACGTGTAGTTCATCCATGCCCACCAGATCGCGAAGAACGCCATGAGGAAACCGATGAGGTCCCGAAGGTGACCCTCGGCGATCCCGTGGTGCCACTGCGCCGCGGCGCTCGCGATCGCGACGACGAAGACGAGATCGAAGAACAGCTCGAGCGGGGTCGCGATGCGGTGCGGTTCGTCCGGGTCGCGCGGCCGCATGAGCCGGCTCAGGGGGACGGCGTTCGTCGGGCTCACGGGCGCCATCCTGCCAGCCGCGCCGAGGGCGCAGTTCTCGACGCGAACTGCATGCTCGACGGGACCGAGCGCTGGGCTGTGAGCGAGCCCAGCGGCATACGGCCGGGTTCTGCTGGTCTCAGAGGAGGCCGCGGCGCTCGAGGAGGTGACGCGGGTCGGCGTCCCGCCCCCGGAACTCACGGTACGACGCGAGGGGGTCGGCAGCCCCACCGATCCCGATGACGTAGCGGCGGTACCGGTCACCGTTCTCGCGGGTGAGTCCGCCGTTCTCGGTGAACCACGCCACCGTGTCGGCGTCGAGCACCTCGCTCCAGATGTAGGCGTAGTACTGCGCATCGTAGGCGTAGGCGAAGGCGTGCGCGAAGTAGGTTGACGAATACCGAGGCGGCACCAAGGGATTCGCGAGCGCAGCCTCTTCCAGCGCGGCTCGTTCAAAGGCACCGACGTCCGTCACTGACGCTGCCTGGTCGACGTCGAGTGCGTGCCAGGCCTGGTCCAGGAGTGCGGCCGCGAGATACTCGCTCGTGGCGAAACCCTCGCCCCATGACCGTGAGGCGATGAGGCTGTCCACGAGATCCTTCGGCATCGGCTCGCCCGTCTCGTGGTGGATGGCGTAGTTCGCGAGGACCTCCGGCCAGAGCATCCACATCTCGTTGACCTGACTGGGGTACTCGACAAAGTCGCGGAAGACGCGGGTACCGGCGAAGTGGGGATAGGTGACGCGCGCGAGCAGGCCGTGCAGGGCGTGGCCGAACTCGTGGAAAAAGGTGTTGACCTCGTCGTAGGTGAGCAGGGTCGGCTCGCCCTTGGCCGGCTTGGGCACGTTGAGGTTGTTCGTCACGACGGCGTTGGGCTCGTCGAGCAGGGACGACTGGTGGACGAGACTCGTCATCCACGCGCCGCCCTTCTTCGTGTCCCGCGTGTAGAGGTCGAGCAGGTAGAGCCCGATCGGGGCGCCGTCCTCGCGGACCTCGAAGACCCGCACGTCGGGGTGATAGCCCGGCAGGTCGGGGCGGTCGTGGAAGGTGAGGCCATAGAGCCGCTCGGCCGCGAAGAAGATCCCGTCGCGGAGCACCCGCTCGGCCTCGAAGTAGGGGCGCATGGCTGCCGTGTCCACGTGGTACGTCGTCGCACGCACGCGGTTGGAGTAGAAGGCCCAGTCGTGCGCCTCGATCGAGTTGCCGGCCTCGGCCTCGAGGGCTGCCTGCTCCTTCCGGGCGTTGGCCGCTGCGGCGCGGGCCATCGGGGCGAGTCGCTCACGGACCCGCTCCGGTGAGCCCGCGGTCGAGTCGGCCAGGGCGGCCGCGGCGTGGGTGGCGTAGCCCAGGAGCCGGGCTCGCTCAGCGCGAAGCCGGACGATCTCGAGGACGAGCGCACTCGTGTCGTGCTCGTTGCCGCGACTGCCACGGGCACGCTGGGCGTCGTGGAGCCGTCGACGCAGCGCGCGGTTGGTCAAGGAGGCCAAGTGTGGGTGGTTGGTCGGCAGGACGAGACTGATGAGGTACGAGCCGTCGTGGCCGTGCTCCCGGGCTGCCTCGCCCGCGGCCGACATCTCGCCGGCGGTGAGCCCATCGAGCTCGGTGACGTCGTCAACGAGCACGGCGAGGTCGTTGGCGTCGGCGAGCAGCCGCTGCTCGAATCGGGTGGTCAGGGTCGCGAGGGCCGCGTTGAGCTCACGGAGCCGCTCCTTGGCCGCATCGTCCAGGCCCGCACCGGCCACCGTGAACTCGGTGAGGTATCGCTCGACCAGGTGCCGGGACTCCGGGTCGAGAGCTCCCATCTGCGCAGTGTCATCGCGCACGGCGCGGATCCGTTCGTAGAGGCGCGAATCGAGCAGGATCGCGTCGCTGTGGGCAGTGAGCTTGGGCGCGTACTCCTCCTGGATCGCTTGGACCTCCGAGGTGGCCAGCGCGCTCGACGTGCCGAAGAAGGTCGCGCTGGCGCGTGAGAGGAGCTGGCCGGAGCGTTCGAGGGCCACCAGCGTGTTCTCGAAGGTCGGCGGCTCGGCACTGGCAGCGACGGCCTCGACCTCGGCCCGGTGTTGCTCCATCCCGGTGTTGAACGCCGGACCGTAGTGCTCGGGGCGGATCTCGCCGAACGGAGGCAGGGAGAAGGCCAGAGGGCTCTTGGTCACAAATGGATTGCCATCGAGAGACGTGAGTTCGGCAGCTTCGGTTGGCTCGGTCATGTCCCCGACACTACGGACCGCGGCTGACCCCCTCGAACGGTTATCCGACCCCTTCCCGTGAGGGCTAGTGAGGGGTGCGTCCTTTCGCCCACAATGACGCAGCGCCGACGGTGCTCGGATCCGGGCAACCGCTGATCTACTCATCCCGATGAAGCTGAGGGGCGTCAGAGCACTAGTCGCTTCGCTTCGGCCTACATAGAATCCGAAGGTTTCGTGCGGCTTCCTGGCACAGCTACAAGTACGAGGTGGCGGGGTTCTGGGT
>NZ_DATCWX010000032.1:0-5322 GCF_036566125.1 Intrasporangium sp.
GTGCCGGGCTTCTCGAGCGCCCTCGCGTACTACGACACCGTCCGCGCGGAGCGGCTCCCGGCCGCGCTCGTCCAGGGCCTCCGCGACAACTTCGGCGCGCACACCTACCGCCGGGTCGACCGCGAGGGCACCTTCCACACGCTGTGGTCGGCAGACCGGTCCGAGGTCGAGATCTGATCGCCGCACTCGTGCACGCTCCCCTTCCTCCCGGCCCCGCGGCGTCGGCTGACGCCGTCGCGAGGCAACTACGTGGTCGTATGCCGCTGGGCTCGGTCGGGCGCCTTGGCGTGGCCTTCTCCGGGGGCGTGGACTCGGGCCTCCTCCTCGCGCTCGCCGTTCGTGCGCTCGGGGCCGACCGGGTGCTCGCCGTGATCGGGGTTTCCCCGAGCCTGGCCCGCGACGAATTGCACGGCGCCAGGGACGTGGCGGCGGCGATCGGTGCGCCCGTCGTCGAGGTCGCGACCCACGAGGGTGACCATCCGATGTACCGGGCGAACGGGCCGGACCGCTGCTTCTTCTGCAAGGACGAGCTCTTCACCCGGATCTCGGACGAGGTGGCTGGTGCCCACGGACTCGTCGCCGTGGCCTACGGCGAGAACGCCGACGACGCCCGGCGACCGGATCGTCCCGGGGCCCGGGCCGCGACGAACCATGACGTCCTGCGGCCCCTCGCTGACGCGGGACTGACCAAGGCGGACGTCCGGGCGCTCGCTCGCGCACTGGGCCTGCCCAACGCCGAGAAGCCGGCCGCACCGTGCCTGGCCTCCCGGATCCCGCACTTCTCCGAGGTCGACCCGGCCAAGCTCGCCCAGGTCGAGGCGGCCGAGCGCGGGCTCCGGGCGCTGGGCTTCGTCGACTGCCGTGTGAGGCACCACGGCGACGTGGCTCGGGTGGAGCTGCCCGACCGGGAGCTGGCCCGGGCCATGGAGCCCGAGCTCCGCTCAGCGATCCATGGGGTGGGGCTTGAGGCCGGCTTCCGGTTCGTCGCGGTCGATGTCGCGGGGATCCAGTCGGGGGCGTTCACGCTCCCACTCGTGCGGCTGGGCGATGGCTGACCGCCCGCCGTCCGGCCCGGGCGACCTGCAGGGCGTCGCCGAGCTCGACCTCGGCCGGGCGGCCCGCCGGGGCTATCCAGAAGCGGTGCTCTGCGAGCACAAGACACCAACGCAGGTAGCATCGATCGCCTTGGCACTCAAGGACGCTCATGGCAAGGGCACGACTACGGGGCCAGCGCTCTTCACTCGCGCGCCGGCTGCTCATGCCGAGGCTGTCCTGCGCGTGCTGCCCGATGCGATCCACGACGAGGTCGGCCGGATCCTCGCCTGGCCTCCGCGGGCACCGGAGCCGACAGGCGGTCTCGTCGCGGTGCTCTGCGCAGGGACGTCGGACCTGCCAGTGGCTCGGGAGGCACTGGTCACGCTGACCTATCTCGGACGACCGACGGAGTTCGTCGTCGACATCGGCGTGGCCGGGATCCACCGGGTGCTCGCGCGGGAGGACCTGATCCGGTCAGCACGGGCGATCGTCGTGGTCGCCGGGATGGACGGGGCGCTCGCGTCGGTCGTGGCGGGCCTGGCGACCGCGCCGGTCGTCGCGGTTCCCACCTCCGTCGGGTACGGCGCGGCGTTCGAGGGGCTCGCTCCGTTGCTGTCGATGCTCAACGCCTGCTCTCCCGGGGTCGGCGTCGTCAACATCGACAACGGCTACGGCGCCGGGCACCTCGCTGCGCAGATCGCCGCCGACCCAAGCTGATGGGCGCCTGCCCGGCCGGACGGGTCAGCTCTCGAGCTTCCTGACGATGCGCTGGACGGTGAGCCAGCTGCGCGTGGTGATGTCGCGTCCACAGGCCTTCTCGAGCGAGGCCATGAACCTCGACGCCCTGCCCGGGTCGCTGGTGTCGATGACGGCGAGGACGACCCGGGCCGCAGGGTCGTACCGGACGAACTGTGTCAGGGCATCCGACTGGCCCGGGACAGGAACTGTCGGCGGCGTGGCGTCCTTGAGGAAGGTGGCGGTGAGGTAGGTGCCACGCCCGTGGGTCAGACCGGGAAAGGGGTCGCTGTCGAGCAGCGCGCGCAGCTCGGGGTGCCCGCGGATGATGGTGCGGCTGGACAGGCCGAGCTCGCTGGCGAGCGCGGCCTCGACCCGCCGCTCCAGCGCCGGCACGTCTGTCTCGCCGCTGCGAAAGACGATGTTGCCGCTGGCCAGCACCGAGGCCACGTCCTCGAAGCCGAGCCCCTCGAAGACCCCTCGCAGCTTGTCGTTGGTCATGTTCCTGCCGCTTGGTGCGATGCCGCGGAGGAGTGCTGCATATCGGTGCCTGACGGCCGACACGCTTACGCATCCCCGCTTGGAGCGTCACCGCCGGGGACCAGTCCGGCGTCGACGGCGGCGGCGACGGCAGTCGCGAGGACGTCGCGGACAGGGCGGTCCAGAGCGGCCGCAGCGGCCTCGACGGCGGAGAACTCAGGGGTCGCGGTGATGATCTGGCCGTTGCGGTGCGCCACCTTGACCGCCACCCGCTGTCCGTCCACGTCGACGTCGACCCAGGACCGAGGCAAGGCCCAGCGGCTCACCCGACTCTGCCGGACGCCGATGGTGCTCGTCCGGGCCAGCACGAGGTCCCGGAGCCGGGCTGCTCCCCCGGGTTGCGTGAGGACGGACAGGGTGTGGGCCGGGCGGCCCTTCTTCATGACGATGGGGGTCAGCCAGGCATCCGCTGCACCATGGTCGAGGAGCGCCGTGAGGACGGAGGGCCAGACCCTCGGGTCGAGGTCGTCGACGTTGGCCTCGAGCACCACCATGAGCGATTTGTCGAGACCCTCATCGCCGGAGGCCGAGCTCCCGGCTGCTACGTCGGTCGTCGGATGCTCGTCCCACTGCGGCTCCCGGGAGCCCACGACAACGCGGACGACGTTGGCCCGGCCGTCGACGTCCCTGGTGCCCGCCCCGACGCCCACGGCTGCGACCTCCATGCTCGGCAGCGGGCCCTGCCGTGTCGCGGACGTCGTCAGCAGAGCGACCCCCGTGGGTGTCGCGAGTTCCCCCTCCCCCACCGCCTCGACGACCCATCCGACTGTCAGTCCCAGGACCGCGGGGACCGGGACAGGGACGAGTCCATGGGAGCCACGCACCGACCCGGAACCGACGGCGATCGCGCTGACGACGACCTCCGAGACCCCCAGGTCGTCCAGGGCCGCACACACGCCGACGACGTCGGCGATGGAATCCCAGGCCCCCACCTCGTGGAAGCGCACCTCGTCGACCTCGACCCCGTGCACCCGTGCCTCGACGCGAGCGAGCGCCTCGAACGCCGAGAATGCCCGCCGCCCAACGGTGTCCGCCAGGTCAGCGGAGGCGAGCAGCCGCCGGATCTCCGCCCACGGGCGGTGCGGCTGGTCCGGCCCCGTGAGCTCGACGCCGACCTTGAGGGCGCGCATACCTGCCCGAGTCGTGTCGGCCGCCGTGATCCGGACCGTTCCGGGAATGACCGCCTCGACGGCAGCACGCACGATGTCGAGCGACGCGCCGGCATCGACGAGCGCGCCGAGGAGCATGTCGCCAGCCACTCCTGCCGATGCGTCGATCCACGCGATCCGGTCCTGCGGAGTCGCCGGCTGGCTCACGTCCGTCGCGCTGCTGGGCATGCGCCACAGGCTAAGCGCTGCCCCCGCAACACACCCGCTCACCGTCTACCCGCACCGGTTGCAACAGGTCCTGGCAGTCGATACGCGGGTGTGTTGCGGGCAGTGGGGGGCGGGAGGGCTGGGAGGACGAGTCGCCCGGGAGGAGCTCAGCGGCATACGGCATCGGGCGGGCGAACCCGGCCGACCGCTCAACGCTGCGTCGTGTCGGTGACCTCGCCGACGAGCTCCTCGAGCACGTCCTCGAGGAAGACGACACCCGTCACCTCGCCGGATTCGCCGATGACACGAGCGAGGTGAGCCCCGGTGAGCTGCATCGTGGCGAGGACCTCCTCGACCTCGTCGCCCTCCCGGACGGTGGCCAGCCGTCGGATCCGCTTCGGGGGGATGGGCAGGTCGTGGCGCTCGTCGTCGGCGTAGAGCACGTCCTTGAGGTGGAGGTATCCGGCGATGTCGCCGCCAGCGTCGAGGACCGGGTAGCGCGAGAACCCCTGCCTGGCGACGAGCAGCTCGATGTCGGCGGGGGTGGCACCGAGCTGCACGGTCGTCAGCCCCTCGATCCCGACGGCGACGTCGCGAGCGAGCTTGTCGGAGAACTCCAGCGTCTTGGAGACGAGGCCGAGCCGCGCCTCCTCGATGAGCCCCTCGCGGTGCGACTCACCGACGATGTGGGCCACCTCCTCCGCAGTGAAGGCGGACGAGATCTCATCCTTGGGCTCGATCCCGAAGAGGCGCACGAGCGCCTTCGCGAGCCTCTCCATCGCGCTGATGATGGGGCGCAGCGCGCGCGTGATGGCGTAGAGCGGAGGCACGAGGAGCAGCGCGGATCGCTCCGGGCCGGCGATGGCGATGTTCTTGGGGATCATCTCCCCGACCACGACGTGCAGGTAGGACACGATGAGCAGGGCGACAGCGAGAGCCACACCGCCCGCCCAGGCCGCTCCCATCCCCCACGCCGCGAAGATCGGCTCGAACAGGTGGTGCAGGGCAGCCTCGGCCAGGGCGCCCAGGCCCACGGAACACACGGTGATGCCCAGCTGGGCGGTCGCGAGCATCGAGCCGAGCCGCTCGACCGCCTCGATGCTCGTGGCCGCGCGCTTGCTTCCCGCCTCGGCGAGCGGCTCCAGGGCCGAGCGCCGGACGGCCATCGCAGCGAACTCGGCGCCGACGAAGAACGCGTTGCCGAAGAGCAGGACCAGCGAGACGACGTAGACCCAGGCGCCACTCATCGCGGCACCTCCGCCACGGTGTCAGGCTCTGGGCCGGGAGGCTCGGGCGCCGAATCAGGGTCGGGGACGAAGCGCAGGCGGGCGACCCGGCGCCGGGCCATACCCGTCACGTGGATGTGCCAGCCCGGCACCGTGATGACGTCGCCGACGACCGGCACCCGACCCAGCCGGGCCATGACGTAGCCGCCCATCGTCTCGTACGTCGTGCCGTCGGGCACCTCGGCGTCGAACGCGTCCCGCACCTCATCCGGTCGCCACAGGCCCGGTACCGTCCACGACCCGTCCGTCAGCTCCCGACCGCTCTGCCGCCTCCGGTCGTGCTCGTCCGCGACCTCGCCGACGATCTCCTCGACGACGTCCTCGAGGGTGACGATGCCGGAGGTGCCACCGTACTCGTCGACGACGACAGCCATCTGGAAGCCGCCCGCCCGCAGCTGCCGCAGCAGCGG
>NZ_DATCWX010000036.1:0-15891 GCF_036566125.1 Intrasporangium sp.
GCTGGCCAGGGCGTGCGTGGCGGCGGGAAGGACGCTGGTGGCCGGGTGCTGATCCGGCCGGGGAAGGGCGGCCGTCGGCGCACTCTGGCTGGGCCTGGCCGTGGCGACCAGTCGCAGCGCCGCCGCCATGGCGCCGACATCCGGGAATCGGTCGCGCGGGTCCGTTGCCGTGGCCCGGGCCACGACCTCGTCGAGTGCGATCGGCAGGTCCGGATCGAGGGAGCTCGGTCGGGGGACCTCGCTGTCGAGGTGGCGCAGTGCCACGGTCACCGGGGAGTCGCCGTCGAAGGGCACGCTGCCCGTGAGCATCTGGAAGAGGAGGACGCCGACGGAGTACTGGTCGGAGGCCTCATTCGCCGGCTCACCACGCACCATCTCGGGGGAGACGTACTGCGCCGTCCCCATGATGGTCCCCGTCTCCGTCAGGGACGAGCCACCGAGCGCCCTGGCGATCCCGAAGTCGGTCACCTTGACCGCGCCGTCAGGCGTGATGATGACGTTGCTCGGCTTGATGTCACGGTGGACGAAGCCGGCCTCATGGGCGGCGCCGAGGGCGTCGCACACCTGGGCGGTCATCCGGGCGGCCTCCTGCGCTGGGATCCGCCCACGCTCGGCCAGCACCTTGGCAAGATCGCGGCCCTCGACGAGCTCCATGACGATGAAGTGGGTCGGCCCGTCCTGGCCGTAGTCGAGGATCCGCGCCACCGAGGGGTGCGTGAGTCGCGCCGACATCAACGCCTCCCGGCGGAACCGCTCGATGAAGTCACCGGAGTCGGCGAGCTCCTCGCGCAACAGCTTGACGGCGACCCTTCGGTGGAGGCGCGTGTCCATGGCGACATGGACCTCGCCCATGCCGCCTGCGGCGATGCGGGACTCCAGCTGGTAGCGATTTGCGAGCATCACGACGTCTTCTGTGGTACGGCAGGCACAAGGACAGAGGCTAGACCACTACGGCCCTGGAAGGGACATCAGGACGCGGTCTCTGCCGGGTCATGCGGCCACGGTGACGGTGATCAACGGCGATGATCAAAGTCGGGGAAGGGAGCTCGACGCCCAGCCACCGCGACGGGCCGAGGGTCCGACGAGTCGCCACGACGGGTCGGACCACGGGGACGGGCGTCGCGGCGCGGGCTCCGAGGCGCCACCGGCGACAACCGCCAGAACTGCGGTGAGGGCGGCGATCTCCTCGGCAGAGGGGCTGCCATGCAGCACACGCAGCGCTGCGCTCGAGCGGCTTTCCTGTTCAGCCAAGCCGGGCTCCTGTGTCGCGGATTGGCTGGTCACAGTGGGATGTTCCCGTGCTTCTTCGGCGGGAGCGTGTCGCGCTTGGTGCGCAGGGCCCGCAGCGCTCGGGTGACGTTCATCCGGGTGTTCGACGGCGAGATGACGGTGTCGATGTAGCCGCGCTCTGCCGCGATGTACGGGTTGGCGAGGGTCTCCTCGTAGTGCGTGATGAGATCCTGACGCTTGGTCTCGACGTCCCCGCCCTCGTCGGCCACGGCGGCCAGCTCCTTGCGATAGAGGATGTTGACCGCCCCCTGGGCCCCCATCACCGCGATCTGCCCGGTCGGCCACGACAGGTTGATGTCGGCGCCGAGGTGCTTGGAGCCCATGACGTCGTACGCGCCGCCGTAGGCCTTCCGGGTGATGACCGTCACCTTCGGGACGGTCGCCTCGGCGTAGGCGTAGATCAGCTTGGCGCCGCGGCGGATGATGCCGTCCCACTCCTGGGACGTGCCGGGCAGGAAGCCGGGCACGTCGACGAACGTCAGGACCGGCACGTTGAAGCAGTCGCAGGTGCGAACGAACCGGGCGGCCTTCTCGGAGGCGTCGATGTCGAGCGTGCCGGCGAACTGCATCGGCTGGTTGGCGACGACACCGACGGACATCCCGTCGATGCGGGCGAATCCGGTGACGATGTTGGGCGCGAAGAGCGGCTGCACCTCGAGGAACTCCCCGTCATCGACGACGTGCGAGATGATCTCGTGCATGTCGTAGGGGACGTTGGGGGAGTCTGGGATGCACGTGTCGAGCCACCGGTCGTCGTCCGTGACGGTCAGGTCCGCCTCGCCCTCGTCGTAGGACGGCGGCGTCTCCAGGTTGTTGCTCGGCAGGTAGGACAGCAGCGCCTTGACGTAGTCGATGGCGTCCTGCTCGTCGGTGCCCATGTAGTGGGCCACGCCCGACTTGGTGTTGTGCGTCTTGGCGCCGCCGAGCTCCTCGAACCCGACGTCCTCACCGGTGACCGTCTTGATGACGTCCGGCCCGGTGATGAACATGTGGCTGGTCTGGTCGACCATGACCGTGAAGTCGGTGATGGCCGGGGAGTAGACCGCCCCACCCGCGCATGGCCCCATGATGAGGCTGATCTGCGGGATGACGCCGGACGCGCGGACGTTGCGGTAGAAGATCTCGCCATAGAGACCGAGCGAGACGACGCCCTCCTGGATCCGCGCGCCGCCGGAGTCGTTGAGCCCGATCACGGGGCAGCCGATCTTCATCGCGAAGTCCATGACCTTCACGATCTTCTCGCCGAACACCTCGCCGAGCGAGCCGCCGAAGACGGTGAAGTCCTGCGCGAACACGGCCACCTGCCGCCCGTCGACCATCCCGTAGCCCGTGACCACGCCGTCGCCGTAGGGCCGGTTGTTCTCCTGGCCGAACTGGTTGCTCCGGTGCCGGGCGTACTTGTCCATCTCGATGAAGGTGCCCTCGTCCAGGAGCATCTCGATGCGCTCCCGCGCCGTCTTCTTGCCCCGCGCGTGCTGCTTCTCGACAGCGCGCTCCGACCCGGCGTGCGCGACCTCGGCGACCCGGCGCTTGAGGTCCGCGAGCTTGCCGGCCGTCGTCGACAGGTCAATGGTCTGCTGCGCCTCAGCGGCCGCCTGCTCCGATGCCATGGCGAGCACTCTAGCCTTGGGAAAGTGCGCGAATCGCTCCGCCCCGACCGCATCCGTGCGGCATTGGTCACGTCTGGTCAGCCGTGGCAGTCAGTCGAGTTCCATCCGTCGATCGCCTCGACGAACAGCCGCGCCTCCGAGATAGTGAGCACGTATGCCGCTGGGCCGGCTTCTGACGCAACGCCCCTCTGGCGCATCATCCTCACCGACGACCAGACGGGTGGGCGTGGTCGGCTGGGACGGTCCTGGGAGGCGCCCCCGCGGGCGTCGATCGCCGTGTCCGCTATCGTCCCGGCACCCGAGCCGGAGGCCCTGGCCTGGGTGTCCCTGCTGGCCGGGGTGGCGCTGGTCCGTGCGGTCACGGCGGTGACGACCTCCGCGGGGGCGCCCGTCGAGGCCCGCCTCAAGTGGCCCAACGACGTTCTCCTCCCGGCTGATGACGATCGGAAGGTCGCCGGAATCCTGTCCGAGCTCACGGGATGGGGACAGGGGCAGCAGGCCGTCATCATCGGTGCGGGAGTAAACGTGGACCAGCGCCGTGACGAGCTCCCTGTCGACACCGCCACCTCGCTGCGCCTCGTCGGAGCCGAGATCCGCCGCGAGGACCTCGTCATCGCCTACCTGCGTGAACTGCCCGCCGTGCTGCGTGATCACTCGGCACGCGATGAGTACCGCGGGTTGTGCGCGACGGTGGGCTCGCAGGTGCGGGTCCACCTGCCCTCCGGCGCAGTCGCCGAAGGTCGGGCCGTGCGCGTCGACGGCTCGGGCGCCCTCGTCATCGAGGTCGCCGGCGGGGAGCAGGCCTTCTCCGCAGGCGACGTGGTCCACGTCCGCCCGGGCCCGGACACGGCTGGCATGATCGGGACATGAAGGAGGCAGGTGGGGCGGGGGGCAGTGACGCCCGGCCCGACGGGGCTGCAGCCGAGTCGGCTCCGGCACCCAAGCCCTTCGACGCGGAGGTGGACGCCAAGGACGTGACCGAGAGGCTGCTCGGGCGACCCCTCGAGCTGCGCCGACGAGACGTCACCCGCGACGCGGGCGTCTCGCTCCTGTCGGCCCAGAAGTTCTGGCGTGCCCTGGGCTTCCCCGTCGTCTACACCGACGACGAGCTGTTCACCGCGTCCGACGTGGACGCCTTGCGCACCGTGGCCGGCATCGTCCGCGAGGGGAGCGTCGACGAGTCGCTGGCGCTGGCCATGACGCGCGCCGTTGCCCGCTCGGCAGACCGGCTCGCCGTGTGGCAGGCACAGCTGGTCGCGGAGGCCGTCGAGACCGAGATGTCGCTCGCCCGGAGCGCCGACGGTGCCGAGGCGGGTGCGGGCGCGGAGACGAGGGTCGTGCCGTCCTTCGAGACAGCGACCGAGACCGCCCACCGAATGGCAGAGCTCGCCGACCGCTTCGAGCCGCTGCTCGTCTACGCCTGGCGGCGACACCTGAGCGCCGCGATCTCGCGCATGCTCGCCGATGCTGACCCGGAGAGCTACGGCCTGGTGAAGATGCGCTCCGTCGGTTTCGCCGACCTTGTCAACTTCACGTCCCTGGTGCGGAAGATGTCCGAGCGCGACCTCGCTCGTCTCGTCCACCGGTTCGAGCGGCTCTCCGCGGACGTCATCACGGCGCACGGCGGACGCCTCATCAAGACGGTGGGCGACGAGGTCCTCTTCACCACCGTCCAGGCCGCTCCCGCGGCCGCCATCGCGCTCGATCTCATCGACACCATCTCGCAGGACGACGTCCTTCCCGAGGTCAGGTGCGGCATGGCCCGCGGGCCGATCGTCTCGAGCCTGGGCGACGTTTTCGGCACGACCGTCAACCGCGCCTCCCGCCTCACCGCCGTCGCCCAGGCCGGCACCGTGCTCGTCGACGCCACCATGGCACGTGAGCTCGCGACCCTCTCCGGCTTCCGGCTCAACGGCCAACGTCGTCGGATCCTGCGGGGCGTCGGACCCGTGTCGCCCTCACTCCTGCGCCGCGCCTCGGCCCAGGGCCGCGGAGCCACCTGACCCTGCCGTCCCAGCGCCCACCTCACCAAGGAGCTCCACGCGTGACCCAGCCCGACCAGACGCCCACCACGAGCCGGCACCTCGTTCGCATCGAGCGTTTCGACGAGCCCGCCCTCGCCCACGTTGCCGAGCTGGTGCTCGACCGGCCCGAGGCGCTCAACGCCGTCTCCACCGCAATGGCCGCGGCCATCCGCGACGCCACCCAGCAGCTCGCTGACGACGACACGGTCCGGTGCGTCCTCCTGACGTCAAGCCACGAGAAGGCGTTCTGCGTCGGTGCCGACCTCAAGGAGCGCAACACCCTGACCGACGCCGAGCTCGTGCAGCAGCGACCGCTGGCCCGCTCGGCGTACGGCGGTGTGCTCGCCCTCCCGATGCCAGTCATCGCCGCGGTGGACGGCTTCGCCCTCGGCGGCGGCTTCGAGCTCGCCCTGTCGTGCGACATCATCGTCGCGGGCGAGGGAGCGCTCGTTGGGCTGCCCGAGGTCGGCGTCGGCGTCATACCCGGTGGCGGCGGCACCCAGCTGCTGGTGCGGCGTGTCGGCTGGTCCCGGGCGGCGAGGATGATCTTCACCGCCGCCAAGCTGCCGGCCGCGGAGGCCCTCGCGATGGGAGCGGTCGACGAGGTCGTCGTGGCGGGCGGGGCCCGCGGCCGGGCGCTCGAGCTCGCCCGGACCATCGCCGCCAACTCGCCGGTCGGGCTGCGCAATGCGAAGCGAGCGATGCGCCTCGGCGCGGACGTCGACCTCGCATCAGGACTCGAGATCGAGGACGCCTGCTGGCGGGCCACGGCCTTCTCCGGCGACCGCCGCGAGGGCGTTGCCGCATTCGCGGAGAAGCGCACTCCCAACTGGCCGGGTCGCTGAGGTCACGATCTCGCGTAGCCGGCCCAGCCGCATACCCCGAAAGCTGTTCATTCGATCGAGACGGGCACCCCGTGATCGAGTGGACACGATCTGTGGGAGCCGGCCCAGCGGCATACGGCGGGAATGGCCGATGGACGTGCCGGTGGCGCGGAGTGGCGATATCGGTAGGCTGCGAGTCGTTCGGTGCCCGCCGGCCGCCCACGCTGTGGGCCCCACCACACGGCGATACGAGGACGGTGACATGACGCGAGTGCTGCTGGCCGAGGACGATCCAGCGATCTCCGAGCCCCTCGCCCGTGCGCTCCGCCGTGAGGGGTACGAGGTCGACGTCCGCGAGGACGGAGCCGCCGCGCTCGACGGGGCGAAGGACAACCCGGACCTCGTCTTGCTCGACCTCGGACTGCCCAAGATCGACGGGCTCGAGGTCTGCCGTCGCCTTCGGGCCGAGGGGAGAAGCATCCCGGTACTCATCCTCACGGCGCGGGCCGACGAGGTCGACACCGTGGTCGGCCTCGACGCCGGGGCTGACGACTACGTCACCAAACCGTTCCGGCTTGCCGAGCTGCTCGCCCGGGTCCGTGCGCTCCTGCGTCGCACCCCTCTCGACGCGCCTGCCGACACCGGGGACCTCGTCAGGATCGACTCGGACGGACGGCGTGCCTGGTTCAAGGGCGAGGAGCTGCAGCTGACGGCGAAGGAGTTCGACCTGCTCCGCGTCCTCGTCCGCGAGCAGGGCAAGGTCGTCTCGCGAGAGCAGCTCATGCGGGAGATCTGGGACACCTCGTGGTTCGGCTCGACGAAGACCCTCGACATGCACATCTCCGTGCTGCGCCGCAAGCTCGGTGACGAGGCGACGTCGCCGCAGTACATCGCCACGGTGCGCGGGGTCGGCTTCCGGTTCGAAAGGCCCAGACCCGAGTGACCGTGCGCCGCACGCTCGACCGCGTCACGCTCGTCACCGCAGCGACGACGGCGGGTGTGGCCGCCCTCGGGACGACCGGGGTCGTCGCCTATGTCGTGACGAGCCGACCAGACGCCGTCCGGGACTGGCTCGACACGGATACCTCGGTCGGCATCCTGCGCTTCGCCGCGGCGGCGGCGATCGTGTGCCTCGCCGGCGTGGCACTCGGCCACCTCGCGAGCCTTCCCGTCCGGCGAATGCTCGAGCGGTCCGCGACGGCACTGGCCCGGCTGGCCGACCGCTACGCCAACGGCGAGGCACGACTCGAGCCCCTTCGCTCCGGCATCGGCGAACTCGACCACGTCTCCGACGTGATCGCTCGGCGCGCCCATGACATGACCCGCTCGCTCGCCGCCGAACGCGACTTCGCCTCCGATGCCTCGCACCAGCTGCGCACGCCGCTGACCGCCCTGCTCATGCGCCTTGAGGAGATCGCCGAGACGGACGACGTGGCGGCGGTCAAGGAGGAGGCCAACATCGCCATCGCCCAGGTCGAGCGACTCACCCGGGTCGTCGATGACCTGCTCGGACGGTCCCGAGGCGCCAACGGGCCGGCGCCCGCCGTGTCTCTCGACTCCGTCATCGCCGCCCTCCAACGCGAGTGGCAGCCGGCCTTCGAGCAGGCGAGGCGGTCGGTGCGGGTCCGGGGTGAGCGTGGCCTCTTCGTTCGGTCGACCCCGGTCGCCCTCTCGCAAGTCCTCTCGACGCTCCTCGAGAACTCCCTCGCGCATGGCCGCGGCACGGTGGACGTCCACGCCCGACGATCGGGACCATCGGTCATCGTCGAGGTCAGCGACCAGGGGGAGGGCGTTGCCCCGGCGATGGCACCGCACATCTTCGAGCGGTCGGTCAGCAGCGGGCGGGGTGGCAGCACCGGGCTCGGGCTGGCTCTCGCCAGGGACCTCGCCGAGGCCAACGGGGGGCGACTCGACCTCGTGCAGGCCCAGCCGGCCCGCTTCGCCCTCTTCCTCTCCGAGGCGGAGTCCGGCTGAGCCACGGGTGATGCGGCCATCGCGGGTTACCCTTCGCTGGTGACACGGTTGCGGGAGTACCTGTTTGTGCGCCACCGGCACAACTGGGTGCTGCTGTTCCGCTTCGCGCTGGTCGGCGCATCCGGTGTGGTCGTCAACCTGGCGACCCTCGTCCTGGTCAAGCGACTCGGGCCCGACCCGGACGACCCGATCATCGGACTGCCGCTCACCGACTTCAACGTGCGGTGGTACCACGTCTACTCGACCATCGCCTTCCTCGTCGCCAACCTGTGGAACTTCCAGCTCAACCGGTCCTGGACGTTCGGCAAGGGACGGCACAAGTCCTGGTGGCTCGAGTACTGGCCGTTCGTCACGGTCGGACTGCTCGGGCAGCTCGTCGGCCTCCTGCTGCTCACGCTGCTCATGCACCCGGACTCACCGCTGGCGCTGCCCACCTCGGTCCTCGACGACTCCACCGGGCTGCGGACCCGCCTCTACTGGGCGCAGCTGATCGTCATCGCCGTCGTCACACCCATCTCCTTCGTCCTCAACAAGCTGTGGACCTTCGCGGCCGTGCGCACCCGACACAACGAGCTCGCCGACCCGGCTCACACCGAAGCCGTGCTCCACGAAGCGGCGCTCCCCGAGGTGGACGAGGAATCGACCGAGTCCGCGGCCCACTAGGCTGGGGCGCCGTGACCGAGCCGAAACGCGCCCCCGGAGGCTTCCCTGTTGTCGGCGTCGTGGGTGGTGGCCAGCTGGCCCGCATGATGCAGGGGCCGGCGATCGAGCTCGGGGTGCAGCTGTCCGTCCTGGCCGAGGACGAGGTCGCCTCCGCCGCGCTCGTCATCCCGTCCTCGCCGGTCGGGCGGCACACCGAGCTCGACCACGTCCTCGACTTCGCCCGATCGTGCGACGTCGTCACCTTCGACCACGAGCACGTGCCGCAGCAGGTGCTGCTCGCCCTCGAGGCCGAGGGCATCGTCATGCACCCGAGCCGCGCCGCCCTCCGGTTCGCGCAGGACAAGCTCGCGATGCGCGGGCGGTTGACCGAGCTCGGCATCGCCTGCCCACGTTGGGCCGTGGCTCGTGAGGCGGCCGAGGTGGCGCGATTCGGCGAGGAGGTCGGCTGGCCGATCATCGTCAAGACGCCCCGGGGTGGCTACGACGGCAAGGGCGTCATCCTCGCCTCGTCGAGCGAGGACGCGGAGGGCTGGCTCGCGCACGTCGGCGAGCCCGGGCCCATGTCCGACGGCCTCCTCCTCGAGGAGAGGGTCGACTTCACCCGTGAGCTCGCCGCCCTCGTGGCACGCAGCCCGTCCGGCCAGGCCGCAGCGTGGACTGTGGTCGAGACCGTCCAGACGCAAGGCGTCTGCACCGAGGTCCTCGCACCGGCTCCCGACCTCGATCCCGATCTTGCGTCAGTTGCAACGGAGGCCGCCCTGCGGATCGCCGGCGAGCTCGACGTCACCGGCGTCCTTGCCGTCGAGATGTTCGAGGTGCAGCGGCCCAACGGTCGTCTCGAATACGTCGTCAACGAGCTCGCCATGCGGCCGCACAACAGCGGCCACTGGTCGATGGATGGTGCGGTCACCGGTCAGTTCGAGCAGCACCTCCGTGCGGTGCTCGACCTACCCCTCGGCGACCCCCGGCCGCGGGCACGATGGACGGCCATGGCCAATGTCCTCGGTGGCGACTACCCCGACCTGTACTCCGCCTACCGGCACGTCATGGCCAGGGACCCCGCGGCCAAGGTCCACATGTACGGCAAGGGAGTCAGGCCCGGTCGCAAGCTCGGCCACGTCAACGTCAGCGGGGCGGACCTGGCCGACGCCCGCGAGCGCGCGAGGCACGCGGCCGACTACCTCCAGGGCGTGATCACCGAATGACACGAATACGACGAATGATGCGCGAATGAAGGGCGAGTGAGGCGCGATGGCCGAGCAGATCAGCAAGCCCCTCGTCGGGCTCGTCATGGGCAGCGACAGCGACTGGCCCGTCATGCGCGAGGCTGCAGCAGCGTTGGGGGAGTTCCGGATCCCCTACGAGGCCGACGTCGTCTCGGCGCACCGGATGGCGGAGGAGATGATCGCCTACGGCAAGGAGGCGGCCGGCCGCGGGCTTCGCGTCCTCATCGCGGGCGCCGGTGGCGCCGCTCACCTGCCCGGCATGCTGGCCTCGGTGACTCCGCTCCCCGTCATCGGCGTGCCGGTGCCGCTCAGGCACCTCGACGGCATGGACTCGCTCCTCTCGATCGTCCAGATGCCGGCTGGCGTCCCGGTGGCCACGGTCTCCATCGGAGGCGCTCGCAATGCGGGACTCCTGGCGGCCAGGATCGTCGGGACCTCCGACGATGACCTCGGCCGGGCCGTGCGCGAGCGCATGAGCCAATTCCAGGTGGCTCTCAGGGACCAGGCTCACGCCAAGGGGGCGTCGCTGCGTGAGGAAGTGGCCAAGGGCTCTGACTCAGCCTGAGATCGCCCCAGCGCCGTCCCCCGGCACGATGCGGGGCCACTCGATCTTCGGGCAGGTGTCCATGACGACGGCGAGTCCAGCCTGGGTGGCCCGCGCCGCCGCCTTTTCGTCGATGACGCCGAGCTGGAGCCACAGCGCACCGATGCCGAGGCGCTCCTTCTCGGCGATCGCCTGGTCGACGCAGTCGCCGACGAGGGAGCTGTTGACGTAGAAGTTCACGACGTTCACGGTCGTCCCATCGGGGATGTCGGCGAGTCGGGCACGACCAGGGAAGCCGTGAACCGTGGCTGCGCTGGGGTGGACCGGGATGAGGTTGATGCCGAGCTCTCGGGCCAGCCAGAGCGACACCTGGTACGCCGTGCGGTTCGGGTTGTCGCCCAGGCCGACGACGGCCCAGGTCGCCGGGGTGTGCAGCAGGTCCCTGATGACGGCCGGGTCGTTGTGGTGCATGGCTCCATCCTCACATGCGCGGATCACCGGAGGGACCGCACCGGTGACAGGATGAGCGACATGAGATTCGGACTGTTCATACCGCAGGGTTGGCGCATGGACCTGGTCGGCATCGACCCCGCCCAGCAATGGGAGGCCATGGCCGGCCTGGCGAGGTTCGCGGACGAGGGGGACACCTTCGAGTCGCTCTGGGTGTATGACCACTTCCACACCGTCCCGGTCGTCTCGGACGAGGCGACCCACGAGGCGTGGACCCTCATGAGTGCGCTCGCCGCGTCCACCACCCGCATCAGGTTGGGCCAGATGTGCACCTGCGTGAGCTACCGCAACCCGGCCTACCTCGCGAAGGTGGCGGCCACGGTCGACATCATCTCGGGTGGCCGCGTCGAGATGGGCATCGGCGGCGGCTGGTACGAGAAGGAGTGGCGGGCCTACGGCTACGGCTTCCCGACTGCCGGCGAACGCCTGGGCCGGCTCCGGGAGGGCGTGCAGATCTTCCGTGACATGTGGACGACTGGGACGGCGACACTGGACGGCAAGCACTACCAGGTCGAGGGAGCCCGCTGCGCGCCCCGACCCCTCCAGGGCACGTCCGCGCCGGGCTCCACGGCCAACGGCATCCCGATCTGGGTCGCGGGCGGTGGCGAGAAGGTGACGCTGCGGATCGCGGCTCAGTATGCCGACTACACCAACTTCTACGACGACGCGGAGACCTTCTCCCGCAAGAGCGACATCCTGCGGGCGCACTGCCAGGAGATCGGCCGCGACTTCGACTCGATCGTGCGGACCGGCGACTTCAATGTCGTCATCGGCGAGACCGAGGCGGACGTCGAGGACCGGCTGCGGTTCCACGCGGACCTGCTGCGCCGCGGTGGCGTACCTGAGGCTCGGATCGAGCGGCAGATCGCCGACCTCCGCACGCAGCCGGCGGTGGGCACTCCCGAGCGGATCGTCGAGGTGATGCAGGACATGGAGCGGCGCGGCATGGGCTACGGGATCCTCTATTTCCAGGAGGCCGCGTACGACCGATCCGGCATAGAGCTCTTCGAGAACACCGTCGCTCCGGAGCTGCAGAACTGACGAGGATCACACCCGGGACAAATCGGTCCAAGCCGTACGTTACGATCCCCCACAATCGCGGACAAAAGCAGGCACCGCGGACTGAGCAACAGGGGGACACGTGAACAAGCCCACTTCTGCACGTCACCGGGCGTGTGTCGTCGTGGCCGCAAGCGCGAGCATCGGACTGCTCGGATCGACCCTTCCGGCGCCAGCGCCGGCTGCGGCGGCAGGCGCATCGGCGTCGGTTACCCCGCTCGGCCTCTCGCAGGCATCGTCCGGCGTCGACGACCCTGACCCGGTGCCGGTGACAGACGGCTCGGAGGTGCTGCAGGGCAAACCGATGCCTCCCACTGGCGATGTCAAGGAGGCCAAGGCCAGGCAGGCCGACGCGCGAGAGGACGCCGGAATCACGGCGCAGGCCGCATCCGAGGACATCACCGGCTTCTCCCTCTCAGCCGCCTATCCCAAGGCGGTCGCCCCGGGCCAGCGTCCGTACGAGGACTTCGCGCTGAGCGATCCCAAGGGCTTCGGGCTGGTCGACTCGAGCGGCGTGCGGGTGTTCCGCTTCGCGGGCGAGACCAAGATCTGGCAGCACCCGGTGGCCCAGATCCAGTACGGGCTCATCAACCTCAACTCGTACCGACTGACGAAGAACCGGGCCTACCTGGACATCGCCATCGCGAATGCCCAGCGCAACATCGACCGAAAGGTCGAGTCGGCCGGGGCGTGGTACTTCCCCTACGACTTCGACTTCGCCGTCCACGGGGACACCACAGAGACGCTCAAGGCGCCGTGGTACTCCGCGATGGCGCAGGGGCAGGCGCTCTCCCTGTTCGTCCGGCTCTACGAGTACACCAAGGACGCGAAGTGGAAGGCCGCCGCCGACGCCACCTTCGCCAGCCTGCGTCAGGCGCCCGCAGGCACGGCCCCCTTCGCGTCGCGGGTCGACGGGAGCGGCCGGCTCTGGTTCGAGGAGTACCCCCGGTACCCAGTCGAGAACAGCGAGCAGGTCCTCAACGGCCACATCTATGCGATGTACGGCTTGCATGACTACCTCATCCTCACCGAGGACCCCAAGGCCATCGAGCTGTTCCGCGGTGGGCTGCGCACCGTCGAGGCAAGGGTGCCCGACGGCTTCCGCCGGACCAACTGGATGAGCGTCTACTCCCTGCGCCACCAGGTGAACACCCTCAGCTATCACCCCGTGCACATGCAGCAGTTCCAGGAGCTCTGGCGGCTGACCCACGACAAGCGGTGGCTCCAGAACGCCCTCGACTACCGCAACGACTTCCCCAACCGATACCAGGTGGGGACGGTCAGACTCTCACCGCGCATCAAGGTCATGTACCGCCTCGGCGACGGCAACAAGATCTCGCAGACGCGGACAGTGTCGTTCAGCCGCCACACCCAGGCTCCCTTCGACCGGCGCCAGCGCATCAACGGCGGCCCCATCGCCTACCGCATCTCGGCCGGTGCCTATGCCGGCTGGTGGGTGGCCGAGGGCTTCGGAGTGGCATGGGGGCTCGGCTCGATCGACAAGCAGGTCTACCAGCCGCGGGCCTTCATCATGTTCCGCGGCGGCACCACCTTCACGGCCTACAAGCTCAACTCCAGCGGCGAGGTGATCGGGAACAAGACGCTGACCATCCCGACCGGACGGGAGTCCGGCGCCCCGACGAGCACGAACGCCATCGTCCAGGGCCGCCCCGCCTACTACTTCGACATCGGCGCGTTCGCCGGTTACTGGGTGCCGCTCCAGTCCAAGATCTACGTCGACAAGGTCTACAACTACTGACGGAGGCGCCCTACCAGGCGGTCCAGCCCCCGTCGACGGCGATGACCTGCCCGGTCACATACGCGGAGGCATCGGAGGCCAGCCAGCTGACCACGCCGCGGAAGTCGTCCTCGGTGGCCATCCGCCCCAGCGGTGTGAGTCGCTCGTAACGGGACACGAACGCCTCGTCCTGGCCCCGCGCGATGCCACCGGGGGCGACGGCGTTGACCCGGATGCCGGGGGCGAGGACCGTGGCGAGGTAGCGCGTCAGCTGGGCCAGGCCGCCTTTCGAGGCGGCGTACGCAGCGGGGTTGCCCATGCGCGTCCCCTCGTAGAGCGCCAGGTTCGGGCCGACGAGTCCGTAGATGCTCGAGACGTTGATGATGCTGCCGTGGCCCTCGGACCGCAGGAGGGGGGCGAGCTGGCGGGTCAGGGAGAACGGCGCGGTGAGGTTGAGGGCGAGGGCCATCGCGAAGGCCTCGTCAGTCTGCTCATCGAACGGCACGGCATAGCCCGGGACCCCGGACGTGCCGGTGAAGGCGGCGTTGTTGACGAGGACGTCACAGGACCCGATCTCATGGACCGTCGTCACGACGCGCGAGAGTCCTTGTGGCTCAAGGAGGTTGGCCGCCAGAGCGACGTGGCCGCCGCCATGGAGCGAGTCCACCGTCGCGGAGCACGATGCCACGTCGACGTCGACGACGACCACATGGGCACCCGCATCGGCCAGGGCCGCCGACAGCACCGACCCCAACGGGCCTGCGCCACCGGTGACGACCGCGGTGCGGCCCCCGAGGTCGGCCAGCCGAGTGAGTCCCGAGCGGTTGGCGTGGTGGTGACGCGGCTCGTCCATCTGTCACTTCCCTTCGATCCAGGGCAGCTCGATGATGCCGGCCCCGATGAGCGCGTCGATGAGGCGGAACTCGTACGCGTCGTCGATCGAGAATGCCTGTGACTCGGGGATCTCCGCGCCGGCATGTCGTCCCTCGTCGAACCACGACGACTCGAGTCGCCGGACGAACTCGGCGCGCCACAGGTAGAAGTTGCCGTTGATCCGCAGGAATCGCTCGGCGTCCTGGCGGCGGGTCACCCCGGTCCCTGCCTGGAAGTACCGCTCGAGGGCGCCGTCGGCCGACCCGCCTGTCCGCACGCCGACCCACACCGGGTTGAACGTCGGCTCGGACACGCTGACGACCCCGTCGAGACCGTCAGTGGCGAGGAGCCGCTCGGCCGCATCCGTGAGCTGCTGGGGGACGCGCGCTGGGGAGGTCGGGTCGAGAAGGAGCACAGCGGCATACGGCTTGCCCTCTTCCCGCTCGCACCACTCGAGGGCGTGGCGTACGACGGGTGCCATGGGCGTGTCGTCGGCGGCCAGCTCGGCAGGTCGGAGAAAGGGCGTCTCGCCGCCGTACTGCCGCGCCAGCGCTGCGATCTGCTCCGAGTCGGTGGACACGACGCACCGCGTGACCGCGTCGGTCAGCGCAGCGGCGCGGATGCTGTGGGCGATCAGCGGCAGACCCGCCAGAGGACGAGTGTTCTTGCCGGGCAGGCCTTTCGAGCCCCCGCGGGCCGGGATGACCGCGAGGATGCGCGTCCGGGTCACGACATCTCCCTGGCGCGGTCGCAGAGTTCCAGCGTCGCCAGGCCTTCCGCGAGGGTGGCCGGCGCTCCTGCCGTATGCCGCTGAGCCGGGTTGGTGTCGGGCGTGAGCTCGAGTGCCGCGCGGGCTTGCCTGGCCATGCCGAGGTCGCGGTCGAGGTCGGCCGGGAAGGCTGTGGTCATCGCCCGTCCAGTGGTGTCTTGGTGGGTGATGGTCGCGGTCGTGAGATCCCAGTCAAGCGCGCCGTCGGGGCCACGGACCGTGACGCCGCGAGTCGCAGGCCGGGTGACGTAGTCGAGACGGCACGTCACGGTCGCCGTGTCGGTGCACCAGAGGAGGGTGGCGGCCTGCTCGGTCTGGATGTCGAGGGGGCCGGTGTGGTCGAGGTGGGCGCCGAGCAGCGTGGGGCGCCCCAACAGGACCTCGGCATAGTCGAGCTCGTGGACGAGGTCACGGAGCGCGCCGCCCTCGTCGCGGCGGGCGGAGTACGACTCGCGGTAGTCGCGGTCCGGGCGCCAGTCGGGCAGCCAGGACTGGCATCGGATGTGCGCCGAGGTGGGCGCCCCGACGGTTCCGACGAGGGTGATCAGCTGGCGGAAGGCCTCGTGCGCTCGCAGGGGAGCGGCAACCCAGACGTCGGAGGCGCGGGCATGGGCGGCCAGGGCCTCGGCCTGGGCCCGCGTCGGTGCGACCGGTTTCTCGACGAGGATCCGCCCGGCGCCGGCGTCGAGCGCCTCGATGGCGTCGCCGACGTGGCGGCTCGTGTCGGTCGCCACGACCACGAGGTCGGCTGAGGCCAGAGCGGCCGGGCCCGACCAGTCGTCGAGCC
>NZ_DATCWX010000047.1:0-11035 GCF_036566125.1 Intrasporangium sp.
GGCTCGACCGTGCGGATGACAGCCTGCCGCGGCACGAGCCGATGCTCGAGGTCCTCATCAAGCGGCACTACCTCGAGCACGAGCTGCATGGGCCGCACCACTTCCTGGCCAACGGCAGGCCCTTCGCGATCGCGGACTACACGCTCGACGACCGACCGACTCACCTCACGTCGACGATCGGCGACCTCGCCGAGCTGACTCCGGGCAGCGACCTCGACCTCTCGGTCGCCAACGACGTGTGGAGCCGGGTCGAGGGCCACGACTCCGTCGTCGACCTGTATCTCCGCTGGCGGGACCAGCCGTCGGACCCCGAGGAGACCAGCGCAGCCGTGGCCGAGCGCCTCGGAGCCCTGGACTGGGCCAAAGACGTGCGGCGGGTCGCCGTCGCCGTGACCGACACGGCGGACCGGCCGGTTGGCTACTTCACCTACCGTCCGCAGGACGGCGACCTCGTCGAGGACCGCCTGGTGCGCGGTGTCCACCCCATGGTCGGCCGTCGTCTCCAGCTGTGGCGACTGCGCGACTTCGACGCCACCCGGCTCGAGGCTGCGGAGGACGTCTTCCTCTACGAGTGCGTCGCCAGGGACAACCCAGAGGACCGGCGCCTCGTCGCCGCCGCCCAGGTCCGCCAGCTCGTCGTCGTCCGCGACGAGTCCGGCCGCGTGACGGGCCTGCCGCAGGTCGAGCGCGCCATCGCCAACTGTCTCGACGCCATCCGCCGGCTCCGGGCCGCGCGGGGCTCCGCCGGCTCCCGACTCGACATGAACTACGTCTGGGTCACGATCTGGCCCCTCATCGACGCCGACCTCGACCAGCTGACCGCCCTGCAGGCAGAGATCGCGCCGCTCACCGTGGGCGCGGGAGTCGAGGAGGTCCTCGTCCAGGCTCGCGTGGTCCTCGAGCCGGAGCAGGGGCCGATCACGATCGCGGGACGGTTCTACTACCAGCCGGGCTCAGGCGTCGTCGGCACCGTTGGTCAGCCGCCCAGCGAGCCGCTGAAGCCTCTCGACGACTACGCCTCCAAGGTCGTCCGGGCGCGTCGTCGCGGGCTCGTCTATCCCTACGAGCTGCAGGCCATGATCGCGGGCGACGGCGGCGCCGTCGTCGAGCACGACCTTGACGACGCCGGCCGGCTCGTCCCCGCCGACCGCCCCTTCGGTCACAACAAGGCCGGCATCATCGTCGCGGTCGTGACCTCGCCGACCGATCGCCACCCCGAGGGCGTGACCCGGGTCGTCCTGGCCGGCGACCCCCTCCGCTCCCTGGGATCGGTGGCCGAGGCCGAGTGCGCTCGCGTCATCGCTGCGCTCGACCTCGCTGAGGAGCTCCGCATCCCGGTCGAGTGGTACTCCCTCTCGGCCGGCGCCCGCATCTCCATGGACTCGGGCACCGAGAACATGGACTGGGTCGCTCGCGCCCTCAAGCGCATCGTCGAGTTCACCCAGGCCGGGCACGAGATCAACGTCGTCGTCGCCGGCATCAACGTCGGCGCCCAGCCGTACTGGAACGCCGAGGCGACAATGCTCATGCACACCAAGGGCATCCTCGTCATGACGCCGGACAGCGCCATGGTCCTGACGGGCAAGCAGTCGCTCGACTTCTCCGGCGGTGTCTCGGCCGAGGACAACTTCGGTATCGGCGGCTACGACCGGGTCATGGGTCCGAACGGCCAGGCACAGTACTGGGCCAGGGACCTCGCCGCGGCACGCGAGATCCTCATGAGCCACTACGACCACGCCTATGTCAGCCCGGGCGAGCAGGGCCCGCGCCGGGTCGCGACGAGCGACCCCACCGATCGTGACGTGACCGCCTTCCCGCACTCGATGCCGGACTCCGGATTCACGACGGTCGGCGACATCTTCTCAGCCGAGAAGAACCCGGACCGCAAGAAGCCCTTCGACATCCGCACCGTCATGAGGGCGCTCACCGACCAGGACCACGCGACGCTGGAGCGGTGGGCCGGCATGGCGGACGCCGAGACCGCCGTCGTGCAGGACGCCCACCTCGGCGGCATCCCGGTCTGCCTCATCGGCATCGAGTCGAAGTCGGTGCCCAGGCGCGGTTTCCCGCCCACCGACGGGCCTGACGCCTACACCGCGGGCACCCTCTTCCCCCGCTCGTCCAAGAAGGTGGCCCGCGCGATCAACGCGGCCAGCGGCAACCGACCCGTCGTCATCCTCGCCAACCTGTCCGGCTTCGACGGCTCGCCGGAGTCGATGCGCAACCTCCAGCTCGAGTACGGCGCCGAGATCGGCCGGGCCATCGTCAACTTCGACGGGCCCATCGTCTTCACAGTGATCTCGCGCTACCACGGCGGTGCCTTCGTCGTCTTCTCCAAGGCGCTCAACCCGCGCATGACGGTCCTCGCGATCCAGGGTTCCTTCGCGTCGGTCATCGGAGGCGCGCCTGCCGCCGCCGTGGTCTTCTCCAGAGACGTCGATGCCCGAACCGCCGCGGACCCGCGCATCGTCGAGCTGGCATCCCGGGTGGACTCCGCGGAGGGAGTGAAGCGCGCCCAGCTCGCGACCGAGCTGGCGGAGCTGCGTGCCTCGGTCCGCGCCGAGAAACTCGGCGAGGTCGCCGCTCACTTCGACAACGTCCACAGCATCCACCGGGCGGTCGAGGTCGGCTCGGTCGACGAGGTCATCGAGGCCGCGGACCTGCGGCCGCGGATCATCTCCGCGCTGGAGGCGGGCCTGGCAGGCTGAGCGGAAGCCAGCCCAGCGGCATACGGCACAACAAAGCCCAGCCGTATGCCGCTGAGCTCGCTCAGTGGCACACGGCTGGGTTTGGCGCGGCGCTAGCTACCGCGTCGTCACGACCGCCCGGTGGGGTGGGAGGGGGAGGCGGTCGGAACGGTGTCGGGCTTTGCGTCCGGCACCGTGGGGGAGGAATCGGGCTTGTGGTTGGTCGGGACGTCCGACGGCTTTCCGGTGGGGACGGTCTCAGGCTTGCCGGTGGGCGCGCCTTCCGGCTTGCCCGTGGCGCGGTCCCCCGACTTGCCCGGAGCGTCGATCTCGGCACAGAAGGCCTCGACCTTGTCCTCCCCGCCCGCCGCCTCGATGAGGTTCCCGAAGGCGACCGAGTCCATGGCCTTGCCGTTCCCGGCGACGTTCTCCCACGCGGTGCACAGGCCGTGGGCCGCGGAACCGCTGGCGTCGGGGCCCACGGGCGCCCCCTTCGCGTCCTTGCCCTGCTTCGCCTGGTCGCTGGTCTGCCGTCCCGCAGCGCTGGAGGCTGACTGGCTCGACGCCGGGGCGGTCACGCTGGTGTTCGGCGTCGCCGGAGTGTTGGCCGAGACATAGGCGACGGTGGCTGCGCCACCGAGGCCCACGGCGATTCCGGCGATGGTCGCGCCGAGCTTTGCGCCGGCGAGCGTTGCGATCATGGAGGGTCTCCGTCGTTTGGGGTGGGGGGCGGAGACATGGGCGCGGAACGTGTCAAGGGCGCCATCGAGGCCGGTGAGCTCCCGCGCGCTCGGCTGGGCGGAAAGGAGGAAGGCCACCCGTGCGAGCTCGGGATTGGCGGCGACGTCGTCGAAGAAATCGTCGCTCGACCCGACGCCGTGCTCGAGGTCACCAGTTGGTTTGTCGTTGCTCATGTCACCCCCGAAGCGTCCGAACATCGCTGTCCGTTACTTCCTTCTTGGCCAGGATTCGGGCGAGGTTCTCGAGGCCACGGTGACAGGCGACCCGGACGGCTCCGGGACTGCGGCCGAGCAGCTCGGCGACCTCGGCGACGGGGAGCCCCGCGACGACGCGAAGCAGGACGACCTCGGCCTGTGTGGCTGGGAGGCTGCGGACCAAGCGCAGGGCGTCCTCGGTGCTCGCCGCCTCCACGACGGCGTCGGCGCTGTCCGGCGCCGTGTCCGACGTCCACGTGCTCGCGCGCCACCCGAGGCCTGCATCTCTGGCGCGTTTGCGACCGGCGTCGACCGCGCGTCGCCGAGCGGTCGTGAACACCCACGCACGCCATGCGGTCTCGTCACCCGTGAATCGCTTCAGGCCGCGCACCACCGTGGTCCACGTCTCGGCAGCCACCTCCTCGGCCATCTCACCGCCGAGTGACAGGTAGCGCAGGAGAGCCGGGTTCAGGTCACGCCAGAGGCGCGCGAACGCGTGCTCATCACCACCCTGTGCGGCAGCGAGAATCCTGTCGAAGTCCGCGCCGATCACGCGGGACAGTCTGTCCGGTACCCGGCTGCCGCGCCACCCGAACCGGCGTGTCTACTTGAGGATGCACAGTCGGCCACAACGCCCGGCAGGTCGGTCGCGAGGCACCGCTCCGGAGGAAGCGCTTTGCGGCAAGTCCCGATGGTTGGTATCGGAAGCCGCGACTGGAGCGTAGCGTCGAGAGGACGGCACGTGCCACAGGTGCAGACAGCGGCCTTCGCGCGACGCCAGCGGCGTTATGGAAGCGAGCACATCGTGAGCACCGTAGGCACTGGAATCCCTGCCAGCAACGCACCTGAAGACCCCGGCGGTGCACACCACCCGAGTCGGGAGTCAGGGGGACACATCGGCTGGGTCGTGGCCGCGTCGTTGGGCATCGGACTGGTCGCCGCTCTCCTCCTCGCTGCCGCCCCGTTCATCAGCCCGGAAGAGGACGACGTCACGGGTGCAGTTCTGTGCGGGTTCGCCCTGGGCTGGGCCGCTTTGGCTCTGCTGTCGGTGCGATTGACCGATCAACCTCAGCGGTGGGCAGCCGTCCCTGCCGTGTTCATGGGGGTGTGTGGTTTGCTCCTGATCGGCTTCGGCACGACCGTGCGTGAGGTGCTGAACTGGGTGGGGCCGCCGGCGCTGTTGGCGCTGGTGGTGTGGATGGCCGTCCAAGCCCACCGGCACCTGCGCAGCTGGACTCGACGCTGGCTGCTGTACCCGGTGTTCGCTGTGTTGCTGCTGGCTGCGGTCGGCGGCGGCTACCAGACCGTGCGCGAAGCCGCGGACGCCAACGCGTATTCCATGCCGGGTCAACTGATCGACGTCGGCGGACATCGCCTCCACCTCCACTGCACCGGCTCCGGCAGCCCCACCGTCGTCCTTCAACCCGGAGGAGGCGACTTCTCCTCAGCCATGGCGTGGATAGCGCCGGCGGTCGCCCGAAACACCCGGGTCTGCGTCTACGACCGGGCGGGTCGCGGCTGGAGCGAGCCCGCCCGCGGCCCCCAGGACGCCACCCAGATAGCGGCCGATCTCCACACGTTGCTGCAACGCGGAGACGTCCCCGGGCCATACGTGTTGGCCGGCCACTCGTTCGGCGGCCTCTACATCCTCACCTATGCCGACCTTTATCCCGACGAGGTCGCCGGGATGGTACTGATCGACTCCACCAACCCGGCCACCAAGGCCGATCCAGAGAGGGCAACGGGGTACGGGAAAGGCTCCCACGATGCCCTCTCCGACCGTGCTGCGGCAGTCGGCGCGGCTGCGGCACGAGTCGGATTGGTGCGCCTCCTCGGGAGCTTCGAGTACGGCGAGCTGCCCGCGCATTCGCGTGACGAGGTCCGCGCCAAGACCGCCACCGCCGACTACGCCGCCGGCTGGATCGACGAGTTCCTCCAGGCCAACGCCTCCGGAGTGGAAGCCGCGAGGCTCACCAACTTTGGTGACAAACCGCTAGTCGTCCTCACCGCCGGCGCCGAGACCGACGCCACCCATGACGCGGCGCAGAACAAGCTGGCGAGCTTGTCGACCAACAGTTCGCACCGCGTCGTCGAGGGCGCCAGCCACGCTGGGCTCATCTTCGACGAGCAGTACGCCAAGACCACCACCCGCGCAGTTCTCGACGTCGTCGACTCCGTGCGCAGCGCAGACCCGCTGGCCCGATGACGGGGGTCGCACGGCAACCTGTTCCCGTGACGCATGTTGCCCGGATCCCGGCTCCGACGCGCCAGAGGAGGGCCGCCGTGGCGGGGTGAATAACGGTTCTTGGCCCGGATCTCGTTCACTCGATCGCGGCAGGGGGCCGGTGGTTGACGGGGCGATATGGTCGGGTTTGCCCTTGCGTCTACGAGAAGGCCCGATGACCCCCACCCAAGAGCTGATCGCCCGTGTCCGCGCCGCCGCCGAAGGCTCGCCCTATGTCGTCGAAGAGCGCCCATACGGGTTCGACCTGACGATCGACCTCGTCGACGCGACGTGGTGGACCTTGTTGCGCAAGAACGCCGTCAAGCGCGTTTTCACACACGAGGTCCGGCTCGAGGAGGGCCGCCGCCGGATGACGATCACCGACGTGTCCAACGAGGTGCGCTGGGACGCCGGGGTCGGGCCGTCGGGTCGGCCGTCCCTGCATGCCGAGAAGCAGGTGCAGAAGGGTCGCGTCTACGAGTTCTCCTCCGAGAAGCAGTGGGGTGCCGACGCGGCGACGCCCGGGGGAATCGGCAAGGTCGTCGACTACACCTTCCGCGCAAGCGAGGGACGGGACCTCATCCGGGACGCCGCGAAGCCGCTCGGCTGGTCTGAGGGCATGGGCCGCGAGCAGAAGATCGGTCTGGCCGCTGCCCTCTTCGCGCTCGCCATCGTCGTCGTCATCGGCGTTGTCGCCGGTGTCATCCTGCTGGTGAGCTGACGACCGACAACCGCGGCCGAGTGACGGAACACCTCAGGTCAGTGGGTGGCCCGCCACCAGCGCTGACCGCCGACAAAGGCGAGGAGGACGCCGAGCCCTCCGATGACGAGGCCGGTGATGAGCCACACGCCCAAGGCGTTCTCGCGAGCGACGGCGCCCGTGCTACTGCCACCGAGGAAGCCGGCGAGCGGCGCGAGCACGGCGACGATCAGCCCGAGAATGGTCATCCACTGGCCCGGGGCGACCGGCTCGGAACCCTCGTTGACCTCGGCGTTCATGACAACTCCTTCGGCGAGTCGACAGTGCGCTCCCAGCGTAGCCATCCAGCGGAGGGTGGGCTCGACGAGGGAAGTGAACACGCCACGAGTCGTAAGCCGGGACGTAGGCTGCGGACATGAGCGACAACGCAGGGGCGGTCCCCGACATCGACCCGACGGTGCCTCCGAGCGGAACCGGATGCGCCGAGTGCGCCGCTGATGAAGGGTGGTGGGTCCACCTGCGGCGATGCACGGCCTGCGGCCACATCGGCTGCTGCGACACGTCGCCCGCCCAGCATGCCTCGGCGCATCACCGCGCCACTGGACATCCGATCATTCGCAGCTTCGAGCCGGGTGAGACCTGGTTCTACGACTACCGGACGAGTGACTTCGTCGAGGGCCAGGAGCTCGCGCCGCCGACAAGCCGGCCCAGCGACCAGGGGTCGCCGGCACCACGGGACCGGGTCCCGGACAACTGGCGCGACTTGATCCACCGATGACTCCCGGGGCCCGGGCCGCGGTCGAGGCGACCGTGGAAGTGGTCCCAGCCAACGAGGTCGCCTGTGCGGACCTCCAAACCATCTTCGGCACCAAGGGCCAGGGCTCCCGTTGTCAGTGTCAGCGCTACAAGTTGCGGCCGAGGGAGTCCTTTGCCAGCTTTCCCGTGGAGCAGCGAGTGCACCGGCTGCGAGAGCAGACCGACTGCGGCAATCCCGGGTCCGGCGCGACCAGTGGCTTGGTCGCCTTCGTCGACGATGAACCCGTGGGGTGGTGCGCCGTCGAGCCGCGCACGGCCTATGAAGGATTGGTCCGCAACCAACGGGTGCCATGGCAGGGGCGGAATGAAGACAAAGACGACGCCAGCGTCTGGGCCGTGACCTGCATCTTCGTCCGTGCCGGCTACCGGAGACGCGGGATCAGTGGCGCCCTGGCAGGCGCGGCCGTGGACTTCGCTCGCCAGTCCGGCGCCCGTGCCCTCGAGGCCTATCCCATGACGACGACGAACGCCATCGACGAGGAGCTCCACGTCGGCACTGTCGGCATCTTCGCCGAGGCAGGCCTCGTCGAGATCGGTCGACCCACGCTGCGTCGGGCCGTCATGCGGATCGACCTCTGGTGAACAGACGGCTCGTCCGTACTGCCTCGGTGACCCGGGTCCTGCGGCGCGCTCCATCATGGCTGCCGTGGGTCCTCCTGCTGGTCGCCGTGGTCGGCTTGCTCCTGCCGTGGCTCCTCGCGCCCGTCGCCTCCGACGAGCGGTACCACTACGTCGCCGCGCCGGGGCGCATGCACGACAACGTCCTCAACGTCGTGCCGTGGACGATCAACGACATGCAGTGGCGGATGCGGGACGGGCGCATCGCTCCGGTTGGTGTGTTCTTCCAGCACGTCTTCTACCTGCTCGGGATGCAGTTCGCCTTCGCGACTGGCGTCCCGCTCTTCGTCGTGCATGGCCTCGTCAAGGTCGTACTCCTGTCCGCCGTCGTCGGTTCGTTCGCCCTCCTCCTGACGCAGCTCAGGCGTCGTGACGGCGAGCGCCTCGACCGGCCCACCCGCACCACCGCCCTCATCCTCTTCGCAGCCCTGCTCGTCCTCGGCGTCACCGCGACCTCACCGGATCGCAACGGGTGGACGACCTTCGTCGTCCTCTGCATCGGTGGCATCGTCCTGATGTTCCTGGCGGGGGCCGCCTCCCTCTGGGCCCTGCGCGGGTGGGGCAGCTGGGGCCCGCTCGGCAAGACGCTGTCTGCTGCCGGGATCGTCGTGCTCGGCATCATCATCACGCTCAGCTACGAGATGCACTGGGCTGCAGTACCGTTCGCAGTCATGCTGCTGGCCCTCGTCGGGCGCTCTCGGCCGCAGCACCGACTCGCGCTCAGCGTCGCGCTGGGCGGCGGCTGGCTCTCCGCCGTCCTCGTGACCCGCGAGGTCATCGCGTCAGCCGCGACTGGCGACATCTACACCGGCCTGAAGCTTGACCTCGGTGGTCCGGTCCTCAAGGTCATCGCGCTCCAGCTCGTCAGCGCCGTGCCCGGCACGGGCATCCCCTATGCCCTCCGTGACGCGGACGCAGGGCTGCCGGAGCCGATGCCCTTCGGCGGGTCTGGTTCGCTTTGGGGCGTCCTCTTCGCCGTCGCGGTCCTGCTCCTGCTGCGGCGGCGCCCTCTCACCGGGGACGCCGGCGCCAACCGCGCTGGTCCGGACCGTCAGCCGCTGGTCGCCCTGGCGCTCGCCCTGGCCAGCTCGGCGCTCGCCGCGGCCGTGATCCTCTCGGTCTCCGAGCAGGCCCATCAGATCGTCAGGTTCGTCGGCGCCACGTACCGCGGCACCCCGTGGATCTGGACCTGCCTGGCGGGCATCCTCGCCGTCGTCATCGCGGTCCTGCCCCGGACGGACTGGAGCCGGCGCGTGACGACGGCTACCTTCACGGCCACCTGCGCCGTCGCCGTCGGGGTACTCGTCTGGCCCACCACCGTCAGCTCCATCCAGACCCAGCGAGCGGCCACCGACTACCTCATCTGGGAGCGCGCCCAGTCCGAACTCATCGGCGGCAGCACGGACCCGGTGTCGGTTCAGCACCGGTGCCTCCTGGCGGACCAGGCGACCGACTGGGCCGGGAACAGCAGCTACCGCTCGGCCTACCTGGAGGAGTACGAGCAGTCCTACCTGCACCAGTGGGGTCGCCCCTGGTGCCGATGAGGACGCACCTCCTCAGCTGACGGACCGTGGAACCGCGGCGCGGCTAGGGTGCGCTCATGGGCCAAGTCCAAGGGGCCAGCCTCGCGGAGCGCGCGGTTGGCCGGCTGCCGCGATGGGCTGCCCTCACCCTCGGGATCGTGGCGTCGCTCGTCGGGCTTGTCCTCGCGACCCGACCATTCCGCTCGCTCGCCGTGCTCGTCATGGTGGTCATCCTCGCCCTGGTCGTATCCGGGGTCGTCGACCTCGCCACGCCGGCGGCCACCCGGCAGCGATGGCTCAGCCTGGTCCGCGGCCTCACACAAGTCGCGGCCGCCCTGGCGCTGCTCCTCTGGCCGGGATCCGGCCTGCGCGTCATCACGGCGCTCGCCGCGCTCGCCCTCGTCGTTGCTGGCGTCACCGCCTTGGTCGAGGGGGCCGGGGCAGAGGGCTCGGCCCGATGGGCCGGCTTCGGTGTCGGCTTCGCACAGGTGGTCCTCGGCGTCCTGGCGCTCTCGTGGCCCGACGTGGCCGTTCTCGTCGTGGCGATCGCCTTCGGGGTCCGGTTGGTCGTCTTCGGAGTCCGCCTCGCCGTGGGCAGCCGTAGATCACAGCCGAGTTCGAGCTCGGGGCGGCCTCACAGTCGGTGGCGGCTCGCCACCAGCATCACCGCCGCGATCGGGGCCGTGCTGCTCGCGCTCGTCAGCCTGCTCGTGCAGCGCGGCACACCACAGGTGGACGCGTTCTACGCCGCGCCGGACTCGGTCCCGACCGCTCCCGGGCAGCTGCTGCGCAGTGAACCGTTCGACCGTGACGTCCCGGCCGGGGCAACGGCGTGGCGGATCCTCTACACGACGACGCGGGACGACGGCGTGCCGGCCATCGCGAGCGGGATCGTGGTCGCCCCGGTTGGCGTCGAGGGCCCGACACCCGTCGTTGCATGGGCCCACGGAACGACCGGATGGGCAACCGAATGCGCGCCATCGGTGCTCGAGCATCCGTTCGAGGCGGGCGCGCTGTTCAGCCTCGACGCCGTCATCAAGAGGGGGTGGACGCTCGTCGCCACCGACTACGTCGGCCTGGGAACCGAGGGGTCTCATCCCTACCTCATCGGTGAGCCGGCGGCGCGATCGGTGCTCGACTCAGTTCGAGCCGCCCACCAGCTGGATGCGGTCAACCTGGCGGAATCGACTGTGGTTTGGGGGCATTCGCAGGGCGGGCATGCCGCCCTCTGGACCGGGATGCTCGCCGGGTCGTACGCGCCCGAGCTGGTGATCGCCGGAGTCGCCGCTCTCGCCCCGGCCAGCAACCTCGCCGGGCTCGTCGACGTCGTGGGCAGCATCCGGGTCGGCAGCCTCTTCGGCGCCTATGTCGTGCAGTCCTACACAGACACCTACGCCGACGTGCGCTACGACGACTACGTCCGCCCCGGCGCGCAGGTCATCGTGCGTGAGATGGCCGCGCGGTGCCTCTCGGAACGTGGCGTGATCGTCTCGCTCGCGACGGCGCTGCTCCTCGACCAGCCGGTATGGCGG
>NZ_DATCWX010000065.1:0-5566 GCF_036566125.1 Intrasporangium sp.
GTCTGCCCGCAGGAAGCCGGCGGCCAGGAAGACCACGACCCGGAAGAAGACGTCTGCCCGCAGGAAGCCGGCGGCCAGGAAGACCACGACCCGGAAGAAGACGGCGGCCCGCAGGAAGCCGGCGGCTAAGACGTCTGAGCAGCTCGGTGTCCCTGTTCCTCCACCAGAGCCCGTGGCGCCCATCATGCCGGTGGTCGAGCCGAGCTTGATCCGAGAGGAACCCGCAACTCAGCCGGCGTCCCCCCTGCCGCGGACGGAGGAGGCTGAGGAGCGGGGACTCCCCACGGACTTCTCGGAGCCCGAGGAGGACCCCGGCAAGGACTTGTAGTCGCACGCGAGTCCCCTCGATGAAGCCGTACCCACCGCGATGATGAATCGCCCTTGGGGGCGACCGATCAAGTCTCTCTTGTCACTCCCCCGATCCCGCCATGGCCACAGCTCAGTGCCCCGGGCACGGTTCGCATGACGAACGATTGACGGTGCGAAACACACAACCGTATGGTTGTATCAATGCAGCTCACCCTCGACCACGACCGCATCTTCGGCGCCCTGGGTGACGCCACCCGGCGTGACATCGTGCGCCGCGCGATCGACGGGGAGGAAGGCGTAGCCGAGCTGGCCACCCATTACCCGATGAGCTTCGCGGCGGTGCAGAAGCACGTCGCCGTCCTCGAGCGGGCCGGCCTCGTCAGCAAGCATCGCGTCGGGCGAAGGAAGGTCGTCCGCGCCAACCTCGAGGGGCTCCGCGTGGCGCGGCGTCTGCTCGACCGGTACGAGGAGTTGTGGCGAGAGCGCGTCGAGCGCATGGACCAGCTCATCAGCGGATCGCCGGAGGTGGGAGATCGATGACCGTCACCGTCCGAAAGGACCCTTCGTCGCGCACGATGACGCTGGAGGCCGAGTTCGACGCGTCGCCGGAGCGGGTCTGGCAGCTCTGGGCAGATCCCCGCCAACTCGAGCGCTGGTGGGGGCCGCCGACCTACCCTGCGACGGTCGACGCTCACGACCTGCGTCCTGGCGGCCGCGTGGAATACCACATGACCGGCCCCGAGGGCGATCAGCCGCGCGGGTACTGGGAGGTGGACGAGGTCCGGCCTCCACATAAGCTCGTCTTCCGCGATGGGTTCGCGAACGAGGACGGCACGCCGAACACCGAGCTCCCGATGACCACCGCGCGGGTGACCATCCAACCGATCGACGGCGGGAAGACGCGGATGTCGATCGAGAACGAGTTTCCGAGCGTCGAGGCGATGGAGCAGCTCGCCGCCATGGGCACGGAGGAGGGCCTGACGCAAGCCCTCGGCCAGATCGACGCGATCCTCGCCGAGGAACGCGATCAGACTCGTTGAGAAGCCAACGAGAAAGGAGCCCCGACCATGAAGCTGACGACCACCACGATGGTCACCGTCGACGGCGTGATGCAGGGCCTCGGCGGGCCGGACGAGGACCGCAGGGGCGGATTCGAGCGCGGCGGATGGGTCACGCCGTACGTCGACGACGAGGGCATGGGGTTCCTGAACGAGGTCTATGGGCGCGCCGACGCGTTCCTGTTCGGCCGGCAGACCTACGAGATCTTCGCCGACTCCTGGGGGACGTGGCCAGATCCGGGCGACAGCCCCATCTGGACCGCGTTGAACACGCGGCCCAAGTACGTGGCATCGACCACGCCCTTCGACCCCAAGTGGGCGAACACGACCGTCCTCTCCGGTGACGTCGCAGTTGCCATTCGCGAGCTGAAGGCCAAGGCGGGAGGCGAGCTGGAGGTGCACGGCAGCGGCATCCTGGTCCGGTGGCTGCTCGACAACGACCTCGTCGACGAGATCAACCTGCTCACCTTCCCTTTGGTCGTCGGCCAGGGCACGCGGCTGTTCCCCGACACCGGCCCCGACATAGCGCTCGAGCTGGTCGGATCGCAGGCGATCACCCCCAGCGGCGTGACGATCCAGGTCTACCGCCCCAGCGGGCGCCCGAAGTACGGAACGGTCGCGGCATGAAGCACATGAGGTTCGATGGGCTGGTGACCGGGATCCTTCGGCGTCCAGCTGGTCGGATCGTTCGCCTCGTTTCGAAGTTGGGGGGGCGGGTTCGAGCGGGACGGATGAGTTTTCCGCGTATCTCGGTCGAACCAGTTGAGGCAACGCGGAAGGAGGCGTCATGGACCAAGTCACCTCGAAGGACGGCACCACGATCGGGTTCGACCGGCTCGGCCAGGGACCGCCGTTGGTGCTGGTATGCGGCGGCTCTGTCGACCGCATGGCCGACGCGGCCATCGCCCAGACACTGTCATCCGACTTCACGGTCCTGAACTACGACCGACGCGGCCGAGGGGACAGCGGGGACACGCTTCCGTACGCGATCGATCGAGAGGTCGAGGACATCGAGGCGGTGATCGACGCGGCGGGTGGATCGGCCAACCTCTGGGGGTCCTCGTCGGGGGCGGTGCTCGCGATGATCGCCACGGCGAGCGGGGCCCCGGTCACCAAGCTGGCGCTTTGGGAGCCTCCGTTCATCCTCGACGAGAACGCGCGTCCGCCCGCCGACCAGGTCGAACAGTACGAGCGGATGATCGCGGAAGGGCGTCGAGGCGATGCGGCCGAGTACTTCATGTCGAAGGTCGTGGGGATGCCTCCCGAGTTCGTCGCCGACGCGCGGAACCAACCCTGGTGGGCGGGGCAGGAGGCGATCGCCCATACCCTCGCGTATGACGCCCGCATCATGGGCGACTACTCGATCCCGACCGAAACGGCGGGGTCGGTCAAGGTCCCGACCCTCGTGCTCGCCGGCGGGGCCGACATGCCGTTCATGCGCGAGTCTGCACAAGCGCTGGCCGACGCGATCCCGGACGGGCAGGCCCGTTTCCTCGATGGTCAGGGGCACGACGTCGACGCGACGGTCCTTGGACCGGCCTTGAAGGAGTTCTTCTCCTCCTCGTAGGCTCCGGGCCCCGTCGCCAGCTCAAGGAACCCGCAGACGGCGGGGCGCTGCCGGGTTGTAACGGGCTGAGATTCGGTGTACAGGGGGACGGACGAGGAGGAATCCCGATCGCGGCGCGCTTGACTCACCCGCTCACCCCTTTCGTCGATGCGCTTCCGATCGCGCCCCGACGCGTCATCAGCGGGCCGACCCGTTTGACCGTCCGTCTCGAGACGGCCACGCACCGGTTCCACCGAGACCTTCCACCGTCCCAGGTGTGGACCTACGGCGGGCACATCCCGGGCCCGACGATCGAGGTCCGCCGCGGTATCCAGGTCGAGGTGGAGTGGGACAACGGCCTCGAGGGCCCGTTGCCGGTGACGGTCGTCGCCGCGTCGAGCCACGAGTTTGAAGGTGTGCCCGTCCAGTGCTTGCCGGGCCGCGGTGACGGCCGGGTCGATATGGCTGCGGCCGCGCTCAGCGGATTCTCGGTCGTCCACCTCCACGGTGGGGTCACGCCCGCGTCCAGCGACGGATGGACGGAGAACATCGCCGCCCCCGGCCAGCGGGCGCTTCACACCTATCCGAACGATCAACGCGGCGCGATGCTCTGGTATCACGACCACGTCATGGGCGTGACGCGCCTCAGCGTCTACGCCGGACTCGCCGGTCTCTGGATCGTGCGTGACCAACGCGAGCACGAGCTCGATCTGCCCGAGGGGCCGCCGTACGAGCTGCCGCTCCTGCTCGGCGACCGCAATTTCGACGTGGGCTCCGACGGTGGATTGACGGGCCGACTCCTCCACAAGAGGGATCCCGAGATCATGGAGTGCTTCAGTCCGTTCACGACGGTCAACGGCAAGATCTGGCCGATCGCCGAGGTCGAGCCCACGACCTATCGCGTCCGGGTGCTGAATGGCTCGAACGCCCGAACCTTTCGTCTGGTTCTCGTGCGTGACGGCACACCCGATCACGAACGGATCGTCCAGATCGGCACCGAGGGCGGCCTGCTGCTTTCGCCCGTAACGCTCCCGTCGCAGGGGCTTGTGTTGGCTTCGGCCGAACGCGCCGACATCCTTGTCGACTTCTCCGATCTCGCACCCGGCACCGAGCTGACCGTGCTGAACACCGCCCGCGCGCCCTTCGACGGTACGTTCGCCGATCCTGCGACCGCGGGCGCCGTCGACCTCGATGGCCTGCTCCCCTACCCGGAGGTCCTCCGGTTCCGAGTGATCCAGGGAGCGCGCCGCCGCCGTTCGGCACCGCAGGTGTTGACGTCCGACCTCGCGCGCCTCACGGGTGACGACCTCGCCAACTGCCCGGTGCGTGCCGTCGCGCTGGTCGAGTTGGAATCGGACGTGGACGGCGCACCAGCGATGCTGACCCTGCGGGAGCTCGTCGAGGATCCCGCCGGCGACGATGGCGTCGTTACGGTCCTCGACGAGCGGGATGGGCGGCACGAGGTAACACGTTGGCGAACGGTCGCATCCCGCTTCGAGGACACCGTCACCTTCTTCCCGATGCTCGGCGAACCCGAGATCTGGCGGTTCATCAACCTGACCGAGGACACGCACCCGATCCACGTGCATCTCACAAGCTTCCAACTCCTCGGCCGGATGGCTTCGGTCGTGGAGCTCGACAGAGGCGCGACAACGAGGGGGGCGACTGCGGCGGTCGTGCACATCGGTCGCCAGCCCGACGACAACATCCGGCACGAGGTCGACGAGAACGAGCTCGGCCTCAAGGACACCGTGCGGGTCAACCCCAACGAGGTCGTCGACATCGCCGTACGCTTCGAGGTGTTCGCCGGCCGGTACATGTACCACTGTCACATCCTCGAGCACGAGGACCATGACATGATGCGTCCCTTCGTCGTCATGCCGGAGGAGCTGATGCCCTTCATGGAGAGGCACAGCATGGACGGCGAAGTGATGCAGGGCATGCAGGCGGAGCACACCGACATGTGAGGCCGCAGCGGTGCCGGCATCGGCGAGCTGCTTCGTCGGCCTCGCCGGCTCGGTCAGCTCTGGCTTGGCTCCGTGTCCAGCACGACCGGGACGCCGGGCACGCGCTCCTTGCTGAGCACCCGCTCGACGTCTTCGCCGTCGATCGTCTCCCGTTCGAGCAGGAGCGCTACGACCTCCTCGAGAGCGTCACGGTGTGACTCGAGCAGCGCACCGGCGCGATCGTCGGCCTCCTTGAGCAGTCGCGTGACCTCCTCATCGATCACGCGCTGTGTCTCCTCCGCGTACTGCCGGGTCGTGAGCTGCTGAGCGCCGAGGTACTGCGGGCCGTCCTCGGAGAAGCCGACCGGCCCGAGGCGGGGGCTCATCCCGAACTCCCGCACCATCCTCGTCGCGAGCTGCGTGGCGCCGGCGAGATCGTTCGACGCCCCCGACGACATCTCGCCGAGCACGAGCCGCTCGGCCGCCCGCCCCCCGAGCCGGATCGTCAGCGAGTCGAGCAGGTAGCTCTCCGGGTAGATCCGCCGCTCGTCCTCCGGGAGCTGCTCGGTGACCCCGAGGGCTCGGCCCCGTGGAAGGATCGTGACCTTCGCGACCGGGTCGGCGTTCTCCGAGAGCGCCGCCACGATGGCGTGGCCGGTCTCGTGGACCGCGACCGCGCGCTTCTCCTCGGGGAGCAGCGCGTTCGA
>NZ_DATCWX010000088.1:0-36184 GCF_036566125.1 Intrasporangium sp.
ACCAAAGGATAAAAAATCGCGCAGAGACACAACCAACCACCACAAAGGCAGCCAGCCACACCCCCACAACGAGGTAATTGGCATCGATTTTTGACACGCTGTTGAGTTCTCAAGAACCGGACACACACCATCAACCAGCCACAAGACCAGCCTCCGGGGCAACCCTTCTACTTTACCTGCCGCGCTGAGCGGGGTCAAACTCGTGACCCGCCCCAAGGGCGGCCGAGCCAACCCGCCTGAAGTCGGCGGAACCCGCGAGCGCGTGCACCAGATCCTGGTGTCGCCTGCTCGAAGGGTGTCTGCCCCGGGACCGGCCTACTTCGCTGGGCGATAATCGCCGCCGCTGTGGCGTCCGTTCCTCCCTGTCGGGCTGACGAAGAGAACATTAGCCCGCACCCGCCGCCAATGCCAAATCGCCCATGCCGACACCCCAAAAGGGGGTGATTCGGACCCCGACAGGCTGGGTTCAGGCCCTCCGCGCTGCAGCGAGGCTCTTGCGCCCGCGCTTCAGCACGGCGACCCGGCCGTGCAGGAAGTCGTCCTGGACGAGGACGAGCTCCGGATCGGTCACCTTCACGTTGTTGAGCGACGCGCCGCCCTCGCCGATGGCTCGTCTGGCCGCCTTGCGCGACTCGACGAGGCCCGCGGCGACCATGGCATCGACGAACGAGGTCCCCACCCCGACGTCGGCACCGGGCAGCTCGTTCGTCGCGTCGACGAGGGTGCCGACGTCGAGCACATCCAGCTCCCCCTTGCCGAAGAGCGCCTCGCTCGCCGCCTGGACCGCTTCGGTCGCCTCCTCGCCGTGCACGAGGGTGGTGACGTCGGCGGCCAGGGTCCGCTGCGCCGCCCGACGGAACGGCTCCTCCTTGACCTGCCGTTCGAGCTCGGCGATCTCGGCGCGGCTTCGGTCGGTCAGCGCCTTGAGCATCGCCACGACCGACGCATCCTCCACGTTGAGGAAGTACTGGTAGAAGGCGTAGGGGCTGGTCATGTCCGCGGACAGCCACACGGCGTTGCCCTCCGACTTGCCGAACTTGCGGCCGGACGAGTCGACGAGCAAGGGCGTGGAGAGAGCGTGGACGGAGGCCCCTTCGACCCGGTGCACGAGGTCCACGCCCGCCGTGATGTTGCCCCATTGGTCGCTTCCCCCGATCTGCAGGGTGCAGCCGTGCGCCCGGAAGAGGTGCAGGTAGTCGAGCGCCTGGAGCAGCTGGTAGCTGAACTCGGTGTACGAGATGCCTTGCTCGCTCTCGAGACGCCGCGCGATGGCCTCCTTGCGGATCATCTGGTTGACGCGGAAGTGCTGACCGACCTCGCGGAGGAAGTCGAGCGCGCTCATCGGGGCGGTCCAGTCGAGGTTGTTGACGAGGATGGCCGCGTTGTCCCCCTCGAAGTCCAGCAGGGGCCCGACCAGCCGCTGGATTCGCGCCACGGACTCGGCGATGGTCTCCTTGTCCTGGAGGACCCGCTCGGAGTCCGGCTTGGGGTCACCGATGAGGCCGGTCGAGCCTCCGACCAGGCAGATGACCCGGTGCCCGGCCGCCTGCATCCGCCGGAGCACGGACACCTGGACGAAGTTGCCGAAGTGGAGCGACGGCGCGCTCGGGTCGAAGCCGCAATACAGCGTGACGGGTCCCTTCGCGAGGGCGTCGCGCAGCGCCGCCTCGTCGGTGGTCTGTGCCACCAGGCCGCGCCACTGCAGCTCGTCGAAGATGTCCGTCACGGGGATCGCGTTCCTCTCGGTTTCGTTGGTCACCGGCAGGACGGTGTGCCCACCGCGTCACAGACTGCCTTACGAGGTGCTGGGCGGGCCAATGAGAGGGCGGCCCGTCCCAGATCACGACCACCATGCCGTATGCCGCTGGGCTCGCCAGCTGCCCACGGGTAGGTGCGTCGGGGCTGGGGCACCATGCTCAGGCCTGGACCGACCGACGCCTCTTGCGTACGACACCGGGTCGATATGCGGAGACCGTTGCCTCGCCGTCGAGCCAGAACCGCCACGGGAAGACCTGAGCGTCCCCGCCGGGCCCGCTCACTCCCACCCGCGGGCCGGTCCGGATGCTCTCCCGGTCGACGCCCCCATCCGGGGCGCTCACGAGAAGGTCGACCGGTTCGCCGATGGGTGGGCGGCAGAAGTCGCGCCCGGTCTCGTCGCGACCCAGGGCGAGCACCTGGCCCATCCGACCGGGACCCCTGGCCCACTCGCGCTGCGGTATGCCGGGGCGCCTGTCGCGGGCAAGCTCGTGGCCGGCGACGACCTCCCCGCCCCTGAGCAGCACAGCGGAGGCGCTGCCCTCGTGGCCGACGACGAGGTTTGCACACCAGTGGTTGCCGTAGGTGAAGTAGACGTAGAGGAACCCGGCGGGTCCGAACATCACCTGGGTCCGCGGCGTGGGTCCCCGGTACGCGTGCGAACCGGGATCGATCTGGCCGGCGTACGCCTCGACCTCGGTCAGTCGGACGGTGACCCCGGCGTGGGTGACGCGACACCCGAGAAGGTCAGGCGCGACCTCGAGGACCGGTCGCGCGAAGAAGGAGCGCGGCAGCCGGTCCGCGGGGCCACGACGCACAGGGTCCGCCGGATCCATGGAATCAGCGGGCTCGCGGGGGGTCACGCGGTCAGACGCTACCTGCTGCCCACGACCGTGCCGCAGCCACGGCCACCTTGGCCGACTCCAGCTGCTCGCCCACCCGGACCGGGGCCGTGCCCCCGACGGCGTCACGTGAGGCGATCGAACCCTCCACGGAGAGGACCGACCGCACGCCGGGCGTCAGGTGCTCGCTGATGCGGCCGAAGTCGTCGTCCGTCAGGTCCCACAGCTCGATGCCGCGCGACTCGCACTCGCGGACGCAGGCGCCGGCCACCTCGTGGGCGACCCGGAACGGCACACCCTGGCGCACGAGCCACTCGGCGATGTCAGTGGCCAGGGCGAAGCCCTGTGGCGCCAGCGATTCCAGCCGCTCGGTGTGGAAGGTCAGCGTGGCGACCATCCCGGAGAACGCCGGCAGCAGCACCTCGAGCGTGTCGACGGCATCGAAGACCGGCTCCTTGTCCTCCTGGAGATCCCGGTTGTAGGCCAGCGGCAGCGCCTTGAGCGTCGTCAGGAGACCGGCGAGGTCGCCGACGATCCGGCCGGCCTTCCCACGGGCGAGCTCCGCGACGTCCGGGTTCTTCTTCTGGGGCATGATGCTCGACCCGGTCGAGTAGGCGTCGTCGAGCGTGACGAAGGAGAACTCCCTGGTCGCCCACAGGACGACCTCCTCGGCGATTCGCGAGATGTCAATCGCCGTCATCGCACAGACAAAGGCGAACTCCGCAACGAAGTCGCGGGACGCGGTCCCGTCGATCGAGTTCTCCACGGCGCGGGCGAAGCCGAGGTCCCTGGCAACGACCTCCGGGTCGAGACCGAGCGATGAACCGGCGAGGGCACCAGAGCCGTAGGGCGACGCGTTGGTTCGGACGTCCCAGTCGCGGAGGCGGTCGACGTCACGGAGCAGGGCCCACACGTGCGCCAGCAGGTGGTGGGAGAGCAGCACGGGTTGTGCGTGTTGCAGGTGCGTCCGCCCCGGCATGGCGACCCCCAGGTGGGCATCGGCCTGCCCCATAAGGGCCTCGACGACATCGAGCACCAGTCCCCCGACGACCCGGGCGCGCTCGCGCAGGTACATCCGGAAGAGCGTGGCGATCTGGTCGTTGCGTGACCGGCCGGCCCGCAGGCGCCCACCCAGCTCCGGCCCGATCCGGTCGATGAGGCCGCGCTCCAGCGCTGTGTGGACGTCCTCGTCCTCCTCCGCAGGGGCGAAGGCGCCGGATCGCACGTCCTCCTCGAGACGGTCCAACCCGGCCAGCAGGCCGGCGAGCTCTTCGTCGGAAAGGAGCCCAGCGGCATACAGCACTCGTGCGTGTGCACGTGAGCCGGTGATGTCCTGCGGTGCGAGCCGCCAGTCGAAGTGCGTGCTCTTGGAGAGGGCAGCGAGCGCCTCGTCGGGGCCGCTGGCGAACCGGCCACCCCACAGGCTGAGTCGGTCGGCTGGCTGGGGCGCATCGGTGGTCATCGGGAGGCCTCCTCGGGGTGTTGCGGGCGGTCAGTCACGGGATCCGACGAGGCCCTGGAGACGGGTGGCGATCGTCGCTGCGTCGGAGTCCGATGCGGCGACGAGCATGATGGTGTCGTCGCCGGCAAGCGTGCCGATGACGGAGGGATCGCGGGTCTGGTCGATGGCGGACGCCAGGTAGTTGGCCGCGCCGGGCGGCGTGCGGAGGATGACGAGGTTCCGAGCGGAGGTCGCGGAGACGAGCAGCTCCTCGCAGGTGCGCCGCAGCCGGGCATTGGTGCTCCCGACGATCGAGCCGGTCGCCGCGACGTCGCCACCGTCTCCCGGGACCGCGTAGGCGAGGGCGCCACCCCGACGCACCTTGACCGCGCCCACCTCGACGAGGTCACGCGACAGGGTTGCCTGGGTCACCTCGATGCCCTCGGCGACCAGGAGGTCGGACAGCTCGCCCTGGCTCCTCACCTCGTGCTCCTCGAGCAGCTCGAGGATGCGGGCCTGACGCTGGGTGCGACTCATCGGAGGCTCCGCGCGGCGTCGAGGATCCCGGGGAGTGCGTCGACGAAGCTCGTGAGCTCATCCTCCGAGATGATCAGTGGCGGCGCGAGCCGGAGCGCCGTCGGTGTCACGGCGTTGACGACGAAGCCCGCGTCCCTGGCGGCGACCATGGCCGCAGGAGCGGGTATGCCGCTGAGCTCGATGGCGCGCAGGAGGCCGCGTCCGCGGGTGGCTGAGACCCCGGCGAGGACGAGGTCGTCGAGCATCGACCCGACCCGCAGCGCGTTGCCGAGCAGGTCCTCGCGCTCGATGGTGTCGAGGACGGCGAGCCCCGCGGCACAGGCGAGCGGGTTGCCCCCGAAGGTGGTCCCATGCTGGCCGGCCGCGAGCAGACCCGTGGTCTGGGCGCCGAAGGTGACGAGGGCACCGATCGGGACGCCACCTGCGAGACCCTTCGCGAGTGTCATGGCGTCGGGCACGATGTCGGAGCCCTGGTGCGCGAACCAGCGGCCCGTCCGGCCGATGCCGGTCTGGATCTCGTCCAGGACGAGCAGGGCGCCGTGGCGGGACGTCAGCTGGCGGGCCAGCCGGAGGTAGTCGGCCGAGAGCTCCCGGACACCGGCCTCCCCCTGGATCGGCTCGATGAAAAGGGCCGCCGTCCGGTCGTCGATGGCGGCAGACAGTGCCGCCGCGTCGTTGGGCGGGACGAAGACGACGTCGGGGATGAGCGGTTCGAAGGGCTCCCGGTAGGCCGCCTTGTGGGTCAGGGCGAGCGCCCCGGTGGAGCGCCCGTGGAACGAGCCCTCGAGTGCGACGAGGCGCGTCCTGCCGGTGCGGCGCGAGAGCTTGATGGCGGCCTCGATGGCCTCGGTGCCGGAGTTGGCGAAGAACACGCCAGAGCCCGCGGGTGCCGCGGCGAGCGCCAGGAGCCGCTCGGCGAGCAGGATGGCCGGCTCGGAGGTGAAGAAGTTGCTGATGTGGATGGCCTGCTCGGCCTGCTTCGCGACCGCCTGCACCAGCGCGGGATGGCTGTGGCCGAGTGCGTTGACCGCGATCCCGGAGAGGAGGTCGAGGTAGCGCTTGCCGTCGACATCGGTGACCCAGCAGCCGTGCCCGGACGCCAGGACGAGCTGCGGCTGCCCGAAGACCTGGACCATGGCGCCCGCGTAGCGCTGGAGCAGGTCGGAGCCCACGTTCACGACGCGCCTCCCGTTGTGCCGCCGGTGGCGCTCGGTTCCGGATCGGGCAGGACCATGGTGCCGATCCCCTCGTCGGTGAAGATCTCGAGGAGGATCGAGTGCGGCTGCCGCCCGTCGACGACGTGCGTCTGGGGCACGCCGCCCTCGACCGCGCGGATGCACGCCTCGAGCTTGGGCACCATCCCCTCGTCGACGCGCTGGAGCAGGTCTCTGGCGGCGGCGACCTCAATGGTCGACAGGAGCGAGGAACGGTCGGGCCAGTCGGCGTAGATCCCCTCCACGTCGGTCAGGACGACGAGCTTCTTGGCGTCGAGGGCGACGGCCAGCGCGGCCGCGGCCGTGTCGGCATTGACGTTGAGGACCTGGCCGTTCCCGTCGAGATCCGGCGCCACCGTGGAGACCACGGGGACCCGGCCAGCGGCCAGGATGTCCAGCACCGCGGACGGGTTGACGCTCTCGACGTCACCCACGAGCCCAATGTCCACCAGCTCGCCGTCGATCTCGGTCCCGCGGCGGCGGGCACCGAACAGGCCCGCGTCCTCGCCGGACAGGCCCACGGCGATGGGACCGTGCTGGTTGAGCAGCCCCACGAGCTCGCGACCAACCTGACCGGTCAAGACCATCCGAACGACGTCCATGACCTCCGGCGTCGTGACGCGCAGTCCCCCCTTGAACTCGCTCTCGAGGCCGAGACGGGCGAGCATCGCCTTGATCTGGGGGCCGCCACCGTGGACGACCACGGGCCGTAGCCCGGCGTAACGAAGGAACGCGATGTCCCGGGCGAACGCCTTCTTGAGCTGTTCGTCAACCATCGCGTTGCCGCCGTACTTGACGACGACGAGGGCGCCCCGGAATCGCTCGAGCCAGGGCAGCGCCTCGACCAGGGTGTCGGCCTTGCCTGCGGCCACGCGGATGGCGGCCGCGTCGATGAGTCCCCGGAGGGCCTGGTGCGGGTGCGCGGTCATGTGCTGTAGGCCGAGTTCTCGTGGACGTAGTCGTGGGTCAGGTCGTTGGTCCACACGGTGGCGTTCTCGGTGCCGGCGTGGAGGTCGACGAGCACGTGGACCTCGCGCTGGCCGAGGTCGACGAGTGACCGATCCTCCCCGACCCCTCCGGACCGGCACACCTGAACGCCGTTCATGTGGACGTCGAGCCGACGTGGGTCGAAGGCGGCCTTGGTCGTGCCGACCGCGGCGAGCACCCGGCCCCAGTTGGGGTCGTTGCCGAAGATGGCGCACTTGAAGAGGTTGTTGCGGGCGACGGAGCGGGCCACCTCCAGGGCATCGTCGACCGACGCTGCTCCGCGCACCTCGATGGCGATGTCGTGAGCCGCTCCCTCGGCATCGCCGATGAGCTGCCGGGCCAGGCTCGAACACACCGCGGTCAGCGCGCTCGTCAGCTCGGCGCGGTCGACCGGGATGCCGGAGGCCCCGGAGGCGAGCGCGACCACGGTGTCGTTCGTGGACATGCAGCCATCCGAGTCGATGCGGTCGAAGGTCGCTGCGGTGGCCGAGCGGAGGGCGGCGTCAAGGTCCGACGCCGAGACCACCGCGTCGGTGGTGAGGACGACGAGCATTGTGGCCAGGGCGGGCGCGAGCATCCCGGCCCCCTTGGCCATGCCGGCGACGGACCAGCCGTCCGCGGAGGACCCGGCGACCTTGTGGATCGTGTCCGTCGTCTTGATGGCGACCGCTGCGTCCGCGAGGCCGTCGGGGGTCAGCGAGCCGGCCGCGGTGTCCACGCCGGCGAGCAACGTGTCCATGGGCAGGAGCTCGCCGATCAGGCCGGTGGAGCAGACCACGACGTCCCCCGGCGAGATGCCGAGGACCTCGGCGACGTGCTCGGCCGTGCGGTGGGTGTCGGCGAACCCCTGGGGACCGGTGCACGCGTTGGCGCCGCCGGAGTTGAGCACGACGGCGTCGATCCTGCCGTCCGTGACGACTTGCCGTGACCAGGTCACCGGCGCGGCCTCGACCCGGTTGGACGTGAAGACGGCGGCCCCGGCGTGGTCCGGACCGTCGTTGACGATGAGGGCCAGGTCTGGGCTACCGCTCGCCTTGAGCCCCGCGGTGACGCCCGCGGCCCTGAAGCCCCGCGGCAGGTGGACCATCTCGCTGCTCACGGGGCCACCCCGGCGACCGGCAGGCCGGTGGTCTCCTCGAGGCCGAGCGCGAGGTTCGCACACTGCACGGCCGCGCCGGCGGTTCCCTTGGTCAGGTTGTCGACCGCGGAGACGACCACGACCCGCCCGGCCCGCTCGTCGACGGTCACCTGGACCTGGACGATGTTACTGGCCAGCACGTCAGCAGTCCGAGGCCATTGGCCTTCCGGCAGCACGTGGACGAACGGCTCGTCCTCGTAGGCCTGCTCCCACACCGCCCGGACCGGGCCAGCCGCAGCACCCGCTGTCAGCCGGGCGGTGCAGGTGGCGAGGATCCCGCGCGCCATGGGCGCGAGGGTCGGGGTGAAGGAGACCGTCACCGGGGCATCGGCGGCCCGGCTGAGGTTCTGCTCGATCTCCGGAGTGTGGCGATGCACGCCCCCGACTCCGTAGGGCGACATCGAGCCCATCACCTCGCTGCCGAGCAGGTGCGGTTTGAGGCCCTTCCCTGCGCCTGAGGTCCCCGAGGCTGCGACGACCACGATGTCCTCGGGGGCGAGCACCCCAGCCGCGAGACCGGGTGCGAGAGCGAGCGAGACCGCGGTCGGGTAGCACCCCGGGACAGCGATGCGTCGCGTCCCGGCGAGCAGGCCCCGCTGCTTGGCTGGTGGACGGCCCTGGCCGACCGTCAGCTCCGGCATGCCGTAGGGCCAAGAACCTGCGTAAGGCGTGTCGTAGAACGTCGTCCAGGCATCGCCGGACTCGAGCCGGAAGTCGGCCCCGCAGTCGATGACGACGACGTCGTCTGGCAGCTGCGCGGCAAGTGCGGCCGAGTGTCCGTGGGGCAGGGCGAGGAAGACCACGTCGTGTCCGGACAGGGTCTCGGCCGAGGTGTCGTCGAGGCGTCGTCCGGCAAGTGGCGTCAGCTGGGGATGGATCGTCCCGAGGAGCTCACCGGCGCTGCCGCCCGCAGTCACCGCCCCGATCTCGAGGTGCGGGTGGGCGAGCAGGAGCCGGAGGATCTCGCCGCCGGCATACCCGCTCGCCCCCGCTACTGCTGCCCTGGTCACGATGCATGACTATACACGTCCATGCATACACCTGCAGTCAGCCTCCCAATCCCTCACTGCGCAACACACCCGCCTATCGAGTGCCGACCACGGTTGCAGCAGGGGGGAGCACGCGGTAAGCGGGTGTGTTGCGGGGTCCGGCCCGAGCGCGAGGCGCGGGCTCGAGGCGCGGGCTCGAGGCGCGGGATGCGGCTCAGCGTTGGATCGCGCCCACCGCGTCTGCTGCGGCGGCGACGGCCGCGTCGCGGAACCGGTTGACCTCGTCGGTCGTCAGGGTCCGATCGGCGGCCCGGAACGTCAGGCGATAGGCCAGGGACTTGTGCCCCTCCTCGATCCGCTCGCCCTCGTACACATCGAAGAGGGAGACGAACTCGAGGGCTTCCCCCGCCCCGGAACGGAGTGCCGCCTCGACGTCAGCCGCGGCGACGTCGGTCCCAACGAGCAGGGCGATGTCGGTCATGGCAGGCGGGAACGTGGAGAAGGGCTCTGCCTGGACCGCGCGATCGCTGGCAGCCGTCAGGACGTCGACATCGATCTCGGCCGCCACCGTTCTCGGAGGTAGGTCCAGTGCCGTGAGGACCTTCGGATGCAGCTCGCCGGCGTGCCCCACGAGAGTGCCGTCGGTGAGTGTGATCCGGGCGCACCGGCCGGGATGCCACGGGGCGTGGTCGGCGTCCGCAGACACGAGGACGGGGACGACGAGGGCGGCCGCGACCGCCTGGGCGGCCGAGACCATGTCGCTCCACTCGGCCGGCCGACCCGAGCCCCACCAGCCGGCGTGCTCGATGAGACCGGTTGCCACGATGCCGACGCGCCGCGGCTGCGGAGGGACGGCGGCATACAGCTGCTCGAGCTCGCCCTCCGACGGACGCGCCGACACCCCGGGAATGGGGGCACGGCGGAGCGGGCCGCCGGGACGGAAGACGAGGCCCATCTCGAAGAGGGCGACGTCCTTGTGCCCGCGCGAGACGTTGCGCCGCAGGACGTCGACGAGACTGCCAAGGACAGAGGTGCGCATGAGGGGGCGCTCCTCGGACAGCGGGTTGGCGAGGCGAACCGCACGACGCCGGTCGTCATCGTCGGGCAGCATGAGCTGGTCGGCCAGCTGCTCCGAGACGAACGGGTAGCTGAGCACCTCGGTGAAGCCGGCGCCGGCGAGCGCCTGGGCGACAACCCGCCGGATGCCCTGGCCGTGGGTCAGGCCCCGCCCCTCGCTCGGTGTCGGCGTCACCGAGGGGATGTTGTTGTAGCCGTCGATCCGGGCGATTTCCTCCGCATAGTCCGGTGCATCAACGAGGTCTGGCCGCCACGATGGCGGAGTGACGTCGACGTATCGGGAGTCCTCGAGATCGGCGACGTCGGCCCCGAGGTCACGCAGGATCTGGACGACGCGTTCGCGCGGGTAGTCGACCCCGATGATCCGCGACGGCGCGGCCACGTCGAGTCGATAGGCTTCCCGACTCGTGGTGCGGTCGACATCGGTCACCCCCCGGTCGACGTGTCCGCCACCGTGCTCGACGAGCAGGCGGACCGCCAGCTCCGCAGCCGCAGCAGGGACGCGGGGGTCGACCCCGCGCTCGAAGCGCTTGGAGGCCTCGCTGACGAGCTTGTGCCGACGGGACGTCCGCGCCACGGAGGTGGGGTCGAAGTGGGCTGCCTCGATGAGGACGTTCGTCGTCGTGGCGCTCACCTCGGAGGACGCTCCACCCATGACTCCGGCCATGCCAAGGATGGTCTCGCCGCTCCCGTCGCCCTCGTCCGTGATGAGCAGGTCCTCGGGATCGAGCGTGCGCTTGACGCCGTCGAGCGTCGTCAGCGCCTCGCCAGGGCGGGCCCGGCGGACGACGATCGGTCCACCCAGCGTGTCGAGGTCGTAGGCGTGCAGCGGCTGCCCGAGCGCCATCATGACGTAGTTCGTCACATCGACCGCGAGCGAGATCGGTCGCATGCCCATCTGCGCGATCCGCTTCTGCATCCACGTGGGTGACGGCGCCGAGGCGTCGACGCCCCGGACGACTCGCGCCACGAACCGGTCGCAACCCTCAGCGCCGTCGATCGGCGCCTCGTCCTTGAGCACGACGGGGTACCCGGTGTCGTTCGGTGCGGGCGTCTCGATGAGTGCCGGGTCGCGGAACCCACCTGCCGGGCTGCCCTGGCTGTGCCAGTACTCCCGCGCCAGGCCTCGGACCGAGAAGCAGTAGCCGCGGTCGGGCGTCACGTTGGCCTCGATCGTCTCCTCACCGAGTCCGAGAAGAGCGATGGCATCGTCGCCCGGCCGGACTGCCGACACGTGCTCCTCGCCCAGGAGGCGGGAAAGGACGATGATGCCCGCGTGGTCGTGCCCGAGCCCGATCTCGTCCTCGGCGCAGATCATGCCGTTGGACATGCGGCCGTAGGTCTTGCGGGCGGTGATGTGGAAGCCGCCGGGAAGGATCGCGCCGGGCAGGACGACGACGACAAGGTCGCCCACCTCGAAGTTGGTCGCCCCGCAGACGATCTCCTGGTGCTTGCCCTCGGTCACCATCTGGCCGTGCTGGCCGACGTCGACGACGCAGAAGCGGATCGGCTTGCCGTTCTTCTGGATCGTCTCCTCAAAGTCGAGGACCCGGCCGACGACGAGAGGGCCGGTGATGTCGCCGCCGTGGAGGTCCTCCTCCTCCAACCCGACCGAGACGAGCGAGGCGGCGACGTCGACGCCGGTCGCTCCGGGGGCGAGGTCGGTGTACTCAGCGAGCCAGCTCAGTGGGGCCCGCATCTCAGACCTCCATCCCGAACTGCCGCGAGAAGCGCACATCGCCCTCGACCATGTCGTGCATGCCCTGGACCCCGTGGCGAAGCATCAGCGCCCTTTCGATACCGAGCCCGAAGGCGAAACCCGAGTAGACGTCCGGATCGATCCCGCAAGCGCGCAACACCTTCCGGTTGACCATGCCGGACCCGCCGAGCTCGATCCACCCGGACCCTCCGCAGGTCCGGCACCCGTCAGGGCCGGGGTCGCCGTGGCAGGCGAAGCAGACGAAGTCGGTCTCCATGGACGGCTCGGTGAACGGGAAGTACGAGGCCCGCACCCGGGTCTGGGTGCCCTCACCGAACATGATCTGGACGAACGCATCGATCGCGCCGCGCAGGTGCGCCATCGTCAGTCCCTTGTCCACCGCGAGGCACTCGATCTGGTGGAAGACCGGCGTGTGCGTCGCGTCGAGGTCATCCGTGCGGTACACCTTCCCCGGCGCCACGATGTAGATCGGCGGCTCCTGCTCCAGCATGGTGCGGATCTGGACAGGGGAGGTGTGCGTGCGCAGGACGAGCCCGGAGTCGACCGGGTCGAGGAAGAAGGTGTCCTGCATCTGACGGGCGGGATGGTCCGGTCCGAGGTTGAGGGCGTCGAAGTTGAGCCATTCCGCCTCGAGCTCCGGGCCCTCGGCGATCTCCCACCCCATCCCGACGAACGCGTCGACGAGCCGCTGGGACACCAGCTCGATGGGGTGCCTGGCGCCGAAGGGCCTCCGGACGACGGGCACCGTCACGTCGACCCGCTCCTCCACGAGGATCCGCTCGTCGCGCTCGGCCTCGAGCTCGGCCTGGCGGGCGGTGAGCGCCGCGGCGACCCGGCCCCGTGCCTGGCCGACGCGCTTGCCGGCCTCCGCCTTGGCGCTCGGCGGCAGGGCTCCGATCTCACGGTTGGCCAGCGCCAGGGGACTCCTCTCACCCTGGTGCGCGATCCGGACGGCTTTGAGGTCGTCGAGCGAGGGCGCGGCGGCGATGGCGGCAAGAGCCTCCTCGACAGCGGTCTCGACATGCCTTGGGTCGAGGGTGGAGACCTCGACGGGGTCGTAGTTGGTGTTCGGTCCAGACATCTCTTCGGCGTTCGCTGCTCTCGCTCGGGGTGCTCTGGTCAGGTCTGAGTTGACGCGTCACGCTCCGGAAGGGCGTACGCGGCGTGCTCCAGTCTAGGGGCGCGGTGCAGCGCACCGACGACGCGTCCGATCGGGCCGTCGACCGGTGCGGCGTGAAGCGGCGAGGTCCGGGCGGCGAGGTCAGGGCAGCGCGACAGCGTCTGGCACGCCCGCGGGCAGCCGGACCGCAAACCGCGCACCACCGAGGGGACTGGACTCGGCCGTTACCGTGCCACCGTGGGCCTCGACGAGGCCGCGCACGACGTAGAGCCCCAGCCCCGTGGTGGACCCGTCCGAGCCGCGCCAGAACCGGCCGAACACTTTCTCGCGGTCATCCTCCGGGATGCCGGAACCCTGGTCATCGACGAGGACGAGGACCGCATCCCCGCCAGCGCCCTCGCGGTCCAGCGTGACGGTCACCGGCGCCTCGCCGTGCCGCAGCGCGTTCTCGATGAGGTTGAAGAACACCTGCTGGAGCCGGTCCGAGTCCGCCCACAGCTCCGGAACGCCCTCCTCCTCCGCTGACGGCCCGAGCCGCAGCAGCACCTGCCCTCCGGTGCGGCTCATCTCGTGCCTGGCGACGTGCGCGGCGAGCAGGTCGTGCAGGTCCACCGGTGCCAGCCGCAGGCTGAGGTTGTCGGAGTCGAGACGGGAGATGTCGAGCAGCTCGGTGATGAGCCGAGTCAGCCGGCTGGCGTCCGCTTCGATCGTCTCGATCATGAGTCGCTTCTGCTCATCGGTGAAGCGGTCCCAGCGCCGGAGGAGGCTGCTCGTGAAGCCGGTCACCGACGTGAGGGGAGCACGCAGCTCGTGGGCCACCGTCGACAGGACGGTGGCCTGCTCGCGCTCTGCGCGCAGGCGGGCCTCTGCATCGCGCAGGCCGACGAGGATCCGCTCGAGGCTCGTTCCCCCCGCTGCGACGATGTGCCGTGCCGTGACGAGGACGTCCCGTCCGTGGGGCCCGACGAGCAGCCGCTCGCGGTGGCGGGTGCCCGTGGTCCGAGAGACCGACTGGTCGGAACGCTTCCACCAGTCGCGGCCGTACTTGTCCGCGAGGGGCAGGACCTCGCGCGCGGGCCGGCCGATCAGCTCCTCGGTGTTGCACTCGAGGATGCGGCACGCCTCCTGGTTGACGAAGCTGATGATGCCGTCCCCGGTGACGACGACGAGCCCATCCGGGAGCAGCTCGCCGAGCGCGTACAGGGTCGCGGCGGCGGTCGGTGGGACAGGCCGGGGCGACAGTTGGCCGTTGTCACCGGAGCCCATGGTGCGAAGGATAGCCACGCATGCCTGCCCGCGGGAGGGTTCGACCGGGAGGTTTGGACCCGACCGGCCCGCCCCTAAAGGTGCCGTTCAGGCCCGTTCAGGCCCCTTCAGGCCGCCACCGCCGCCGGGACCGCGCTTCCGCGCCCCCGCGGATGCGTAGAGACACAGGGTCGCCGCCATGGCGAGGTTGAGCGACTCGGCGTACCCGTGGATCGGTACGCGGACCACGTCGTCGCAGGAATCGCGCACCTGATCCTCGAGGCCCCACGCCTCGTTCCCCATGACCCAGGCGTGTGGTCCGTGCAGGTCGGCGTCCGGCAGGATGGTCTGCCCAGCTCCGTCGGCGGCGAGCAGGCGGACGCCCCGGACGCGCAGGGCTTCCAGGATCGTCTGGATGGGCACTTCCGTGACGACGGGCAGGTGCCAGAGCGAGCCGACGGTCGAGCGGACCACCTTGGGGCCGAGCACGTCGACGCTGGCGTCGCTGACGACGACGAGGTCCGCGCCGGCCGCGTCCGCACCCCGGATCACCGTGCCCGCGTTGCCCGGGTCACGGACGTGCGCGAGGACGCACACGAGCGCGTCGTGCGGTAGGGCACCCAGCGCATCGTCGAGCGAGAGGCGAGCCCAGCGGCATACGGCCATGAGTCCTTGGGGGTGCTCCGCATCACACATGGCAGTGAGCACCTCGGGTGTCACCTCGTGCACCCACAGCTTCGCGTCGTGGGCGGCCGCGATGACGTCTGCGTGCCGGTCCGCTCCCTCCGCCGTGACGTAGAGGTCCCGCACGTGCTCGGGGACGAAGCGCACCGCCTCACGCACCGCCTGCGGGCCCTCGGCGCGGAACTGGCCCGTCCGGGAACGCACGGAGCGCCGGGACAGCGCCCGGACTGCCTTCACGCGATCGGATCGCGGGTTGGTCAGCACAGGGGCGTCCCGGCGCTCGGCTGCTGGGTGGGGTCGCTCAGGCGGCGCCCGCTGCGCCCTGAGGGGCCTTCTCGGCCACGGGGACGTTGGCGCGCGACACCTCGACGAGGGCGGCGAACGCCGGCGCGTCGTTGACGGCGAGGTCGGCGAGGATCTTGCGGTCGACCTCGACACCGGCGGCCTTGAGCCCCTGCATGAACCGGTTGTAGGTCATGCCGTTGGCACGGGCCGCGGCGTTGATCCGCTGGATCCACAGGCGACGGAAGTCGCCCTTCTTCGCGCGACGGTCACGGTAGGCGTAACCGAGCGAGTGGGTGACCTGCTCCTTGGCCTTCCGGTAGAGGCGCGACCGCTGACCGCGGTAGCCGCTCGCGCGCTCCAGGACGACCCGACGCTTCTTGTGGGCGTTGACCGCCCGCTTCACGCGTGCCACGTGAATACTCCTTCGTTACTCGAACACACTTCGGTGCTGCTGGCCTGACCGGGAGGCCCCGGCCGCTCAGCTCGATGCTGGTGGGGTGGCGTCCCGGCTCACTTGCCGAGGAGCTTCTTGACCTTCTTGGCGTCGGCCGGGGCGACCTCGACGTCGTTCGCGATCCGGCGGGTGTACCGCGAGGACTTGCGCTCGAGCAGGTGGCGGCCACCGGCCTGCTCACGCATGACCTTGCCCTTCCCCGTGAGGCGGAAGCGCTTCTTCGCACCGCTGTGCGTCTTCATCTTCGGCATGATTGCCGATCTCCTTCGTGTCGTGCCATACGTACGGGTGCGTACGCGGACTCTCGGAGTGGCGCCGCGCGGGCGGGCCACCGGGGTGGAACGTCTGGGGTGGGCGGGTCACTCAGCGGCGGAGGCTGCCGGGTCCTCTGACCCGACCGGAGCCTCGGCCCCGTTGGCTGCGTGCGCCGCCTCCGCAACGCTGCGGTCACGGGCCCGGCGCTGCTCGGCCTTGGCCTCTGCCTTCTTCTTCGTCGGGCCGATCACCATGATCATGTTGCGACCGTCCTGCTTCGGCGCCGACTCGACGTAGCCGAGGTCGGCGATGTCCTGCGCGAGGCGCTCGAGCAGCCGGCGACCGAGCTCCGGTCTCGACTGCTCGCGGCCACGGAACATGATCGTCACCTTGACCTTGTCACCGGCCTTGAGGAACCGCTCGACGTGGCCGCGCTTGGTGCCGTAGTCGTGAGGGTCGATCTTCGGGCGGAGCTTGATCTCCTTGATGACGGTGTTGACCTGGTTCTTGCGTGCTTCCCGTGCCTTCATGGCGGCTTCGTACTTGAACTTGCCGAAGTCCATGAGCTTGGCGACCGGTGGCTTGGCCATGGGGGCCACCTCGACGAGGTCGAGGTTCGCCTCCTCGGCCAGACGAAGCGCGTCCTCGACGCGCACGATGCCGACCTGCTCACCATTGGGGCCAACCAAGCGCACTTCCGGGACCCGGATGCGCTCGTTGATGCGAGGCTCGCTGATGTGGTGCTCCTAAGTTCGATGACTGGTTGACGTTGTGAGCCGACCTGCCGCAAAGGAAAGGGCCCCCCGCGCGTGCACGAGGAGCCCAAGGATGTCGTATGCCGCTGAGTTTCCTCGTCGACATACGGCGCGGTGCCGCACCTCCCGGAGGAGGGCGCGTCCCGCGCGGACCTGGAACCCGGCAACCTACTGGTCGACGCGGGTGGAAGCGAGCTTCTCTTGCACGTCACCCGCCCGCTTGCACGGGAGGACGACTGGTCAGTGCTCAAGCGTAGCAGCCGGACCGGTCGTTCCCCGAATCCGTGTCAGGCGGTCGGAACGGCGGCCTCGTCAGGCGAGGGGGTTGGCTGGGTTGACAGCGTCGACTGGGTCGAGTCGGAGCCGACGTCGGCCGTGACGTCCCGCCGCATCGTGACGGCGAGCCCCGCCAGTGCGACGAGCAGGCCGATGGCCGACACGGAGAGGAAGCCCCAGCGCCAGCCGCCTTGGTCGATGGCGACGCCGGCAATCGGCGCCCCCAGTGCCGATCCCGCGGTCATGGCTGACCCGTGCCATCCCATCATCTCGCCGCGGAAGCGCTCCGGGACGAGCCGGCTGAGTTGCTCCACGGTGGCCGTGATGGTCGGGGCACAGAGGACGCCGCAAACGGTGATGAGGACGGCGAAACTCGGCACGCCGACCGCGAGCGCCACGGGAGCGGTCGTCACGGCGAGGCCCCCGAGGAGCCAGAAGACCGAGAACGATCGGTGCCAGGCACCGTATACGAGGCCTCCGACAAGGGAGCCGGCGCCCCAGAGCGCGAGGACCCAGCCGATCGACTCTGGCCGCTCGAACTCCCTCAGGGCGGCGACGACACCGACATCGGTGCCGGTGAGAACCAGCGTCGATGCGGCTGCGGCGAGATAGACCGCGGCGACGGGCACGGTGATGAAGCCGCGCAAGGCGCGCCGGGGCTGGGTGTCCGGTCGGGCCGAGTCGGCCTGGTCGTGCTCCATCTCGCCTGAAGGCTCTGCGGCCGGTTGGCGTGTCGAGGTCAGTGCCGGATTGACGAGCCAGATGACGAAGCCAGCTGCGGCAGAAGCCATTTCGCACACAAAGAGGGCCCAGCTCGTGTGCCACGAGATGGCCATCCACACCCCGAGAGCGGGGCCCGCCATGAAGGAGAGCTCGGTGGCAGCGGAGTCGAGCGATAGCGCTGTGCGGCGCTGCTCGACCGGGGTGGCCCGGAGGATGACCTGCCTCAGGATCGAGAACGTCGGCACGACGAACAACCCGGCCAGGGCAGCCAGCGCAACGAGGGGCGCGTAGTCGACCCACGGTGCGATGGACCAGCAGACGATCTGGACGACGATGGAGGGACCGACCGTGCGCCGTAGGCCGATGCGGTCGAGCAGCCGACCCCGCCATGGCCCGGAGACGGCCACGGCGACGGTCGCAGCGGCCGTGACGAGCCCCGCCTGGCCGTAGCTGCGCCCGAGGCTGGTCACGACGTGCAGGGTGAGAATGACGGTGCCGGCGAACATGGGGACGCGCACGAGGAACCCGAGCAGCAGGATGCGCCGGGTGTCCCGGATGGCAAGCACGTGCCTATAGGCGCCAACGTTCACCAGACCAGAAAAGCACTCGGCGCCCACAGTCGCACGTGAATTTCGACATCGAATCTCGGCGGCTGCGCGGCTGCGGATGGCTGTCCGAGCACTCGCGGGGTCACCTGACTCGCAGATCACAGCGGATCCTGCGCGCAGGCCTTGTGACCCGGGGGCAACAGGAGTTGGGTGGGGTCATGGCGAGACAAACCGGCAGATCAGACCTTCCTGCGGCCCCCAACCCCGCCTCGCCGCAGGACATCCGCAACGTCGTGCTCGTCGGACCCGGCGGGGCTGGCAAGACGGCACTCTTCGAGGCTCTCGTCGCGGCTCGCGTCCCGGGGCAGCGCCCATCGGCCGACGGGCACGTGCGTACGTCGACCCTCAACACCGCCTCGTTCGAGTCCAACGGAGTGGCGCTCAACCTCCTCGACACGCCCGGCTATCCCGACTTCGTCGGCGAGCTGCGCGCGGGACTGCGGGCGGCCGACGCGGCGATCTTCGTCGTTTCGGGTGCCGACGACATCGATCGGCCCGTCTCGCTCCTCTGGCGCGAATGTTCCGCGGTGGGCATGCCTCGCGCCGTCGTCGTGACGCACCTGGACCAGCCGCGTGCCGACTTCGCCGCCACCGTGGACACCTGCCGCCGTACCTTCGGCGATGCTCAGGCGACCCACTGGCCGGTAATGGACGGCGGACAGCAGACGGGCGTCGTCGGCCTCATCACCGGGTCCGATGACGATCTCGGCACGGACGAGTACCAGGATGCACGCCACGCCCTGATCGAGTCGGTCATCGAGGAGTCGGAGGACGTCACCCTCCTCGACCGCTACCTCGAGGGCGAGCAGATCGAGACGTCCGCCATCCTCACGGACCTCCGCACGGCGATCGTTCGAGGGACCTTCTTCCCGATCCTGCCGGTCTCCCCGCCAACGGGGGCTGGTGTCGAGGAGCTGCTCGCACTGATCGAGCGGGCTTTCCCCGACCCGACGGTGCATCCGCTGCCGGCGGTCACGACGCCCGCAGGGGCGGCGATCAGCGGGGTGACGTGTGACCCTGATGCGCCGCTCGTGGCCGAGGTCGTCCGGACGACGACCGACCCCTACGTCGGGCGCCTGTCACTGACGCGGGTGTTCTCGGGCACCTTGCGCGTCGACGACACGGTTCACGTCTCGGGGCACCTCGGTGACTTCGTCGGCCACGACGTGGCCGGCCATCCCTCCCATGACGACGACGAGCGCGTCGGGCCGCTCGCCTCGCCCTTCCTCGACAGCCACCGTCCTCGCGGGACCGCGATCGCCGGGGACATCGTGCTCGTGTCGAAGCTGACCCGCGCCGAGACGTCGGACACCCTCTCATCGACCGACCGGCCGGCCGTCGTCGCACCCTGGCTGCTTCCGGAGCCCCAGCTTCCCGTCGCCATCCGGGCAGCGAGCAAATCCGACGAGGACAAGCTCGCGGGAGCACTCCAGCGACTCGTCGCCGAGGATGTGACGATGCGCATGGAGCACGCCAGCGAGACCGACCAGGTCGTGCTCTGGACGATGGGCCAGGCCCATGTCGACGACCTGATCGCACAGCTGTCCGAGCGCTACGGCGTCACGGTCGATGCCGAGCCCTACCGGACCGCGCTCCGCGAGACGTTCATCCGCAAGGTCTCGGCCCAGGGGCGTCACGTCAAGCAGTCCGGCGGCCACGGCCAGTACGCCGTCTGCTCCATCGAGGTCGAGCCCCTCCCCCGCGGATCCGGCTTCGAGTTCGTCGACAAGGTGGTCGGGGGCTCCGTGCCCCGGCAGTTCATCCCGTCCGTGGAGAAGGGCGCCCGGGCCCAGCTGCAGAAGGGTCTGCTCACCGGCCACCCAGTGGTCGACGTGCGGGTCACCCTCGTCGACGGGAAGGCCCACTCGGTGGACTCCTCCGACGTCGCCTTCCAGACGGCCGCCGCCCTCGCGCTCAAGGAGGCCGCCAACGAGTCGACGGTCGCCCTGCTCGAGCCGATCGACAAGGTCGACATCACCATCGCGGACGAGTACCTCGGAGCCGTCATGGCCGACCTCCGGGGGCGCCGCGGCCAGGTGGTCGGCACCGAGCCCGCGGACGAGCAGGGCTGGACAGTGGTCCACGCCGAGGTTCCTGCGGCGGAGCTGTCCCGCTACCCCATCGACCTCAGGTCGGTGTCCCATGGCACCGGTTCGTTCGTGCGCGAGTCCGTGCGTCACGACCTCATCCCGCCCGACAAGGCCCGAGACCTGCTCAAGGTCTGACCACCTGAGTGATGCCGGGCGGCCGACTTCCGCTCCGGGAGGCGGCCGCCCGGCCCGCTCAGGATCGGCTCCTCGTGCTCGCTGCGTGGCCTCTCACCGGAGGACGAGGAGGAGCACGAGGATCGCGAAGACGACGGACTGGACGCTGTGCGCTGCGATCCCGAGAACCGCACTGCGGTATCTCCGGGACGGATAGACGACGATCAGCATGTCGAGCAGGACCTTCGGCATGGCCCACGGAACGTGCAGGTGGTACGCGGTGAAGAGCAGGCCGTTGACGACCCAGTCCCACCGGCCACAGGCCCGCTGCATCCTGGGCAGGAGCAGTCCACGGAAGAGCAGCTCCTCGCCGAGGACGGTGTTGAAGACCCACATCGTCACGAGCAGCGCGAACCAGGTCCAGTTGCCCGAGAAGAAGTCCTGTCCCGCATCCGAGCGGAGGAACAGCCCGAGGTCACGGTCGGCCGGCACCGGGATCGGGAGGTTGACGAGCATCTCCTTGGCCGCGATGCCGAGCACGAGGGGGATGATGAGCAGCCAGAGCCACCCTCCCCGTCGGCCGGTGCGCGGGCTGCGCGGCGCGCGCAGCCAGAGGGCCTCCTTGACGACACTCCACCGCAGGGTGCCCTGCTCGCGACGCACGAGGGCGGCGACGAGTAGGAACTGCCAGATGAGCCCGAGGGTGAGGCACAGAATGATGGCACGAGGCCCGGCGCTCGGTCCGTCGAAGGACGTCCACAGTCGCGGAGCGACGACCCAGGCGAGGAACGCCATCGGCAGGGCCGCGGCGGCCCAGGTCCCGAGGATCCGGGCGAACGAATACTGCGGTAGCTGACTCGGCTCGGCCTCGATCGGCCGACCGGCGGTGTGCGCCGTGTGCGCGCGGAGCGCGCTGGTGGGCTGGGTTGTGGGGATCATGGCGACTCCAAAGGGCGGTTCTTACGGCTCCATTCCGGACACCTTTGACGCTAGGAGCCCGCACCCCTGCGCCGCGTCGTCGGAAGGCCGCGTTCCCGCGCAGTACCAACCGACGAGGCCGGGTCCTTCCTTGGTAGGACGCAGCGCGCTGGGCCATCCATCACCGTCGAGAAACTGCTTGCCAAACATGCCTCCACTTCGAGTACTCTGAATCGAGTATTTGACCTGGAGGCCTATCAATGAACGCAGTGGTCGGGCAATGACCCGCAGACGAGTGAACAACCCCTTGGCCCTCGCTGTCCTCGCCTGCCTCGGCGAGCGGCCGATGCACCCCTACGAGATCTCCTCGACCCTGCGCCAGCGTGGCAAGGAGGAGAGCATCAAGCTCAACTTCGGCTCGCTGTACTCCGTCGTCGCAGCGCTCGAGAAGCACGGTCTCATCGTCGAGCAGGAGCGGATCCGGGAGGGCAACCGCCCGGAGCGGACGATCTACGCGATCACCCAGGAGGGCGAGGCGGAGTTCGAGGACTGGCTCGCCGACCTGCTCCGGAGTCCCGGCTCCGAACCGGATTCGTTCGAGTCGGCGCTGTCGCTCATGGCCGGGCTGCCGCCGGACGAGGCAGCTGCGCTGCTCGAGGAGCGCACCGCCCGGCTCGACCTGGAGCAGCGCCGCATCCAGTCGTCCCTCGACTGGTCGCGCGAGCACGGGCTCCCGGACGTCTTCCTCATCGAGGCCATCTACCGGGGGACCATGGTCCGCGCCGAGCGGGACTTCGCGGCCCGGCTTGCGTCGGACATCCGCAGCGAGACCCTCGGCGGCACGAGCAGCTGGCGACGCCTGCACGAGCTGCGCGCGGCGGGCATGCCCATGCAGGAGATCCTGAGCAACGCCGGCGACCTGCTCGGAGAGGAGGCACGCATCCTCGAGCCCGACAAAGGCCCCTACGACCCCGCTCCGTAAGAGCGGTCAGAGAACCCCCGGCCGGGCGCGGCAACGCCTGGCCGGGGGCCGATCCTCGAGTCGGTCCCAGACGCGCTGGCACGCAGCTCAAGGCCCACCTGCAGCCTAGTGGCAGCACCGGGGCCCGACTCCCCACCAAGACCCAAACGGTCCCTGAAGGAGTCACCATGTCTCACCCCCCAGCTGCGCTGCACGGAGCGATCGCGGCCGAGCGCACCACCGCGCCTGACGATGGCGCCTACGCCATCGAGGCGCAAGACCTTGTCAAGACGTTTCCCTCCGGGCGCCGCCGCGAGCCGGTCCGCGCGCTCGGCGGGCTCACTCTCCGGGTCCGGCCCGGAGAGGTCTTCGGCCTGCTCGGGCCGAACGGCGCCGGCAAGTCCACCACGGTGCGGATCCTTGCCACCCTGTCGCAACCGAACTCGGGATCGGTCCGGGTGGCCGGGATCGACGCGCTCGCCGACCCCGCAGCGGTCAGGCGCTCGATCGGCCTCGTCTCCCAGAAGCCCTCGGCGGCTCCCATGATGACCGGTCGGGAGAGCCTCGAGATGGCCGCCCGGATCCATGGCCTCGACCGCCGGGAAGCCCGTAGGCGGACGGACGAGCTGCTCGACCGGTTCGGCCTTGCGGATGCGGCAGATCGCCTGACCAAGACGTACAGCGGCGGCATGAACCGCAAGCTCGACGTCGCGATCGGACTCGTCAACCGGCCGTCGGTGCTCTTCCTGGACGAGCCGACGACCGGGCTCGACCCTGAGGCGCGTGCCCAGATGTGGGCCGAGATCGCTCGCATGGCGGCCGGTCACGAGCACGACGGAGACAGCCGAGTCACCGTCCTCCTCACGACGCATTACCTCGACGAGGCGGACCACCTGTCCGACCGGCTCGCCATCGTCGATCATGGCCAGATCGTCGCTGAGGGAACCCCGGAGCTGCTCAAGAGCCAGCTTCGCGGTGACAGCGTCGTCGTCGAGCTGGCGGACGCCGCTGCGGCCGGCGTCGCAGCAGCTCGCCTCGCCACGCACCCGGACCTGCGCGAGGTCACCCGTGAGGGCCGGACCGTGCGGGCCCGGACCGACCATGGTGCAGCCGTGGTCCCATCGGCCCTCGCGGTGCTGGAGCAGGCAGGCGTCATGGTGGCGTCGGCGACCGTGGCCCGCCCCTCCCTCGACGACGTCTATCTGCGGCATGCGGGGCGAGCGTTCGAGGCGGTGGCCCGATGACGACCTTGGTGACCCACTCAACCCTGTTGACGAAGCGGTCGCTGACGGCGCTCCTGCGCCAGCCGGCCTTCGTCCTCATCACCCTCATCCAGCCCGCGATCTGGTTACTCCTGTTCGGCGCCCTGTTCGAAGACGTCGTCCAGATCCCCGGGTTCGGCACCGGTGGTCGCTCCTACCTCGAGTTCCTCACCCCCGGTGTCGTGGCCATGACGGCGCTGTTCTCTGCCGCCTGGGCGGGCACCGTGTACATCGAGGACATGAACCTTGGCGTGATGGACCGGTTGCTGGCCTCGCCGGTGCGCCGGGGCGCGATGATCAACGGCACCGTCGTCTACCAGGGCATCGTCTCCATCGTCCAGACGGTCGTCATCATCCTGATCGCGTATGCCGCCGGAGCACGGTTCGAGCGTCCTCTCGTCGGGACCGGCCTGACCTTCGTGTCGGCCGCGCTGCTCACGGTGGTCTTCGCCGCGATGTCCAACGCGGTCGCCCTCCTGTCCCGCGACCAGAACGCCCTCATCGGTATCAGCCAGCTGCTGTCCCTGCCGCTCGTGTTCCTCTCGTCGGCCATCATGGACCCCGAGCTCGCACCCACGTGGCTGCAGAACATTGCGACGTACAACCCACTCGACTGGGCCGTCGTTGTCAGCCGCGAGGGGCTGTCGACCTCGACGGACTGGGCAGCCGTGTGGCCCCGCCTCGGCGCCCTCGCGGCACTCGCCGTCGTCATGAGCTCGCTGGCGACCCAGGCCTTCCGCGCCTACCAGCGCTCGGCCTGAGCCAGATCGAGCGCAGCATCTTTTTCAGTAGCGAGCAGTTCGCGACCCCCCGGGGTGTCGCGAGCTGCTCGCTGCTGTGACTCAGCCCAGGAAAACGGACACCGCGTGGATCAGCACGCCGATGAGGCCGCCGACGAGCGTGCCGTTGATCCGGATGAACTGCAGGTCCCGCCCGACGTGCAGCTCCACGCGCTCGGCCGTCTCACGGCCGTCCCACCGGTCCACCGTGTGGCTGATGACACGCGTCAGCTCGCTCCCGTAGCGCTCCACGCCGTACACGACGGCATCGCAGATCCTCGCGTCGATCCGGGCCCTCAGGTCTGGATCCCCCAGCAGCCGCTGGGCGAGCAGGATGACCTCCTCGATGCCGCGCGCCCGAACCGGACCCTCCTCGTCCTCCAGCGCTGCAATGGCCACGGCCCGGAAGGACTGCCAGAGGGACATGGCGGTGACCGACACCTGCGGGTGCGAGAGCACCCTCTCCTTGAGCCGCTCGGCGCGCTCCTGGGTCACGGGATCATGCTGCAGGTTGTCCGCGAGATCGGTGAGCAGCTTGTCGAGCGCGATCCGGACGTCATGCCTCGGCTCCCGACGGATGTCGGCGAGCCACTTGAGGGCCTCGGTGTGGATCCGGCGTGCGACGAGGTCGTTCACGGCGTCCGGCACCCACGACGGCGCTCGCTGGACGATGAGGGACTCGAAGAGGTCCTCGTTGACGACGAGCCACGCCGCCATCTCATCGAGAGTCAGGTCGACGAGGCCCGCGTGCGACCCGTCGCGCACGATCTGCTCGAGGAGGCCACCTGCGAGCGAGCTGACCGGCTCCTTGATGAGCCGGGGCAGGACGGCCTGCTCGATGACGGCCTGGATGTCGCTGTCCGGAATCCGGTGCAGGGCATGCGCACCGACGGTGGCCACTTCGTCGACGAGTCGTTTGGCGTGGTTGTCGGTCAGCACCCACTCCGCGGCGCGCCGAGTCGGTTCCGCGTCGAGAACCCGCTCGCGGATGATCTCCTCGTGCAGGAAGTTCTCTCCGACGAACTCCTCGAGGCTGCGGCCGATCATCTCCTTCTTGCGCGGGATGAGCGCCGTGTGCGGGATGGGCAGGCCGAGCGGGTGGCGGAACAGCGCGGTGACGGCGAACCAGTCTGCGCAGGCACCGACCATCGAGGCCTCCGCACCCGCGTTGACGAAGCCGAGCCAGCCCTCGTCGTGGCCGCGGGTGATGACATAGACAATCGCGGCGAGGACGAGCAGTCCGGTCGCGACGAGCCGCATCCGGCGCAGGTCACCTCGACGCTGGGCGTCGAGGACCGGGTCGGCGACGAAACCGAGGGTCGCGCTCACGGTGGCCTCCTGCCGAGGTCGGGCCACGACTCAGGTGGCGGCTTCGAGGGCGAACGTCAGTGAATCGATCCTCGCACGGGTCTCGCCGTCCGTCGCAATCCGCTCGCCGATCCGGGTGGCGACCTCGCTCACGACGGCCTGGTCGAGACCCGGCGGCAGCAGGAGCACGACGCGCAGGACGCCGGCTCCGGCGGGTTGGCCGGCTTCGACGCGATGGCCGCTCACGAGCGGCTCCTCCGCCACCGCCCTGCGGACTGCCCGTGCCACCTGGTCGTCGCGATGAGCGGGGAGCCAGGCGTGCTCCTGCGCCAGGGCCCACAGCATGCTGGAGCGGAGCACGGCTGCCTGCGGCGACGAGACGTCGACGACCAACACGTCGCAGGACTCCGAGATGGCGGCTTGGGCAGCTGCGGCCGCCCGCACCGGAACGGGGCGCGCGGCCGGGTCCCAGGCAGCGAGCGACTCGAGGCTGCTGAACATCGGCAAAGCCCGCCGGCCGTCCGGCGCGGTCAGTGTCACCGCTGCCATGTCGCTGCGCGTGTCTGTGACGAGCCCGCCGTGCTCGTCGACGTCGGTCGGCACCGCCACCACGGGCACCAGCCAGCGGGCGGCCGCGACCCGGGTCATCAGCTCGGTCTCCGCCTCTGGCGTCGGCTCGGCGGTGCAGGCCAGGAGCGCGTCGACGAGGCCCGGATCGGCCTCGCCACGGTCCTCGGAGAACCCGTGGGCCGGGATCGACTTGCCGGTCCAGGCCTGGCCGACGGAGTCGGAGGGCCGCCCCTCGTCGTCGACGTGCGCGAACGGGGTGGTCACCGCTCGGGCCGTCCGGCCAGGTCGAGAGCGTCGGGCAGGGTGAAGGCCCCCTGGTACAGGGCCGACCCGATGATGGCACCCTCGACACCCTCGGCGACAAGGGTGCGCAGCACCCGGATGTCCTCGAGCGTCGAGACCCCGCCGGAGGCGACGACCGGTCGGTCAGTCCGCTCACACACGCGGCGCAGCAGTTCGACGTTCGGACCCTGGAGCATGCCGTCCTTGTTCACGTCGGTGACGACGTAACGAGCGCAGCCTTCCCGGTCGAGCCGGTCGAGCGTCTGCCAGAGGTCGCCGCCCTCACGAGTCCAGCCCCGCGCGGCCAGAGTCGTCCCCCGCACGTCGAGGCCGATGGCGACCCGGTCACCGTGCTCACCGATGATCCGCCCGGTCCACTCGGGGTCCTCCAGCGCGGCGGTGCCGATGTTGACCCGGCGACAGCCGGTCGCGAGCGCCGCGTCGAGGGACTCGGCGTCGCGGATGCCTCCAGACAGCTCCACCGAGATGTCGAGCCGTCCGATTATCGTGTCGATGAGCTCCCGGTTGTTGCCTCGGCCGAACGCGGCGTCCAGATCCACGAGATGAATCCACTCCGCGCCCTGGTCCTGCCACGCCTTGGCCGCTTCCCATGGGTCGCCGAACCGTCCGCCGCTTCCAGCGATTCCCTGGACGAGCTGTACGGCCTGCCCGCCGGCGATGTCGACGGCCGGGAGGAGCTCCAGTCGGGGGTTATCTGTCACGTCGAGTCTCCTTGTGGCTCAGTAGAATTCGCGGATGCCGTATGCCGCTGGGCTGGCTTGCACAGGCGAGCCGGGTCCCTGCCCGCTGAGTTCCACGCCAACCGATGGTCCGTCCCGTGCCTGTCACAGCGATCGCACCCAGTTCTCGAGCAACTGCAGGCCGGCCTCCCCGGACTTCTCTGGGTGGAACTGCGTGGCGCTGAGGGGGCCGTTCTCGACGGCTGCGACGAATGGGGCGCCGTGCTCGGCCCAGCTGACGACGGGCGCCACCGCGGCGAAGGCTCCGGTCGCCTCGAGCTCCCACGCCAGGACCGCGTAGGAGTGCACGAAGTAGAAGCGCTCATCCTCGACGCCGGCGAACAGCCGGGAACGCTCCCCGACCCGGACCTGCGACCAGCCCATGTGCGGGACGATCGGAGCGGGAAGCCGCTCGACGGTGCCGGGCCACTCGGACAGGCCGGGCTCCGGGCGGTCCGACGGCTCCGCCGAACCGTCGAACATGACCTGCATGCCCACACAGACACCAAGCACCGGTCGACCACCGCTGAGCCGGCGGCCGATGACCCGGGGACCGTGCGCGGCCCGGAGGCCGGTCACGCAGGCGTGGAAGTTGCCGACGCCTGGCACGAAGAGCCCATCGCACTCCAGCGCGGCGCGCGGGTCGGCCGTGAGGTCCACCGATGCGCCGACGCGCTCGAGGGCGCGCACGGCGGAGCGCACGTTGCCGCTGCCGTAGTCGAGGACGACGACGCGGGGTGGCGTCGACATGCTCAGAGCGCTCCCTTGGCGCTCGGGATGCCGATGACCCGCTCGTCGAGAGCGATGGCGGCACGCAGCGCACGGGCGACCGCCTTGAACTGGGCCTCGACGATGTGGTGGGGGTCGCGACCGGCGAGGACGCGGACGTGCAGGCACAGGCCCGCGTTGTAGGCGAACGACTCGAGGACGTGGCGAGTCATCGAGCCGGTGAAGTGGCCGCCGATGAGGACGTACTGCTGGCCCTCCGGCTCGCCCTCGTGCACCACATAGGGTCGGCCGGCGACGTCGACGACCGCGTGGACCAGGGCCTCGTCGAGCGGGACGGTGGCGTCACCGAAGCGGGAGATGCCCGCCTTGTCGCCCAATGCCTCACGCAGCGCCTGACCGAGCACGATCGCAGTGTCCTCGACCGTGTGGTGGACGTCGACGTCGATGTCGCCGGTTGCCTTGACGCTGAGGTCGATGAGGGAGTGCTTGGCCAGGGAGGCCAGCATGTGGTCGTAGAACGGGACACCGGTAGAGACGTCGGACTCCCCCGTCCCGTCGAGGTCGAGAGTCAGCTCGATCGATGACTCCTTGGTCGTCCGGGCGATCGTGGCGGTCCTGCTGCCTGGTGTCATGCGTCGTCCTCGGCGGTCTCGAAGGGTAAGGCGTCGACGGTGCTCGGGGTGGCGAGCGGCCCGACATGGGTCGGCGCCAGTTCCGCCATGGCGGCGAGGAACCGGGTTGTCTCCTCGGGCGTGCCGGCCGTGACCCGCAGGTGGTGGCGGATGCCGACGTCGCGGACGAGGATGCCGCGGTCGAGGAGCGCCTGCCACGTCGCCTTCTCGTCGGGCAGACCGCCGAAGAGCACGAAGTTCGAGTCGCTCGGAACGGGGGTCGCCCCCAGCGTTGCGAGCTCGCTGACGATGCGGTCTCGCTGAGCCTTGATCGCATCGACGGTGGACAGCATGAGCTCGGCGTGCTCGAGCGCCGCGCGCGCGATGGTCTGGGTCGGGGTGGACAGGTGGTAGGGCAGCCGCACGAGCCGAAGCGCGTCGACCAGCTCGGCCGAGGCGACGAGGTAACCAAGGCGGCCGCCCGCGAAGGCGAACGCCTTGCTCATGGTGCGGGTCACGACCAGCCGCGAGTTGCCGCCGAGCAGCGTCAGGGCGCTCGGCGTCCCCGGCCGGGCGAACTCCGCATAGGCCTCGTCGACGACGACGACGGCGTTGGGAGCCGCGTCGAGCACCGCGCCGATGACGTCGAACGGCAGCGCGGTGCCGGTGGGGTTGTTCGGCGAGCAGAGGAAGACGATCGACGGGTCGTGCCGGCGGGCCTGTGCCGCCGCGGACTCGGCCGTGATCTCGAAGGTCTCCGCCTCCCGGAGACCGTCGACCCACGTCGTGCCGAGCGTCTCGGTGATGATCGGGTGCATCGAGTAGCTGGGCGTGAAGCCGAGGGCAGTGCGCCCCGGCCCACCGAAGGCCTGCACGATGTGAGAGAGCACCTCGTTGGAGCCGTTGCCCGCCCAGAGCTGCTCGGGGGTGACCACGACGCCGGCCTGCCTCTCGAGGTAGGCGGTCAGGGCCTTGCGCAGGTCGGTGAACTCGCGGTCGGGATAGCGGTTGAGGCCGACGAGATCGTCCTCGAGCGCATCGAGGGCGGCTCGGACCACCACGTCGGGGACCTGGTAGGAGCTCTCGTTGGTGTTGAGGCACACGGGTACGTCGAGCTGAGGGGCGCCGTAGGCCAAGCGGCCGCGCAGGTCGGGCCGCAGCAGCCGCTCGACCTCGTGCTCCGCCTCGATTCGTGCCTCGCTTGCCGCCGAGGAGTCGCTCATCCGGGCACCTCGTCGCCGAAGCGAGCCGTCACGGCCTCGCCGTGTGCGGGCAGGTCCTCGGCCTGGGCAAGCGTCACGACGTGGCCGGCCACGTCCCGGAGGGCCGCCTCGTCGTACTCGACGACGTGGATGCCACGCAGGAAGGACTGGACCGACAGGCCGCTCGAGTGAGTGGCGCAACCGGCCGTGGGCAGCACGTGGTTGGACCCCGCTGCGTAGTCACCGAGGCTCACCGGTGCGTAGGGCCCGACGAAGACCGCTCCAGCGTTGCGGACTCCCTCTGCCACAGCTCTGGCGTCTCGGGTCTGGATCTCGAGGTGCTCGGCGGCGTAGGCGTTGACGACGGCCAGGCCGGCTGCCACGTCGTCGACGAGCACGATGCGGGACTGCTTGCCGCGCAAGGCAGTTGCCACTCGCTCGGCGTGCTTCGTCGCGGGGACCCGGCGAGCAAGTGCCTGGGCGACGGCTGCGGCGAGTTCCTCGCTGTCGGTCACGAGGACCGACGCCGCGAGCGGGTCGTGCTCAGCCTGGCTGACCAGGTCGGCCGCCACGTGCTCGGCATCGGCGCTGGAGTCGGCGAGGATCGCGATCTCGGTCGGGCCGGCCTCCGCATCGATGCCGATGAGTCCCTTGAGCAGCCGCTTGGCTGCGACGACCCAGATGTTGCCCGGACCGGTGACCATCGACACCGGCTCGCACGTGACGGGGACGCCGTCGCGGACGTCCTCGTCATCGATGAAGCCGAAGGCGAACATCGCGACCGCCTGTGCTCCACCGACCGCGTAGACCTCGTCGACACCGAGGAGCGCGCAGGTGGCCAGGATGGTCGGGTTCGGGTACCCGGCGAAGACGCCGGTGTTCTCGCGCTGCGGCGGCGACGTGACGGCGAGCGAGCCCACTCCGGCCAGTTGGGCGGGCACGACGTTCATGACGACGCTGCTCGGGTAGACCGCGAGCCCGCCCGGGACGTAGAGCCCGACCCGGTCGACGGGGACCCAGCGCTCGGTGACAGTTCCACCCGGCACGACCGCCGTCGTCGTGCTGGTGCGACGCTGGTCGGCGTGGACAATCCGTGCCCGCCTGATCGACTCGTCGAGGGCGGCACGCAGGTCGGGTGCGAGCTGGTCCAGGGCCGTCTGGAGGATCTCGGCGGGCACGCGCAGGTGCGTCGGACGGACCCCGTCGAACCGCTCACCGAGGTCGCGCAGCGCCTGGGCCCCGTGATGCTCCACGTCCGCACAGATCGGCCGCACCTGCTCGAGGGCGGCGGTGACGTCGAACTCGGCTCGGGGCAGGGCCCCACGCAGGAACCGCACGTCGAGCGTGCGGCCGCGCAGGTCGAGGGTGGACATCATGGGCCCAATTCTAGGAGGGGTCCACCCAGCGGGACGCCGCGTCTCAGGCTCCGACCGCGAGGCACGCGGGCCCGGCTGGGAGGCCGGGTTCACTGGGCCTTGAGGGACCAATGACGGGACGAGGTGCCGCGCCTCGTGCGTGGGAACGGGGCTTGACCGCGTTTGGTCCCGTCATCGCTCCCGGGCGGAGCGGCACGAACTGCACCTTCGACCGGAAGGGCGCTCAGGTGAGGCCGATGAGGACGGCGGTCTCCCACGCCCACTGGTGCCACGTGTCGTAGCGACCCGACTGGCCCCCGTGGCCGGCGGCCATCTCCGTGCGGAAGATGATGGGCCGAGCGTCGGGGATCTCGCGGGTCGCCTCACGCAGCGCCGCGACCCACTTGGCCGGCTCCGTGACGTAGACGCGCGTGTCGTTGAGCGATGTCGTGACGAGGAGGGCCGGGTACCGCTGTGCGCGGACGTTCTCGTAGGGGCTGTAGGACCGCATCCGCGCGTACGCCTCGGGGTCCTCGAGCGGGTTGCCCCATTCCTCCCACTCGATGACCGTGAGCGGCAGGGCCGGGTCGAGGATCGTCGTCAGTGCATCGACGAACGGCACCGAGGCGTGGATGAAGCTGAACCGGTCCGGCGCCTCGTTGGCGACCACGCCCATGAGCAGGCCGCCGGCCGAGCCTCCTTCCGCTGCAAGGTGATCGCGATGGACGATACGGCGCTCTCGCAGGTGGTCGGCGCAGGCGACGAAGTCGGTGAACGTGTTGCGCTTGTGGTCGAGCTTGCCGTCGTCGTACCAGGTCCGGCCCATCTCGGAGCCCCCACGGACGTGGGCGATGGCGAAGACCCAGCCCCGCTGGAGCAGGGACAGGCGCAGCACCGAGAACCAGGGATCGCTCGGGATGCCGTAGGCACCGTAGCCGTGGAGCAGGCCGGGCGCGGTGCCGTCGAGAGGGGTGTCACGGTGGTGCACCAGAGACATCGGGACCTGCGTTCCGTCGGGAGCGGTCGCCCACTCGCGACGCTGCACGTAGTCGGCCGGGTCGTGCCCACCCCGGACCTCCTGCCGCTTGAGCACCGTGGACGTCCGTGTGAAGACGTCGTAGTCGATGACGGTCTGCGGCGTGACGAGCGACTGCCACACGAGCTGGATGGTCCGGGTCCTCGTCTCCGGATTGGCACCGACCCGGAGCGTGTGCAGCGGCTCCCCGACCTCGACGTCATGTGCCTCGCCCAGCCCCGTGTCGCTCGAGGGGTCTCGCATGACGATGCGCACCGCGGTGCCGCCCTCGCGGCGGAGCGAGATGGCGATGAAGTCGTCGAAGGCGTCGACCCCGAAGACGTACTCGTCCTCGGTGGTCACGTCCAACGGCACCCACTCCTCGGGGCTCGTGGACGTGACCGGGGCGACCGCGAGCTCGAAGTTGGTGCGGCGCGCGTTGTGCACGATGAGCAGCTGGTCACCGATGGGCTCGATGTCGTACTCGACGCCCTGACGCCGCTCCGCGACGATGCGCGGCGTCCCCAAGGGGTCGGCGGCGTCGAGGACGCGGTACTCGTTCGTCGTCTTGGAGCCGATGCCGATGATGATGAGCCGGTCGTCGCGTGAGGCGCTCACCCCGACGAAGAAGCGCTCGTCCGGCTCGTCGTGGATGAGGACGTCCGCCTCGGCCGGCGTGCCCACCTCATGGCGCCAGACCTGGTGGGGCCGCCAGGCGGCATCAACGCGTGTGTAGAAGAGCTGCCGACCGTCGAGCGACCAGGCGAGCGAGCCCCCGGTCTGCCGGACGGCGTCGTCGAGCAGCTCACCCGTCGCGATCCGCCGCACCCGGACGTCGTAGCGTTCGTCGCCGGCCAGGTCAGCCGCGTAGGCCAGCAGGTCGCCCGCCGGAGAGACCTCGCTCCCGGCGACCGCGAAGAAGTCGTGGCCCTGCGCCTCGGCGTTGCCATCGAGCAGCAGCTCCTCCCCCGACGGCGTGGCGTCCTGGTCGAGCGTCGGCCGGTGGGGGTGGTCGGCGAGCGGAACGCGCCCGTCGACCGGGTACTGCTGGCCCTCGACGGTCCGCGAGTAGTACCACCACCGGTCATGGCGGACCGGCACCGAGAGGTCGGTCTCGTGGATCCGGGAGCGGAACTCCTCGTAGATCGTGTCCGCGAGGGGCTTCAGGTGGGCGGTGGCCGCCTCCGCTTGGGCATTCTCGGCCGCCAGGTACTCGAGCAGGGCGGGGTCGTCGCGATCGGCCATCCAGGCATGGGCATCCTCGAACCGGTCGCTGTGGTGCTCGCGCGTGACTGCCTCGCGTCGTGCCATCGGTGGCTGCTGCATTCGCGCATCCTAGACATGACGAACCACCTGCGAGCGAGACACGACGAGCCATACGCAATCGAGTGGACGAGTTCTGGCCCAGAACTCGTCCACTCGATCGGGATGGGGCGGTCGTCAGTGGATGGACATCTGCCCAGTCACGCGCGCCGGGCCGCTGTCGTACACGACCGCCATGGATGAGTCGCGGACGACGACCCGGATCGTGTCGTTCTTGCCACCGTCCGTGCTGACCACCTGGTAGCTGTAGCCGGGGACGCCGTTGACCGTCGCTGCCCCGCCGAGCCGAGCCTCGTTGTCGTGAATGACGAGCCAGTCGACGGAGGTGCTCGCGAGGACGAAGGACGTGCCCTCGAGGGTGAGGCTGAACTCACCGGTCGGGGCGACTGCGCCGGTCTCGTACTTGGCGTCCAGCTCGAACAACGCCTTGCCGCTGTACGTCGGGTCAGCAGCAAGTGCTCCGGCCGGTGACCGGAACCAACCGCCACCGGTCGCGAACCCCGGAGTGTCGTTGTCCAGGGAGAGGCCAACGATGACCGGGTCGTGGTCCGAGACGCGGAACCGGTCTGGCGCGTAGAGCGTCGTCTGGAGGTTCGGCGTCTTGAAGTCGGTGTTGTAGTCCAGCACCGACGGCTCGTCGGCGTTGATGTGCCACTCACCGACGCCTGTGACCTGCTCCTCGGCCGAGGGCGACGCGAGCGCGTGGTCGAGGTAGCCCCACTGGCCGTCGAAGACGTACGAGTAGGCGTCCGGGCCGATCAGCTTGGCGATGAGGTTGGTGTAACCCGCGTTCTCGAGCGTCGCGACCGGGTCCTCCTTGGCATAGGAGTTGAGGTCGCCCATGATGAGCACGTCGTCGTCCCCCGTGCCCGTCGGGTCGCTCGCCAGCCACGCCGCCAGGGCCTTCGCCGCGTTGTCGCGCACGGTGTTGCAGTTGCCCTGTCCATCGCCCGCGTCGGGCTTGTCGCAGGCGCTGCCCTTGCTCTTCAGGTGGTTGACGGCCACGGTGAACACGCCACCCGTCGCGTGGTCCCGGAACGCCTGGGCCAGAGCAGGGCGGCTGCGCGGAGCCGAGTCGCCACCGTTGACGAACTCGACGGAGTTGAGCGCGCCCGTCTGGCCGATCGGGGTCACCGCGGCCGGCTGGTAGATCATGCCGACCTTGATGGCGTCGGTCCCCAGGGCGTTGGTCTGACCCGTCCGTGCGTCCACGTCGAGATAGGCCCACGTACCCGCTCCGTCGGCCTCGTTGAGCCGGTCGACGAGGAACGCAATGGCGCTGTCCGAGCCGTAGCCGTCGTTCTCGATCTCGTTGACCCCGACCACCTCGGCGCCCAAGCCCCGGATCGCGGCGACTGTCTTGGGCCACTGCCGATCGAACTCCTCCTGGGTGTCCGCACCTCGGCAGTCCGTCGCGGCGCCGTTGACTCCGTTGGTGCAGTTGTCCACCCGATCCGGCAACCCGTCGAACGTGTTGAAGAAGTTGAGCAGGTTCATCGCCGCGACCTGCACGATGCCGCCCACTGCTGGAGCCGCCGACGGCCGCTCGTTGGCGGACACGAACTGCGCGGTGCCCTCGAGGGCACCGATCGGCCGGAGCCGGTAGGCGTTACCACTCGCGGCATTGCCCGCCCACGTGTAGGTCAGGACGCCGACAGCCCCGGTCACCGTGTCACCGCCTCGCAGGGTGTTCGACGCAGAGAGCGCCTGACCGTCTCGCCCCCACACGATCGGGTCGGGGTTCTGCGCCTGGGACGAGTCGTCGATGATGAGCCGGCGGTTGTTGTTCGCCGCCTGGAGCACCAGCGCCTCGGCGCCCGGTTCGACGACGTTGGTCGGCTGCGGCAGCCGGCCCTCGGAGGAGACGACAACCTGGCCGAACCGGCCGAGCTGGAAGTGCTCCGTGACGGTCATGGTCTCCGGGACCGAGACGAGCATCCCCTCGTAGCGCTCGAGGAAAGTCGGGCTCTCGACGGGGAAGCTGATCGCGGTCGGCTCGACCGTGCCCGTGCCGCACGCGGAGATCGAGGTCGTGTTCGAGATCTGGGTCTGGTCCTGGAACTCCTCAGCGGTGCCGACGACCCGCACGTGGTCGCCGAGCGCCACATCGTCGTCGTTGCCGTTGAAGACGAAGATGGCGTCCGAGGTGGCCGGGTCACCATCCCCGCTGGGGTCTTGGAGGTAGAAGCCGCGCAGCGCGGGACTCGGGCCCTCGTGGTCCCCGACGACGACACCCTCGGTCACCACTGGTCCGGTGTAGTCCGCAGCCGACCCGGATCCCTGAATCGCCCCGATCGGGGTGTAGGTGGCGTCGCACGAGGCGCTGAGCGACGACGCGAACGACACGATGCCATCGGCGGTCATCGTGTCCGGCGGGTCCAGCTCGTCCTGGTCGGTCACCTCGCCGCCGCGGACGGTCACGCGGCAGGACTCGTTGGGAACGAGGTCCGCGTCAGGGTCGAGGACAAAGGTCGTGGGTCCGCCGGTGACCGTCACTGACTTCGGCCCGCTCAGCGAGCAGCGCAGCTCGAAAGCCGTCCCCGTGACATCGACCGGCTCGGTGAAGGTCACCGTGACGTTCGTGTCCGGGGCGACTCCGGTGGCTCCCGAAGCGGGCTCGCTGGACGCCACGGCGGGCGCGGCCTCGACGCTGTGTCGCCCGAGACCGTCGAAGGTGTCGGTCGCGAAGCCGTCCCACTGCACCGCCGGGTCAAAGGCGTCGGCCGTGTTCGTGTCCCCGGCCTCTATCCCTGCCTTGCGGCGCAGCGTGTTGTCGGCCGTCGAGACCAGACCAGTCCCCCACTCCGTGCCGGGGTCGAA